>NZ_JBIALK010000010.1:0-220353 GCF_042873275.1 Kitasatospora sp. NPDC004745 | reverse complement strand
ACGTCCGCTCGGCGGGGCGGGGTTTTTGGGCGCCTTGTTCCCCGGGGGTGGGTGGGGCTGCCGCGGCCCCGTCTAGGGGGGGGGCGGGGGCTCAGGAGGAACGTTCCTCCTGAGCCGCCGCGGCGGTCCGGTCCGATCGGCTCAGTGGATGATGCCGGTGCGCAGGGCGACCGCGACCATGCCGGCCCGGTCGCCGGTGCCCAGCTTGCGGGCGATCCGGGCGAGGTGGCTCTTCACGGTGAGGGCGGAGAGGCCCATCGCCACGCCGATGGCCTTGTTGGACTGACCCTCGGCGACCAGCCGCAGCACCTCCACCTCACGGCCGGACAGTTCGCGGTAGGCGGACTGCTGGGTGCCCGGGGCACCGGGGGCCCCGTGGGCGCCCGGCGCACCGGTGGCGCCCGGCACGCCCGGCATGCCCGGACGGCGCATCCGCCCGGCCAGTCCGGCGGCGCCGAGCGGCAGGCCCGGGCGGCCGGGCATCGCGACGTTGGTGCGGGTGCCGGTGACGACGTAGCCCTTCACCCCGCCGGCCAGCGCGCTGCGGACCGCGCCGATGTCGTCGGCGGCGGACAGCGCCAGCCCGTTGGGCCAGCCCGCGGCGCGGGTCTCGGCCAGGATGGTCAGCCCGGAGCCGTCCGGCAGGTGCACGTCGGCGACGCAGATGTCGCGCGGGGTGGAGACCCGGGGGCGGGCCTCGGCGATCGAGGACACCTCGATCACGTCCCGGACGCCGAGCGCCCACAGGTGGCGGGTGACGGTGTTTCGGACGCGGGGATCGGCGATGACCACCATGGCGGTGGGCTTGGTCGGCCGGTAGGCGACCACGTTTGCGGGGTGCTCAAGAAGGACCGACACCAGGCCTCCTGCGGGGAGTGGCGGACGGAACCCCGATGGGGGCGGTCGGAGTGTTCCGCGTTCGGAAAGGGTCACAGTCTGCTTCGGCAGCTACCGTGCCCGGCTTTAGCGAAAGATCACGATCTAGTGAGTAACAATACGGACAAATCGCGCATATGACTGATGCGACATGCCTGGTATTCGCACAAAATCGATCAGATTCGTCATGAATCGGTCGGTTTCGGCCGGGTAATTGACGCAGAGCGCGACGGAAGTCACACGCTGTCAGCCCTGGGGGTGGCGTCGGACCGGCCGGTGCCGTCCGGGCCGGACGCCACTCGTCAGTGCGAGCGCGGGCGTCGCCGTGCGGGCATCGGGACCACTCCGCCGAGTGACGGCACGTCCGCCGGCGCCTGCGGGGCCGGGGTGACCGGCGGCAGGCCCGCGCTGGTGCACAGCAGGTCCCCCCAGGCCGCCAGGTGCCGCTCGAACCGGCCGTCGGCCGGCGTCCAGGACGCCCGGATCTCGATCTCGGTCGAGGAGGGGCGGTCCGCGAGGCCGCCGAAGTACTGCGAGGCGCAGCGGGTCACCGTGCCGGACGGCTCCGCGTACCCGGCGCCGTGCGTCTGCAGGGCGTCCAGCAGCCAGGCCCAGCCGACCTCGGAGAGCATCGGGTCGCCGGCCATCTCCGGCTCCAGCTCCGCGCGGGTCATCGTCACCACCCGGAACTCGCCGTTCCAGGCCTCCTGCCCGGCCGGGTCGTGCAGCAGCACCAGCCGCCCGTCCGCGAGCTCCTCGCCGTCCACCTCCACCGAGGCGGTCACCGCGAACGCGTACGGGGCCAGCCGGCGCGGCGCCGGGGCGGGGGAGAGCTGGACCTCGGGCCGCAGTCGGGCCCCGTCGAGGGCCTCCACGGCGGCCCGGAACTCGCTCGGCGCCCCCTCCCGACCAGTTCCGCCACCTGCTCCGCCACCCTGTGCGGGGTGCCCGCCGACCGCTGCCATGACCCGAAGACTAGGTCGAGAACCCCGGTTAACGCCGCAACTTCCGTCCGAGCGGCGTGCCGGAACGGCAAACCGGGCCACATCTTGGAGGAACCGACGAGCCGGCCCGGAGAGAGCGCCCCGGGGCGCGTGCGAAGATTTGACCCGTGAGCGAGACTACGGCAGACACCACGGCGGCCGCCCTCGACGGCCGAACCACCCCCGCGCGCCGCGGCGCCGCGCACGACTCCGCGTTCCTGCGCGCCTGCCGGCACGAGCCGGTGCCGCACACCCCGGTGTGGTTCATGCGCCAGGCCGGCCGCTCGCTGCCCGAGTACCTGAAGGTCCGCGAGGGCATCCCCATGCTGGAGTCCTGCATGCGGCCCGAGCTGGTCAAGGAGATCACCCTCCAGCCGGTGCGCCGGCACGGCGTGGACGCGGCGATCTTCTTCAGCGACATCGTGGTGCCGCTCAAGGCGGTCGGCATCGACGTCGACATCAAGCCCGGCATCGGGCCGGTCATCGCCGACCCGATCCGCACCTTCGCGGACCTCGAGCGGCTGCGCCCGCTGGAGCCGGACGACGTCCCCTACATCACCGAGGCCGTCGGCCTGCTGGTGGACGAGCTCGGCGGGACGCCGCTGATCGGCTTCGCCGGCGCGCCGTACACCCTGGCCAGCTACCTGGTCGAGGGCGGGCCGTCGAAGAACCACGAGAACACCAAGGCCATGATGTACGGGCAGCCCGAGCTGTGGGCGGCCCTGGTCGACCGGCTGGCCGACATCACCTCCGCCTTCCTGAAGGTGCAGATCGAGGCCGGCGCCTCGGCGGTCCAGCTCTTCGACTCCTGGGTCGGCTCGCTCGCCCCGGCGGACTACCGCCGCTCGGTCATGCCGTCCAGCACCAAGGTCTTCGACTCCGTCGCCTCCTACGGCGTGCCGCGGATCCACTTCGGCGTCGGCACCGGCGAGCTGCTGGGCCTGATGGGCGAGGCCGGCGCGGACGTCGTCGGCGTCGACTGGCGGGTGCCGCTGGACGTGGCGGCCGAGCGGGTCGGCCCCGGCAAGGCCCTGCAGGGCAACCTCGACCCGGCCGTCCTGTTCGCGCCCACCGAGGTCGTCGAGAGCAAGGCCCGCGAGGTCCTGCGGGCCGCGGAGGCGCTCGGCACCAGCGGCCACGTCTTCAACCTCGGCCACGGCGTCATGCCCTCGATGGACCCGGACGCGCTGAGCCGTCTGGTCGCCTTCGTGCACGAGGCCAGCGCGCGCTGACCCCGGAACGGGCGAAGGGCCCGCCCCCCTCGGGGGGACGGGCCCTTCCGTCGTTCCGGTGGACCGCTACGGGTTCACGGGAAGGACCGGGGTGCTGACGGTCGGGATGCTCCAGCGCTGCGCGGTGGTGCCGTTGCAGGTGAAGAGCTGGAGGGTGGTGCCGGCGTTGCTGTTCGCCCAGGGGACGTCCAGGCACAGGCCCGACTGCGGGTTGTAGATGCTGCCGTCGGCCCGGTAGCGCCACTGCTGGCCGCCCTCGCCGAGGCAGTTCCAGAGGATGATCTGGGTGCCCACCGCGGTGCCGTTGGCGCTCGCGGCCACGCACTGGTTGTTGATGGTGAGCGTGCCGTTGGCGTTCAGGCTGTAGCGCTGGGCGTCGGTGCCGTTGCAGTCCCACAGCTGGGGGTGCATGCCGTTGCCGGTGTTGTTGTTCGGCGCGTCCAGGCAGCGGCCCATGTGTGCGGAGAACCGGACCGGGCTGTTCACGGTGGTCGCCGCGACCGCCGAGTTGTAGACCGCCAGGTCGCTGATCCGCCCGGTGAGGAAGTTGGACGGCGCGCTGGCGGCGCGGTAGCGGCCGAGCACCAGGTTGCCGTTCGGGGCCGGGCTGGTCGAGGCGTTGTGCTGGCCGGTGCCGGCCAGGCTGCCGTTGACGTACAGGTTCATCTGTCCGGTGGCGGCGTTGTAGCTCGCGGTCAGCTGCGTCCAGGTGTTGAGCCGGTACGCGCCGGCGGGGCCGGTGGCGTTGTCGTAGTCGTAGGGCCACTGGTCGTTGTCGCCGTTGGCGATCGCGAAGCGCCAGGCGCCGTGGTCGGCGTAGATCATGAACGAGCTGCCGTGCTGGGTGTCCTGGCTGACCACCACGCCGGAGTCGTCCTTGGCCAGGTAGGCCCAGGTGCTGATGGTGAAGCTCTGGCGGGCGTCCACCGCGTTCCGGGCGCCGGTGACGGTGGACTTGTTGGCCCCGGTGCCGTCGAACACCGCGACCTTGGTGGTGCGGCCGTCGACGGTGTCGTCGGCGAAGGACACGTTGGCGGCGGTGCCGTTCTGGGCGGCCGGGTTGGCCTTGGCGTCGCCGGTCAGCGGGAACTGCACGAACGGCGCCTGGGTGGTGCCGCGGAAGTGGTCGCCGGCGTAGCCCGTGACCTGGCCGTTGGTGACGGCCGACGGCCAGACGTGGATCGTCCCGGACTGGTCGACGCCCCAGAGGTCGGGCACGTCGTCACCGGTCAGGTCGCCGTCGGCGCCCATGGTCGGGAAGCCCGTGCCGTTGACGCCCCAGCCGATCCTGGCGGCGGGGCTGGCCGTGACGGCCGTCACCGTGGTCGAGCCGTCCGGCCGGGCGGCGGTGGTCAGCGCGTACTGGAAGATGTCGCCGTTGGTCCGGTTGCGCACCCACAGGGCCGGGGTGGTGGCCGTGGCGGCACCGATGGCGAGGGTGTTGCCGGGGACCATCAGGTCCTTGTCGTCCCAGTTGCCGGTGGAGACCAGCGACGGCGCCGCCAGGGTGTGGTTGGTCTTGACCGGGTAGAACCAGAGGTTGCCCGAGTCGATCGCGAAGACGCCGGTGGCGTCGGTCACCTGGCGGCTCGGGGTGCGGGTGTCCTTGGCCGAGCCGATCGGGGTGATCTGGCGGGCCTGGGACCAGCTGCCGCCGTCGTGGTGGCCGGCGCAGGACGTGGCGTACGCGGTGTCGCAGTCCGGGCGGTCCAGCGGGGTCATCGTGCCGCGGGTGAAGCGGCCCGGGTCGGACAGGGTGTTGGAGTAGTAGTAGAGGGCGTCGTCACCGTCGCCCGCGCCCGGGCCGCTCGGGTCCTTGTGGACGAACAGGTCGTCCAGGTTGGTCGTCGGGTCCACCGATCCGCGGTGCGCGACGCGGTAGTCCTTCCACGTCCGGGGGTTGGTGGCGGCGTCGGCGCCCGGGGCCTGGGCGGCCGGTGCGGCGGTGCCGGTGGGCGGCACGCTGGTGTTGCCCGGGTCGGTGGCCCGGCCGTGGGCGATCAGGTTGCCGGCGGTGTCGGCGAGCAGGATGTCCGGCCGGGCGTCGCCGGTGGTGTCGCCGAAGGCGACCGGGCCCGGCGCCCACGGCACGTAGAACGAGTAGGAGACGGTCTGGGAGGAGTTCCCGGCCTCGTCGATCGCCCGCGCGTACAGGGTGTTGGTGCCCCAGTGGGTCGGCTTGGTGGTGATGTCGCCGATCGACAGCGTGCCGCCGTTGCCGCAGGTCTGCTGCGCGCCGGAGAGCTGCGGGTCGTAGCCCCACTGGACGCACGCCAGGCCCGAGGAGACCAGGCCGGCGCCCGGGCTCGGGTCGGAGGCGACCACCGGGATGTGGCCGGTGTCGCCGAGCCGGAGCTTGGTGGTCTGGCCGTTGCCGGCCGGCGGGAACTGGGTGGCCGGGTCGGTGAAGGCGCCGAACGTGAACACCGGCGGGGTCATGTCGACGGCGAAGTGGCAGACCGTCGAGGCCGGTCCGCGCAGCAGGCCGTCGTCGCCCTGGGTCTGCCAGCCGTAGTAGTGGCCGTCCTGGAGGGTGCCGACCGGCAGGTCGTACGAGGCCTCGCTGCCCGTGCCGACGAAGCCCGACCAGCCGTTGTTGACGGTGTTGCCGCCGGTGGTGTTGTCCCAGATGCCGACGTACTCGGTGAGCTGGCCCTGGTTGGGGCTGCTGACCGTGGACTTGAGCGTGGTGTTGGTGGCGGTCACGTAGCCGTACGAGGAGACCGGCACGTCCGCGCAGGAGTCGGTGTCGGAGCTGGTGACCCGGTGCGGGGTCGGGTAGGTGTGCGGGTTGCCGGGCACCCGCGGCGGGAAGTCGTACTGGCTGCTGAGCGTCGCGTCGTACGAGTACCGCTTGAAGCCCATCCGCTGACCGCTGCCCTCCTGGCCGAGCACGGCGAAGGCGAGCGGCACGCCGGTGTTGCGGATGCCGTCGCGCAGGGCGTTGGTGATGTTGAAGTCGATCGGCAGGTCGTTGTAGCACTCGGAGAGCGTGCCGTTGCCCGCGACGTTCTTGCCGTCGAGCCACTCGCGGACCTCGTGGTTGTTCCAGGACACCGAGGAGTCGAACTCACGGGCCCGGTAGAGGTTGACCGGGTAGGTCGTCGAGCAGGAGTGGTCCGAGGAGATGTACTGGTTGATCCGCAGGTTGGCGTAGTTGATCGTGGCGCCGGCGTAGCCGTTGAGGTCGAACTCGAACAGCGCCCGCTCGATCCCGTACGGGGACTCCCAGCCCTGGTAGCCGGAGCCGGGGCGGTCGCGGTCGTTGGAGCCGGTGCGGTCGAAGTTGCCGGTCGTGTTGTGGGCCTGCATCACCCAGGCGTGGTGCTGCTTGCCGCGGGCGTCCTGGCCCCAGGACGGGTCGACGTAGATCGGGTACGAGGTGCTGGCGCCGTCGAGCAGGTCGGGGCTCGGGGTCAGGGTGATCGCGCCCTTGCCGTTCCCGCCGGCCTGGGCCACCTTGGCCTCGGCCACCGGGATGTCGGCGACGGTGGCGAGTGAGCCGGGACCGGCCGTGGTGCTCGGGGCGTCCGGCGCGGTGCGGGTGGCGGCGCCGGCGGCGGCGTCCTGTCCGGCGGCCGGGGCGGCCGGGGCGGCCGCGCGGGGGGCCGCGGCGAACGCGGGCTCGGCGGCGGCGGACTTCGCGGCGGCCCGGGCGGCCGGGGTGCGCGCCTCCTTGGCGGACCACATCTGCGGGGTCGGTGCGGTGAACACCGGGGTGCCGCCGGCGGAGGCGGTCAGCGCGCCGGTGGCGTCCTTGCCGAGCTCCAACCCCTTGGTGGTGGTGGGGAAGACGAGGTTGCGCGCGGCCGGGTTGGCCGCGGCGGCGGGCGTGCGCAGCACGACCACGGTGGTGTAGCCGCCCCACTTGGTGGCGGTGACCTCGAGGTCGGTGTCCGGCGCGACGCCGCTGAACAGCGCCGTGTTGCCGGTCAGCTTCGGGGCGGGGAGCCTGCCGGGGAACGGCGAGGAGACGGCGAGCTGCTTGCCGTCCTTGGTGGTCATGGTGGCCAGCGGGCCGTCGCCGCCGCCGGAGATGACCAGGTCGCCGCTGGCGGTGGTGGGGGCGACGGTGCCGTCGCCACGCTTGACCAGGGTGTCGTCGAGGGGGGCCCAGGAGCCGTCGGTCCGCTTGGCGCGTTGCGCGAGCTCGTGCTGCTCCGAGCGCAGCTTGCCCTCGGCCGTCGCGACCACCGTGGTGTACTCGTCGGTGAGTTCGGGGACGGGGACGTCCTTGCCCTCGCGCTTGGCGCGTTCGACGGCGCTCTGGATCCGGTCCGGCGTCGGGCGGGTGGGCTGCCCGGAGGGCGCGGTGGCCGGCGCGGTGGGGGCCGGTGTGCCGGTGGCGGCGTGGGCGGCGAACGGCGCGGCGGTGAACAGGCCGGTCGTGAGGACCAAGGAGACCGCGGCGGCGGTCGACCGTCTGGTCGGCCTGGCGGGTCTGGGTATGCGTGGCATCGGGCTCCCCCGGGTGTGCGACGCGCTCCGCGAGTGCGGATACGCAGAGGTCAAGCGCACCCTGGCAGTTCTCACGCCTCGTCGACAAAACCTTCGCAAGGGCCGTGTCGGGATTTTGGCGCAAAAAGAACCGAATGGCCGGTCAGTGAGATGGATCACCCCGCCTGCCGGACGCTTTCTCGCTGGTGGGGCGACATGCCCGGCTGCTAGGTTCCGCAACCGACTGTGCCGATGACCAGTCAAATCTCTTTCAAGAAAACGGGGGTGGGAACGTGTCAATTCCGGACAGACCCGATCGCAGGGGAATTCCCTGGCGATGGATAGCCGGGCCGATCGCCCTGGCGGTGGCCGGTTCGCTGCTCGGACCGGCCGCGCAGGCCGCGAGCGGACCCGACTTCTCCAAGGTGTGGCAGCCGCCCGGCACCCCGCTGCCCGGCACCACCTCCGTCAAGGTCACCGACGCCGCCAAGGCCGCCGCGGTTGCACCGCACTACCCGGTGCCGCAGCGGGCCGGCAGGGCGCCCGCGGTGGCGCCGGCGGTGCACGGGTCCGCCACCGCGGACCTCGCCGCCGCGCGGCCGGACGCCCCCGTCAAGGCCGGCGCGCTGCCGGTCTGGGTCGCCCCGAAGCCGGAGGCCGCGGCGTCGGCCGCGGCGGTGACGGTGGTCCAGAAGGACGGCGCGAGCGCCCGGGTGTCCGGCGTCGACGGGCTGGTCTTCAGCCTCACGGCGCAGCGGGCGGCCGGTGCGGCCGCCGACGGGCGGGGCGGTGCCGAGGAGGCCGTGCCGGTCACCGTCGGCGTCGACTCCGCCGCGCTGGACGCGGCCACCGGCGGCGAGTTCGCCTCCCGCGGCCGCCTGGTCACGCTGCCCGCGTGCGCCGCGACCACCCCCGAGCTCCCCTCCTGCCAGGTCCGCACCCCGGTGCCGGCCCGCTACGACGCCGCCGCCAAGCGGATCGTCGCCGAGGTGTCGCTGCCCGCCGCGGGCGACCCGGCCGTGCCGGCCGGCGGTGCCGTGAAGGCCTCCTTCGCCGCGTCCGCGAGCGGGGCCTCGGCCCAGGCCCCCGCGGCGGCCCCGCTGCTGCTGGCCGCCGAGACCACCTCCTCGGGCGGCGGCGGCAGCTACAACGCCTCCACGCTGACCCCCTCCTCCGCCTGGGCGGCGGGCAGCTCCTCCGGCGCCCTCACGTACAGCTACCCGGTCCAGGTGCCGCCGTCGCTCGGCGGCCAGCCGCCCGCGGTCGCGCTCTCGTACAACTCCTCGACGGTGGACGGGAAGACCTCGGCCACCAACGCCCAGGCCTCCTGGGTCGGTGACGGCTGGGAGCTCAACCCCGGCTTCATCGAGCGCAGCTTCAAGCCCTGCGACAAGGACGGCATCAAGGGCTCCGGGGACCAGTGCTGGGCCGGCTTCAACGCGGCCCTCTCGCTCGGCTCGCACTCCGGCCAGCTGGTCCGGGACCGCAACGCCGGCTCCTCCGGCGCCACCACGGACGCCGCGACCGGCGTCTGGCACCTCAAGGACGACGACGGCACCAGGATCGAGTTCGGCTCGGGCGCGGGCAACGACGCCCGGGACGGCGCCTACGCGAAGGTCACCGACTCCTCCGGCACGGTGTACTACTTCGGCCTGAACCACCTGCCCGGCGGCGACAAGAGCGATCCGGCGTCCAACTCGGTCTCCACCGTGCCGGTCTACTCGCCCGACAGCGGCGACCCGTGCTACGACTCCGGCCAGGGCAAGGCCTCCTGGTGCCAGATGTGGCAGCGGCTCTCGCTGGACTACGTGGTGGACGCGCGCGGCAACCTGACCACCTACACGTGGTCGCCGGAGACCAACTGGTACGCCCGTGGCGGCGGCCAGAACAACGGCAACGGCACCCGCACCTCCTACACCCGGGCGAACCTGCCCGCCACGATCGCGTACGGCCAGCGCCTCGACGAGCAGGTCGCGGCCAAGGGCGGCCTGCAGCCCGCCGCGAAGGTCGTCTTCTCCACCGCCGAGCGCTGCGTGGACACCGCGAACTGCGACCCGTCCCAGCGCACCGAGGCCAACAAGACCAACTGGCCCGACGTGCCGGTCGACCAGGAGTGCAAGCAGGACGGCACCTGCACCCACTACGGCCCGAGCTACTTCACCACGAAGCGGCTCTCCGGCGTCGCCACCCAGGTGCGGGTCAACAACGCCTGGCAGGACGTCGACTCCTACCAGCTCAACCACTCGTTCCCGAACCCGAACGACAACACCAGCCAGAAGGCCCTGTGGCTGGACTCCGTGGTGCGCACCGGCAAGGCCGGCGCGACCCAGCTCAGCACCCCGGCGGTGAGCTTCACCCCGGTGATGCTGCCCAACCGGGTGGACGGCACCGACCTGGTGCCCGCGCCGCCGCTGATGAACCGGCCGCGCATCCAGCAGATCCACAACGAGACCGGCGGCGTCCTGAACGTCGACTACAACCTGCCGGCCTGCTCCCGGATCAACAAGGTGATGCCGGCGGCCGAGGACGACAACAGCCTCGGCTGCTACCCGGTGCGCTGGCTGCCGCCGGGCTCGGTGGCCGGGTCGGACCCGGTCCTCGACTGGTTCAACCACTACACCGTCGCCTCGCTGACCGAGAACGACACCGCCACCGACGCCCCGCAGAAGATCACCAAGTACGCCTACGCCAAGCCCGGCTGGCACCGCGACGACGCCGAGCTCACCGAGGCGAACGCCCGCACCTGGGGCGACTTCCGCGGCTTCGGGGTGGTCACCACCACCATCGGCAGCGGCAACGACGGCCCCAGGTCGCAGAGCCGCGCGACCTACCGGCAGGGCATGGACGGCGACGTCCGCAAGGACGGCAGCACCCGCAGCGTCCACCTGACCGACGCGCTCGGCCGGGACGTCGTGGACGTCGACTGGCTGGGCGGCCAGGTCCTGCAGACCGAGGTGTTCGACCAGGCCGACGGCAAGGTCACCTCGCGCACCGTCAACGCGGCCTCCGGTGAGGTCGCCACCGCGACCCACCCGCGCGGCAACGGGCTGCCGGACCTCGTGGCGCGCTACACCGCGACCACCCGCTCGACGACCACCCAGGGCCTGAAGGCCGACCAGACCTGGCGGACCACCACCAAGACCACGGTGTCCGACAGCGACCACGCCAACCGCGCCCGCAGCGTGCTCGACCAGGCCGACGGGCTGCCCGACGTCTGCACCCTCACCGCGTACGCGCAGGGGCCCGACCCGGTCCGCACCGACCTGGCCGCCGAGACCCTCACGGTCTCCGGCGCCAACGCCTGCACGGCCACCGCCAACGCCGGGAACACCGTCTCCCGCAACCGCGTGCTGTACGACAACCTGCCGTACGGCCAGGCCGCGGCCACCGCCAACCCGAGCGGCTCCCAGGAGCTGGAGCGCTACGAGGCCGACGGCAGCGCCACCTTCACCACCACCACCAACGTCACCTTCGACAAGTACGGCCGCACCGACTCCGTCACCGCGCTGACCGTCAAGGACGCGCAGCACCCGGGCGGCGCGACCACCAGGACCTCGTACGCGGCCGCCGCGGCCGGCGAGATCCCGTCCACGCTGACCTCCTCGGCACCGGTGCCCGGCGTGGCCAACGCCACCTGGGACACCGTCACCACCATCGACCCGCGCCGCGGCAACACGCTGACCGTCAAGGACCCGAACAACAAGGTCAGCACCCAGGCCTGGGACTCCCTCGGGCGCCTCACCGGGGTCTGGCTGGCCGGCCGCACCCCCGGGGCCAACCCGAACCCCAACGTCAGCTACGCCTACAACCTGTCCAACCAGACCGGTGTCCCGTCCTCGGTGACGACCCTGGTGCTCAAGCGCGACCTGAGCACCCCGGTCCAGACCCGCAAGATCGACATCCTGGACGGCTTCGGCCGCACCCGGCAGACCCAGACCTCGCCCGCCAACCCGGCCTACACCGGCCGGATGCTCTCCGGGACCCGCTACGACTCGCAGGGGCGGGCCAAGACCGCCGACCCGGCCTGGTACAACAAGGACTCCGGCCCCACCTCGACCCTGGTGACGGCCGACGACTCGACCGTCCCGCTGCAGACCCGGACCACCTACGACGGGCAGAGCCGCGCCGTGGTGGTCGCCTCCTGGTCCCTCGGCGTCGAGCAGAACCGCACCACCACGACGTACGCCGGCGTGGACCGGGTCGACCTGCTCCCGCCCGCCGGGACCTGGCCCACCAGCGCCGTCTCCGACGCCCGCAACCACACCGTCGAGCGCTGGCAGTACAACACCCCGACCGCCACCGGCAACCGCGCCGACGCGGTGGTCTCCACGTACACCTACACCGTCGACGGCCGGCCCGAGTCGCGCACCGACGCCGCGGGCAACCGCTGGTCCTTCGGCTACGACCTGCGGCACCGCCAGGTCTCCGCGACCGACCCGGACACCGGCAGCGTCGTGCAGACCTACGACGAGGCCTCGCGGGTGGCCACCACCACCGACGGCCGCAGCCGCCGGCTCGCCTTCACCTACGACCTCACCGGCCGCAAGACCGGTGAGTACGACGGCACGGTGGCCCCGGCCAACCAGCTGGCGGGCTGGGTCTACGACACCGTCGTCAAGGGCAAGCCGACCTCGTCCACCCGCTACGTCGGCGGCGCGACCGGCCAGGCCTACACCACGGCGGTGACCGGCTACGACGACGCCTACCGGAAGACCGGGGCGACGGTCAGCATCCCGGGCAGCGAGATCGGCCAGACCGGCACGTTCACGTACACCAGCACGGCGACCTACGACAAGATCACCGGCAACCTGAAGGAGAGCATCCTCCCCGCCCTCGGCGGCCTGCCGGTCGACGACGTCGCGTTCTCGTACAACGACTACGGCCAGATGTTCAAGTACGCGGGCGCCACCACGTACGACACCCAGACCGAGTACGACGCCTACGGCCGGGTCGTCCGCTCCACCGTCAACCCCTGGGCCACCCAGGTCGTCGTCACCAACGACTACGACCAGGCCACCGGACGGCTGCGCAACCAGTTCCTGGACAAGCAGACCTCCACCACCGGCGCGGTCCAGCAGACCGGCTACACCTACGACGACTCCGGTCGCGTCACCTCCATCAACACCGTCCCCGACAACAACCCGGCCGCACGCGACCTGCAGTGCTTCGGCTACGACAGCCTCGGCCGGCTGACCACCGCCTGGACCGACACCGGCACCGTCACCGTCCCCGACCCGCAGCAGCACCAGACCCTGGACCAGGGCCGCTGCACCAACACCAGCCCGACCAGCGGCGCCGTCGCACCGGCGCTGACCACCGTCGGCGGCGGCAACCCGTACTGGCAGGAGTACGGCTACGACGTGACGGGCAACCGCACCCGGTTCGTCCAGCACGACACCGGCGGCGACTCCACCAAGGACACCGTCACCACCCAGACCTTCCCGGCCCCCGGGACGGTCAACACCTCCGCCGGCAACGGCGGCCCGCACGCGCTCACCGGCACCGGCACCACGGTCGGCGCCGCCACCACCGTCTCCGGCCGCGACACCTACGACGCCGGCGGCAACACCACCTCGATCTACACCTCCAGGACCGGCACCGCCGACCTCACCTGGAACACCGAGGGCAAGCTCGACGCCTACGCCCAGGCCGGCCCGGTCACCGGCGTCGGCGGCAAGTGCCTGGACATGCGCGGCGGCAGCTCCGCCAACGGCACGGTCGTGCAGATCTACACCTGCGGCACCGGCGGCGGCCAGCGGTTCTCCACCGCGGGCAGCCTGCTCAAGGTGTTCGACAAGTGCCTCACCGCCACGGGCACCGCGGCCGGCTCCGCCGTGCAGCTCCAGCCCTGCGACGGCGGCGCCGCCCAGAAGTGGACGCCGCGCGCCGACGGCACGGTCCTCAACGCGGGCGCGGCCCGCTGCCTGGCCGTCCCCGGCGACGTCAGCACCAACAGCACCGCCCTCGTGGTCAACGACTGCGGGTCGACCGTCCCGGCCGGCCAGAAGTGGAGCGCCCCGAGCCAGACCACCAGCTACGTCTACGACGCGGACGGCAACCAGCTGGTCCGCCGCAACCCCGGGAAGACCACCGTCACCCTGGCCGGCGACGAGCTCGTCTACGACTCCGTCGCCAAGACCCTCACCGGCACCCGGTACTACCCCGTCCCGGGCGGGCTCACCATGGTCCGCGTCGGTGCCGGCGGGATGACCGTCCAGCTCGCCGACCACCACAACAGCGGCCTGCTCACCGTCGACGCCACCAGCCTCGCCGTCACCCGGCGGGCCATGGACCCCTTCGGCAACCCGCGCGGCTCCCAGCCCGCGGCCGGCGTCTGGGCCGGCGACAAGGGCTTCGTCGGCGGCCTCAAGGACGACGTCACCGGACTGACCAACCTCGGCGCGCGGCAGTACCAGCCGAGCACCGGACGCTTCGTCAGCCCGGACCCGGTCCTCGTCCCCGACGACCCGCAGCAGTGGAACAGCTACGGCTACTCCCACAGCGACCCGGTCAACCGCAGCGACCCGTCCGGCCTCTACGACCCCGACCTGCGCGAATGGCAGATGCAGCAGGAGCGGGCCAAGCGGCAGGCCGAGGCCAGCACCCCGGAGACCGCCAGCGACGACGTCGAACCCGGGGACCTCGGGGACGACGAGCCGGCGACGGAGGAGGAGTACAAGTGGTGGAAGGTCTGGACGCCGCGGCACGACACGGCCGTCCTGATGGCCACCGCCTACCTCAAGGCGCAGCGCCCGTACGACGACTTCGACAACGACGTCTTCGTCCGTGAGGGCTCGTCCAAGGGCAACAAGAAGCCCGGCTACGCCGACATCGTCGAGTGGGGCAAGGACGAGGTCCTGGTCTGGGAGGTCAAGCACGAGGGCGGTGGCGCGGAGGCCGCCGGACCGGCGCAGCTCGCCCGCTACGTCCGCCAGCTCCAGGTCATGCTGATCGCGAGCGGCGACACCCGGACGGTGAAGGCCGGCGGCAGGCTCGGCACCGAACTCGGTCCGGTGCCCAACATGGCCAACCCGGCCGAGTTCATCACCGCCAAGGACGGCAAGTCCGACGGCATCATCACCTACAAGTGGTCGAAGGAGGACAACCGGGGCGGCGAACCCGACCCCGTCCCGCACCCCGTCCCGGTGCCGCAGCCCTCGCCCGTCCCGCTCAGCGAACGCGGGCGCAGGCCCGGCTGGACCACCACCCGGCCGATCACCGGGGCGACGGCGAACACCGCCCCGGCCACACCGGGCGAGATGCCGCACGCCCCCACCGCGGGCAGCGGTGACGGCGGCGGCGGGTTCGAGGTGCACGGTCCGATCATGACCAGGCAGCAGGAGACCAACTTCGGAGCGGCCGTGGTCTTTGTCATAGGCTTCATCGCCTACTGCGCCACGGCCGGCACCGCCGAACCGTAGACCGGACCGGTCGAGAAGGAACGAAGAGCCCATGCACACGATCCGCTGCGAGATCGACACCGAGTACGCCGGCGCCGAGGCGCTGGCCGACCTCGCCCGGCGCTGGCTCGTCGAGGGTGCGGAGCGCCTGGAGGGTCCCACCCTCCAGGCGGTCCTCGACAGCACCGACCTGGCCGAGGACTCGCTGACCAAGGCGGTGCCCTGCGGCCCGGCCGGAGCCCTCTGGGGCTTCGTGTCGGCCGACACCGTCAACCGCAGGACCGGCCGGATCACCCACCGCGCCAAGGTCCTGACCCGGAAGAACCTGCCCAAGCTGCAGACCTGGCTGGCCGGGGACGTCCAGCTGGCGGAGCTCGCGCTCTACCGGCTGGACGGCGAGGGCCTGCCCGGCGAACCGCTGCTGCGGATGGGCGTCGCCCGGGACGAGGACTGCGAGGACTGGGTCAGGCTCTCCGCACAGGCGCCCGAGGGCCGCTTCGGGCCGGCCGAACAGGCCGGCTGGACGGAGCTGCTGCGGGACTTCGCCCGCGAGGTCGACCCGTCCTACGCGCAGATCGGCTACGCGCGGACGCTCGGGCGCACCGAGCACGAGGAGCGGGTCGGGCCTCCGCTGCCCGGGATGACGCTGCCGCAGTCGCGGCGGCTGCTGCGCGGGTACGAGTGGCTGACGGTCGTCCCGCGCGAGATCGCCCGCGAGCTCGGCGGCACCGCGGCCCTCGCCGCGGGGGGCTTCCACGAGGTGGCCGAACTCCCCGGCGGGGCGGTGCTGATCCGGGTGACGCCGGAGTTCGACGGCTTCACCGGTGAGGCCGTCGAGCGGACCTGGCGGGTGCTGAAGCCCGCGCTGCGGCCCGGCGTGCCCAAGCGGTTCAGCGCGGCCACCGAGGCCGCCGAGCCGCCGAGCCGGATCTGGTACGCCGACACCGTCTGATCCGCGCACCACCACCGGCGGGGCCGGGGCGGGACCACCCTGCGGGGTGCGTCCGGCCCCGGCCCCGCGCCGTTCCCCGGGGGCGCGGTACGGGCCTGCGCGGGCGGTTCCGGTGGGGTGCTCCGGCCCGCGCCGGGGGCCGGGCGTGCAGCGGATTGAGGACTCCGGGTAAAGACCTGCGAGACTGCGGAGCATGTCGGATGCACACGTCGTCGTCATCGGTGGTGGGATCGCCGGCCTGGCCGCGGCCGCCTTCCTGAGCGGGGCGGCCGGAGGGCCGGCCCGGGCCCGGGTCACGCTGCTGGAGGCGTCGGAACGGCTCGGCGGCAAGCTGTGGGGCGGCGAGGTCGGCGGGGTCCGGGTGGACCTCGGAGCCGAGTCGGTGCTGGCCCGGCGACCGGAGGCGGTGGAGCTGGCCCGGGCGGTCGGCCTCGCCGACGCGCTGGAGCCGCCGACCACCGCGAAGGCCGCGATCTGGACGCGGGGCGCGCTGCGCCCGCTGCCGGGCGGCCAGGTGATGGGCGTCCCCGGCGACCTCGACGCGCTGGCCGCCTCCGGGGTGCTCACCGCCGAGGGGCTGGACCGGGCCCGGCACGAGCGCACCACCGAGGTCGGCGAGGACGTGGCGATCGGCCGTTACGTCGCCGACCGGCTCGGCCAGGAGGTCGTCGACCGGCTGGTCGAACCCCTGCTCGGCGGCGTCTACGCCGGGCGGGCCGAGGAGATCTCGCTGCGCGCCGCCGTACCGCAGCTGCTGCCGATCGCCCGCGGCGGCGGCTCGCTGGTCGAGGGGGTGCACCGGCTCGCCTCGCGGCCCGCGGTGGTCGGCACCCCGGTCTTCCAGGGCCTGCGCGGCGGCATCGGCACCCTGCCGGAGGCGGTCGCCGCGGCGTGCGCGAAGGCCGGCGCCGACCTGCGCACCGACACCCCGGTGACGGAGCTGCGCCGCACCCCCGACGGCTGGCGGGTGCTGACCGGCGACGGCACCGCGCTGCACGCGGACGCCGTGGTGCTGGCCGCCCCGGCATCGGCCGCGGCCCGACTGCTGCGCACCGACGCCCCCGCGGCCGCCGCCGGGCTGGACGCCGTCGAGTACGCCGGGATGGCCCTGGTGACGATGGCGTTCCGCCGCTCCGACTTGGCCGGGGCGCCGGCCGGCAGCGGCTTCCTGGTGCCGCCGGTCGACGGGCGGCGGATCAAGGCCTCGACCTTCTCCTCCAACAAGTGGGGCTGGCTGGAGCGCTCGGCACCGGACGCGTTCCTGCTGCGCACCTCGCTCGGCCGCCACCGTGAGGAGGAGGCGCTGGAGCTGCCCGACGAGGAGCTGGTGGCCCGCTCGCTGGCCGACCTCGGCGAGGCCGTCGGGCTGACCGCACGGCCGTACGCCACCGCCGTCTCACGCTTCCGGGCCGGCCTGCCGCAGTATCCGGTCGGACACCTGGACCGGGTGGCCCGGGTGCGCTCGGCCGCGGAGCGGGTCGGTGCGCTGGCGCTGTGCGGCGCCGCCTACGACGGGGTGGGCATCCCGGCATGCATCGGATCGGCGGCCGCCGCGGTGGCGGCCCTCGACGGACTGTTGACCCCGGCGACCGGGGAAGGACCCACGGAGAGGAGAATGGGCGCATGACTGAGACCGTTGAGCAGCAGCCGGAGCAGCAGCCCGAGAAGAAGAAGGCACGCGACCTGAACCAGGTCATCCGCTACACGATGTGGTCGGTGTTCAAGCTCGAGGGCGCGCTGCCCGAGGACCGCACCGCCCTCGCCGCCGAGGTGGACGAGCTCTTCGCCCAGCTGGCCGCGAAGGACGTCACCGTGCGCGGCACCTACGACGTCTCCGGTCTGCGCGCCGACGCCGACATCATGGTCTGGTGGCACGCCGCCGACTCGGACGACCTGCAGGAGGCGTACAACCGCTTCCGCCGCACCGCCCTGGGCCGCCGGCTGGAGCCGGTCTGGTCGAACATGGCGCTGCACCGCCCGGCCGAGTTCAACAAGTCGCACATCCCGGCGTTCCTCGCCGACGAGCGCGCGCGCGACTACGTCTGCGTGTACCCGTTCGTCCGCTCCTACGAGTGGTACCTGCTGCCGGACGCCGAGCGGCGCGCGATGCTCGCGGAGCACGGCCAGATGGCGCGCGGCTACCCGGACGTGCGGGCCAACACGGTGGCCTCGTTCGCGCTCGGCGACTACGAGTGGCTGCTCGCCTTCGAGGCGGACGAGCTGCACCGGATCGTCGACCTGATGCGCGACCTGCGCCCCTCCCGGGCCCGGCTGCACGTCCGCGAGGAGGTGCCGTTCTTCACCGGCCGCCGCAAGCCGGTCAGCGAGCTGCTGGGCGGCCTGGCCTGACCTGCGGCTCGTCGTGTCCGGAGGCCGGTTCCCGCTCGGGGAGCTGGCCTCCGGTCCGTCCGGGGTCCGTCCGGTGGGCCCGTGCGCCGTCCGGCCGACGGGCCCGCGGGTTCAGGTGCGGTGCGGGCGCAGCGCGGCGCGCAGCCGCGGGTCGGCGAGGGCGGCGGGGCCGTTCATGGCGACGGCGGTGAGCAGTTCGCGCTCCTCGTCGTCGGCGAGGCCGCGCTGGCGGGCCGGGCGCACCTCGCGCAGCACCTCCTGACCGATCGGGGAGGCCCAGCGGGTGTAGGGGTAGACGTCCACCCGGGCCATCAGCAGCGTGCCCGCGGTGAGCACCAGCGGCAGCGAGAACCAGGCGAGGGGGGCGAGCGCGTCACCACCGGTGAAGCCGCTGAGCGCCAGCGCGGCCGCCAGCAGGACCAGCGTCAGCAGCAGTGCGTGCCGCACCTGCCGGACCACCAGGACGGTGCTGCGCTGGATCAGGGCCGGAGTCGCCAGGCCGGCCAGCGAGAGCCGGGCGCCCATCTCCAGCACCGTCGGGTGCCCGGCCATCGCCCGGCGCAGCTCGTCGGTGCGGCACTGGCCCTCGGGGCCGACGGTGGCGACGATCGCGCGCTCCAGGCGGCTGCGGCCCCGGGGGTCGACCACCGTCGTCCACCCCGTGTGCGCCAGGTGCAGCCGCCCCCGGCCGGCCATCAGGACGAGGGCGAGCTCGACCACCCGGTCCGGTCCGCCGGCCAGGTAGGCCGTCTCGTACAGCCCGATCCCGACGGCCTCGGGCGGGCGCAGCCCGTCCTGCTCGGCCAGGGCGTCGGCGGTCGCGGTCGTCCGCACCAGCCGGAGGCAGGACAGCACCGCCGCGACGCACGCCGGTATCAGGAACAGCAACCACATGGGCTTGTTGTATGCCTGGTCCGACGGCCCGGGGAACGGCTTCCCGGTGCGCGATACCGAACTGTGACGTCAGGACCCGCAGCCGCCGCCACCGCCGCAGCTGCTGGACGAGGAGCCGCAGCTGGACGAGGAGGACCCGCAGCTGCTGGACGAGGAGCCGCAGCTCGACGAGGAGGACCCGCAGCTGCTGGACGAGGACCCGCAGCTCGACGACGACGAACCGCAGCTGCTGCTCCCGCCGCAGCCGGACGAACCGGACGAACCGGAGTCGGAGGAGGAGCCGCACCAGGTGGTGGTGGAGGCGCAGGAGGAACCCGACGAGGAGGAGGACGAGGAGGACGAGGACGCGAAGGCGCCCGCGGACGCCTGCCGCATCGCCTCCTCCTCGGCCGAGGCCTCCAGCATCGCCGCCTCCAGCTCCTGGTCGTCCAGCCCGGCCGCGGCCAGCCCGCCGAGCGCGAGCGCGCCCAGCAGCGCGCCGCCCGCCAGCGCGGGGGACAGCCCCGCGCTGGGCCGCCACGGGGTGCTGCCGTGCATCAGCGCCAGCTGGCGCCGACCGGCCGGGGTGATCCGGCCCCGGTGCGGCCGGGTGACGGCCAGCGCCACCAGGCCCACCAGCAGCAGGAACCCGGGGACCCAGAACGAGACGCGGTCGTAGCCGGGCTCGCCGTCGTCGAGGACCACGGCGAGGACCGTGAAGGCCAGTACGTCCAGCACCGCGAGCCGGAGCAGCAGGTGCGCGGTCCGGGCCCGCCGCAGCCGGTCCGGGCGGCGCATCAGCCCGCGGTCGGAGAGCCGGTCGCCGATCTCCTGCACGGCGGCCGAGCGCATCACCTCCCGGCGCAGCGCGGCGATCTCCCGGCTGCCGGTCGGGCCGACGGCGTCCATCACGGCCTGGTCGACCGCGTCGTACGGCCGGCGGTCGACCAGGGTGACCAGGCCGGCGCGGCTGATCACCACCCGCTCGGCCATGTGCATCCGGACCAGTGCGGTGTCGAAGACCCGGCCCGGACCGCCGGCCAGGAACGCGGCGTCCAGCAGCGGCAGGCCGCGCCCGGGCAGGCCCATGGCCCGCGGCACGTGACCGACCCGCTGGCGGGTCTGCGAGGCGTACAGGACGGCCGCCGCCAGCAGGGCGGCGGGGATCAGGAAGTAGGTGTCGTGCCACATGGGCGTTCCCCCGGAGTGTGCGGTGTCGTGCTGTGGAGAAGGACTGTCAGCGCCGCAGGGCCCGGCGCAGGCGGGCGAGCGGGCCGGACGGCCGCTCGTCGGCCGGGCGGAGCCACTGCTCCAGCGCCCGGCGGTGCTCGGCGGCCGGCGGGCCGCCGTCGGTGAGCACCCACTCGGCGAAGGCCCGGGCGTCGGCCCGGTAGCCGCCGGTCTGCGGGTGGGTGCGGGCGTACGCGAGGAACAGCGGCCCGTACCGGTCGCCGAGCAGGCGGGGCAGCTCGGGCGCCACCTTGGCGGCGGTGTCGCGCCGCTTGGTGGCCAGCCCGGTGGACTGGGCGCGGACCTGCGCCGGGTCGAAGCCGGCCGGGACGGGCCCGCCGGCCACCAGGGCGGCCAGCAGCTCCTCCTGCCGGCGGCGGAGGTTCGCGCGCTCGCCCGGGAGCGGCGTCTCGGTGCGGAGGTTCGCGCGCTCCCCCGGGAGCGGCGTCTCGGTGCGGGTGTCCGTGCGCCCGCTCCGCCGCGGTGCCCCGGTCCGGGTGGCGGCCGGGTGGGCCGTCCGCGGGGTGCTCCCCTCCAGCACCCCGCGGATGGCGTCCAGTTCGCCGGCCAGCTCACTGGGCGGCGGGAAGCCGGCGTCCCGTTCGAGCAGGACGCCGGGAGGCGTGATCCGGGCGCAGAGTTCGGCCAGGACGTCCAGGACCGGCTGGGTGACCGGGTGGGCGTGGGTGTCGTGCCAGACGCCGTCGACCATCCGGCCGCCGGCGACGTGCACGTAGGCGATCGCCTCCAGCGGGAGCCGGTCGAGTTCGGCGGCCGGGTCGATGCCGAGGTTGACCCGGTTGGTGTGCAGGTTGGCGACGTCGATCAGCAGCCGGACGCCGGTGCGTTCGACGAGTTCGGCGAGGAACTGCCCCTCGGTCAGTTCGTCCCCGGGCCAGGCCAGCTGGGCGGCGATGTTCTCGAGGGCGAGCGGCACCGGGAGCTGGTCCTGGGCGATCCGGACGTTCTCGGCGATCACCCGCAGGGACTCCCGGGTGCGCGGGACGGGCAGCAGGTGGCCGGCCTCCAGGCCGCCGGCCCGGACGAAGGCCAGGTGTTCGGTGACCAGTGGGGAGCCGAGCGCGAGGGCCGCCCCGGCGAGCCGGGCGAGCCGGTCCGGGTCGGGTCGGTCGGCGCCGCCGAGGCCGAGGGCGACGCCGTGCGGGACGACGGTGACGCCGCGGGCGCGCAGTGCGGTGAGGGACTCGGGGAGGTGGTCGGCGCAGATGTTCTCGGCGACCACCTCGACCCAGTCCAGGCCCGGTTGGCGTTCGACGACGGTGTCGATCTCGCTGCGCCAGCCGAGGCCCACGCCGAGGGTGACGTCCGGGCGGGTGCCCGGGCGGCTCGGGGCGGCGGTGCCGGCGGCTGCCCGTGCGGGCAGGTCAAGTGCAGGGGAGGTCATCGGTTCGCCCCCTTCGGAGGGCTGGGTGGGAACGGCCGTCGGACGGTGCGGGCGTCGTCGCCAGGACCGCGCGGCCGTGATGCTGAGGATGTCCCCGGGCGGGGTGGCTGCCAAGCCTCGACCGGTCTTCTCAGAGCATTATTTGAGCTTGGGTTCTGACGCGGTAGGACTGTAACCCCCGGATCCTGACGTCCTCGCAGGTGGGGGGCGGTCCCGGGGGTGGGCGGGGGCGCGCGACGGCGCACCGCGGACGGCCCGCGAACCCCCGGCCCGGTGGATCCGGCGCCCGCGGGGAGGAGTTCGGATCTTCCGGCGGGTCGAATTGCGGTGGTGTGGGTATTTCCGGCCGCGGGCGGGGATTTACCTGACGGGACACAGTTCGTGGCCGAGTCTTCCCCCGGGGGATCATATGGAGATCCTGCTCCAGGTTCTGATCGCATCGGTCCCGGCCGTGATCGGGTTCCTCGCGGCCCGCTCCCTCGCCCGGACGAGGCTGTTCCTGCGGTACGGATTCCTGCGGGCGCTGCTCGCCCCGTACGGCCGGGTGCAGATCGTCACGCCCAGCCTGGAGGTCGCGGAGTTCGCCTACGCCTCGGACGGCTGCCGGCTGACCAGCCGGGAGCCCAAGAACGTGCTGTTCATGCCGATGGCGGAGGCCCGGGCGATAGCGCAGCTGATCGACCTGCTGCGGAAGGTCAACCGGAAGGCGACGATCGAACTGGTCGTGGCCGGTGCGCAGGATCCGCGGATGCCGACCTTCTCGATCGGCGGACCGGGCGTCAACTCCTACTCCGGCGGCGTGCTGGAATCGGTGTTCCCGGACTTCCGCGTCGAGTACCCGGACGCGGCCCGCGCCCGGTGGGGCGGGATGACCTTCGAGGCGCTGTACAACGCGGCCGGGGAACTGATCCGGGACCACGGGTTCATCTTCGTCACCCGGACGTCCCGGCAGGCGCCGTGCATCGTGCTCTGCGGGGTGTTCGCCTTCGGTTCCGCGATGGCGGTGGAGGCGCTGGCGGGGGCGGGCCGCAAGTCCGCGCTGGCCGCGCTGTTCCGCTCGGGGGAGAAAGGATTCGTCGCGGTGGAGGGGCGGGTCATCGGTCTGGACACCGTGGACGTCACGGTCGAGGTGTGTCGCGTCCTGCCCCCGCTCTGAGCCGGGATCCGCCCCGAGTGTCCACGAATCGTCCGGACAGTGAGACGATTGGTCTCGACCACGAGGGTCGAATCCGGACAGCTCGGGAGAGTCTGGGGCATCAACTCCTGCAGTGCGTGCAGGTTTTGCCGCGTTGTCGAGTCGGCATGGGCATAATCGCGCACATGACGATCAACCGTGCGAACGTGAGCGCGATTGCCGAGGACCTGTACGTGTGGCTCCCCCCGAAGCGGGGCTGGGGCCTGGCCAACTGCGGGCTGCTGGCCTCGGAGAAGACCGCGCTCTGGATCGACACACCCTACGACCCCGCCCTGGCCGGCGAGTTCCTCGCGGCCAGCCGCCGTCTGCTGCCGGCCGGGGTCGGGATCGACCGGGTGGTCGTCACCCACGCCAACGGCGACCACCTGTGGGGCGCCGGAGTCGTGCCGGACGCCGAGGTCATCGCCACCCGCGAGGCGCTGGAGCACATCCACTGGGAGCCCACCCCCCGGCAGCAGCACGCGCTGGTCACCGGCAGCGACCCGGACTCCGCGCTCGGCGGCTACCTGAAGGAGCACTTCGGGCGGTTCGACTGGTCCGACACCGATCCCGTCCGCCCGGACACCGTCTTCACCGGTGAGCTGGAGCTGCGGGTGGGGGACTACCCGGTGCAGATCTCCAGCCTCCCCGCCGCCCACACCGGCGGCGACCTGATGGTCCACCTCCCGCACCAGCGCGCCGTGTTCACCGGCGACGTGATCTTCAGCTCGACCCCGGAACAGCCCGGCGACCACCCCTCGCACTGGGCCGGGCCGCTGGAGAACGTCATCGGCGCCTGCGAGCAGGCGCTGGCCACCGGTGCCGAGATCTTCGTGCCCGGCCACGGCCCGGTGCTCGACCGCGACGGCGTCCGCGAGCACATCGGCTACCTCGCCCACGTCCGGGAGCGGGCGCACGCCCTGCACGCCGCCGGAGTACCCGCGCTGGACGCCGCCCGGCGGGTGATAGCCGAGCGGCGCCACCCGGAACTCGGCCTGCCCGAGCGGCTGGTGCTCACCGTCGCCGCCGAGTACCGGCACCTGGACGGCACCGAGGTGCCCGACGTCCTGGAGGCCATGGGCCAGGTCGCCCAGGTGGCCCGGGAGCTCGCCGAGGACGCCGCCCGCATCCCGCGCCCGCGGACCGGCCGGGACTGACGGCCCGCCGGGGCGGCCGCCGGCGGTGCCGCCGCCCGCCCCGCGCCCCGGCCCGGCGCCCGCCCGGCCCGCACCCGCCCCACCGAGGACTCCCGAGGACTTCGATGACGCAGATCGTGCTGACAGCCCTGGCACTGCTCGCCGCCCTGGCGGCGGCCGTCCTCGCCCGCGCCCGGGCTGGAGCCGTCACCCGGGCGGCGGCCGCCGAGGCCGCCCGCGCGCACGCCGAGGAGCGCGTGCGCGTCGCCGACGCCCGCCTGGTCGAGGCCGAACGGCGGGTGCGGGAGGCCCAGGAGGGCGCCCGGGAGGCCAGGGTCGAGGCCCGCGAGGCCGATACCCGCGGCCGGGCCGCCGAGGAGCGCGCCCGGGTGGCCGACGGCCTGGTGCGCGAGGCCGAGGACACCGTCCGCGCGGCCCGGGACGCGGCCCGCGCCGCGCAGGACGACGCCCGGGCCGCCGAGGAGCGCACCGCCGCCGCCGCGGCCGGGGCCGAGGCGGCCGAACGCGGGCTGGCCGAGGCCGAGCGGCGCACCGCGGCGCTGCTCGCCGAGATCGGCCACCTCGCCCAGGAGCGGGTGGCGGCCACGGCCGTGCGGCTCAGCCACGCCAACGCCCCGCTGGTCGGCCCGCTGGACCCGCAGGCCGTCGGCCCGGAGGCGGTCCGGGCGCTGCAGTCCGTGCTGGACGCCGCCACCGCCGCCCTCACCGACGAGCGCGAGCGGGTCGACGCCGCCGCCCGCGCCGCGATGCGCGGCGCCACCTCCCGGATCCAGACCCTGCTCTACCAGATCCAGAGCCTGGTCCAGCAGCTCCAGCACGACAACGACGACCCGCGGCTGCTCGAGGTCGACTTCCGCAACGAGGTCGCGCTGCGCCGGATCCAGACCGTCGCGGTGCTCTGCGAGGCCTGGCCGGGGCTGGCCCGCACCGACTCGCCGCTCGCCGAGGTGGTCGTCGGCGCGCTCTCCCGGGTGCCCGGCTACGCCCGGATCAAGGTCGCCAACCACCTCCGCGAACAGCGCCTCGCCGTGGTCGCCCGGGCCGCCGAGCCGCTGGCCATCACGGTCGCCGAACTCCTCGCCAACGCCTCGGCCTACTCGCACCCGGAGACCGACATCCCGGTCACCGTCCAGCAGGGCGGCCGCGGCGCCCTGGTGATCATCGACGACAGCGGCATCGGCATGGACGAGGACCAGCTGCGCCGCGCCCGCCGGCTGCTGGCCGGCCCGCCCGACGTCCTGCTCACCGAACTCGGCAACCCGCCCAAGACCGGCTTCGCGGTGATCGGCAAGCTGGCCCGCCAGTACGGGTTCTCCTGTCACATCGAGCCCTCGCCGTACGGCGGCATGCGGACCATCCTGCGCATCCCGGCCGCGCTGGTGACGGTCGTCGACGACGAGCAGCCGCTGTCGGTGCTCACCCCGCTGCCGCTGCGGGCCGGTGCCGGCCCGGCTCCGGCACCCGCCGTCCACGCCGTCCCGCCGATGCGGGACGCCGACGAGGGCGGGGCGCCGGTGCTCGCCGACCGGCACCACCAGCCGGGCCCGCACGCCGCGCCGGCCATCCACGTGGTGCCGCGGACGGCGGCCGACCCGGTCGACGACGGCACCGGCCTGCCCAGCCGGCGCCGCCGCAGCCCGCTCGCCGCCGACGGCCCGGGAGCCCCCGCGGCCGCCCCGCAGGCCGGGGCCGCGGTGACCGCCACCGTGCGGTCCGCGGCGGCCGCGGCGCCCGCCCGCACGCCCGAGCGGGCCGCCGCCCACTGGGAGGCGCTGCAGCAGGGCACCGACTCCGGCCGCGCCGCCGTGGCGCGGGCCGCCGGCCGGACCGGCGCGGCCGACCCGGCCGATCCCACCGACCCGACCGGTCCGACCGGCCCGCCCCGCACCACCGACCCGTCCAGCACGGCCGGCGACAGCGGTGTCCACACCACCGCCCGTCCGCCCGCCCCGACCCCTGAAGGAGCCGAGCAGTGAGCAGCTCGCCCAGCCAGACCGCCACCGACGAGATCTCGTGGGTGCTGACCCCGCTGCTGGAACTGCCGGGAGTGCTGCACGCGGTCATCGCCACCGGCGACGGCCTCGTCGAGGGCGCCTCGGACGGGCTCGACCGGGCCTCCGCCGAGCGGGTCGCCGCGATGACCGCCACCGTGCACGCCGCCGCCCGCGCGTTCACCGGTGCGTTCACCGGCGCCGAGCGCCCCCGGCTGGACCAGACCGTCGTGGAGTCCGACCTCGGCTACGCCATCGTCGTCCCGGCCGGGGAGAACACCTCGCTCGCCGTCTTCACCTCCCCGGAGGCCCAACTCGGCAACGTGGCCTACCAGATGCAGGTGCAGGTCGCAGCGCTGGGCCGCGCGCTCGCGAGCCCGACCCGGCAGCAGGACGCCACCGACCGGTCATGACCGCCGTACCCCGCAGGCGGATGGTGCCCGCCTACCTGGCCACCGGCGGCCGCAGCCGCCCCGGCACCGCCGGCTTCGAGCGGCTCACCGTGCTCTTCGCGGACCGCGCCGAACCGCCGGGCGACCTGGAACCCGAACACCGGCGGCTCTGGGAACTGCTGCGCCCCGGCGCGCTGACCGTGGTGGAGGCCGCCGCGCACCTGCGCCTGCCGGTCAGCGCCACCGTCTTCCTCGCGGCCGACCTGGTCGAGGCGGGCAGCCTGCGCGCCCGCGCACCGATCCCGCCCGCCCAGCAGACCGACCGCTCCATCGTCGAGAGGCTCCTCGTTGGACTCCGTGCGCTCCGGTAGCCCGGCCGACCGGCCGAGCCGGGTGGGCTACCTGCCCGACCGGGACCAGACGCTGATGAAACTGGTGGTGGCCGGCCCGTTCGGGGTCGGCAAGACGACGCTCATCCGCACCCTCTCCGAGATCGCCACCCTGCACACCGAGGAGGCGATGACCGAGACCGGGCGGCCGGTGGACGACCTGGCCGGCCTGCCGGAGAAGGCCACCACCACGGTCGCCGTCGACTTCGGCCGGCTGACCCTGCCCGGCAACGTCGTGCTCTACATGTTCGGCACCCCGGGCCAGCGCCGCTTCTTCCCGCTCTGGCACGACATCGCCCGCGGCGCCCTCGGCGCCCTGGTGCTCGCCGACACCCGCCGGCTGGCCGACTCCTTCGAGATCATGGACATGGTCGAGGAGCAGGGACTGCCGTACGCCGTCGCCGTCAACTGCTTCCCGGACGCGCCGGTCCACCCGGTGGAGGTGCTGCGCACCCACCTGGACCTGCACCCGACCACCCCGCTGCTGCTCTGCGACGCCCGCGAGCGCGGCGCCAGCCTCGACGCGCTGATCGCCCTGGCCGAGCACGTCCTCGACGGGCTGCCCGCCACGGCCGACCCCGCCGGCCCGTCCGCCGACCCCGCCACGGCCGACCCCTCCGCCGCGTCCGCCGTCTCCGCCGCCGAGGAGCGCCCGTGAGCACCGACCCCCGCCCGACCCCGATCTACGGCCCGGTCTTCGCCGCCGACCCGCAGCTGGTCTACGACCGGCTGCGGCGCCACGGCGCGGTGGCCCCGGTCGAGCTGGCACCCGGCGTCGAGGCCCTGCTGGTCACCGACTACCAGGCCGCCCTGGACCTGCTGCGCGACACCGACACCTTCTCCAAGGACTCCCGGGAGTGGCAGCGCACCGTCGCGCCGGACAACCCGCTGCTGCCCGTGCTCGGCTACCGCCCGACCGCCCTGTTCAGCGACGGCGAGGTCCACGAGCGCTACCGGGCGGTGATCACCGACGGCCTGGCGCTGCTCGAACCCCACCGGCTGCAGCGCCGCGTCGCCGAGGTGGCCCACCAGCTGATCGACCGCTTCGAGGGGGCGGGCACCGCCGACCTCATCGCCGAGTACGCCCGCCAGCTGCCGGCCTTCGTCCTCACCACCTGGTTCGGCGTGCCCGACGAGCACCGCACCCGCCTGGTGGCCGGGATCGCCGGGATGATCGAGTCCACCGAGAAGGCCGTCGCCGCGTACGGGGACCTCGTCGCGGTGGTCACCGCGATGGTCGCCGAGCGCCGCGAACGGCCCCGGCACGACCTCACCTCCTGGTTCGTCACCCACCCGGCCGGGCTGGAGGACGACGAGGTGATCCGGCAGATCACCCTCACCATGATCGCCGGGCACGAGCCGACCACCAACCTGATCGGCAACGCCCTGCTGCGCCTGCTCACCGACGCCCGCTACGCCGGCTCGCTCATCGGCGGCGCGATGACCGCCTACCAGGCGATCGACGAGGTGCTCTGGCACGAGCCGCCGCTGGCCAACCTCTCCGCCCACTACCCGCGCTACGACATCACCTTCCACGGGCGGGAGGTCCCGGCCGGCTCGCTGATGCTGGTCTCCTACGCGGCCGCCAACTTGCAGGCCGCGCCGCCCACCGACGGCACCGAGCTGCGCAGCGGCGAGAGCGCCCACCTGGCCTGGGCGGCCGGCCCGCACGCCTGCCCGGCCCGCGACCCGGCGCTGCTGATCGCGATCACCGCGATCGAGCAGCTCACCAGCCGGCTCAGCGACCTCGAACTGACCGCGCCGGCCGACGGGCTGCTGTGGCGGCCCGGGCCCTTCCACCGGGCGCTGGTCCACCTCCCGGTCCGCTTCGCCCCGGTGGTGGGCTGAGCCGGGCGCCACCGGGCGCCACCGGGCGCCACCGGGCGCGGCCGGGCGCCGCCGGTCCACGCCGGATGCACGAGGGCCCGGGCACCCCTTCGGTACGGGTGCCCGGGCCCTCGTGCGCGTCCGGTGCGCCGCCCGTCAGTCCTCGGCGGGCTTCAGGGTCAGCGAGATGCTGTTGATGCAGTACCGCTGGTCGGTCGGGGTGCCGTAGCCCTCGCCCTCGAAGACGTGGCCCAGGTGCCCGCCGCAGCGGGCGCAGCGCACCTCGACCCGGCGCATGCCGAGCGTGGTGTCCTCGATGTACTCGACCCGGTCCTCGGCCAGCGGCGCGTAGTAGGACGGCCAGCCGCAGTGGCTGTCGAACTTGGTCGTGGAGCTGAACAGCTCCGCGCCGCAGGCCCGGCAGCCGTAGACGCCGACCGTCTTGGTGTCGGTGTACTCACCGGTGAACGGGCGCTCGGTGCCCGCCTCGCGGAGCACGTGGTACTCCTGCGGGCTGAGCTGCTCCCGCCACTCGGCCTCGGTCTTCTCGATCTCGTAGCTCATCACGGCTCCCGGTCGGGGTACGTCAGACGTTGGTGGCAACGTTCGCGAGCTGCTCCAGAATTTCGGGCCCCAGGTTGGTGACGTCGCCGGCACCCATGGTGAGCAGCAGGTCGCCCGGGCGGGCCAGGCCGGCCAGCAGGGCGGGAGCCGCGGCGAAGGAGTGCTCAGGGGTGACGTCGGCGCCGGCCCGGCGGGCCGCGTCGACGATCAGCTCGCTGGTCACGCCCGGGATCGGGTCCTCGCGGGCCGGGTAGATGTCCAGCACCACGGAGGCGTCGGCCAGCGCCAGCGCCCGGCCCATCTCCTCGGCGAGCTGCTGGGTGCGGCTGAACAGGTGCGGCTGGAAGACCACCAGCACCCGGCCCGCGCCGTCCAGGCCCTCCCGGATCGCCTCCAGGTCGGCGGTCATCTCGGTCGGGTGGTGGGCGTAGGAGTCGATCACCTGGACGCCGGCGGCCTCGCCCTTGAGCTGGAGGCGGCGGCGCACGCCGGTGTAGGCGCCGAGCGCCTTGGCCAGGTCGGCGGCCGGGACGCCCAGCGCGACGCCGGCGGCCAGCGCGGCGACCGCGTTGTGCGCGTAGTGCCGACCGGGCACCGAGACGGTGAAGACCAGCTCGGCGCCGTCCAGCTCCACGGTGACCTCGCTGGTCATGCCGTGGGCGACCACCGAGCGCACCCGCACGTCGGCGTCCTCGGCGGAGCCGACGGTCACCACGTTCAGGCCCTCGCGGCCGGCCACCCGGGCGGTCAGCTCGCGGGCGCCGTCGTGGTCGGCCGAGACGACCAGGGTGCCGCCGGGGGTGATCCGGCCGACGAAGGTCTCGAAGGACTCGTGGATCTCGTCGATCGAGGCGTAGTTGGCGTGGTGGTCCAGCTCCACGTTCAGCACGATCGCCACCTCGGGCGCGTACTTGTGGAAGCTGCGGTCGCTCTCGTCGGCCTCGGCGACGAAGATCTCGCCGGTGCCGTGGTGGGCGTTGGAGCCGGGCGCGTCGAGGTCCCCGCCGATCGCGTAGGACGGGTCCAGGCCCAGCTCGCCGAGGGCGACGGCGAGCATGCTGGTGGTGGTGGTCTTGCCGTGGGTGCCGGCCACGGCCAGCGCCCGGCGCCCGCCCATCAGCGCGGCCAGCGCGTCGGAGCGGTGCACCACCGGGATGCCGCGCTCGCGGGCCGCGGCCAGCTCCGGGTTGTCGGCGCGGATCGCGCTGGAGACCACCACGCTGCTGGTGCCGTCCGGCACGTGCTCCGCGGCGTGGCCGACGTGCACCGTCGCGCCGAGGGCGCGCAGCGCGAGGACGGTCTCGGACTCCTTGGAGTCGCTGCCGGAGACGCTGGCGCCGCGCACCGCGAGGATCTTCGCCAGGCCGGACATCCCGGCGCCGCCGATGCCGATGAAGTGCGGGGCGTGCAGGTCGTGCGCGGCGTCGTTCAAGGCGGGGCTCCGTAGGACGATGGGCCCCTCCTGCCCGGCGGCGGGCGAGGAGGGCGGGACAGGGCGGGCGGACGCATGGGAGTCGTCCTCGCGGGCGGACCGCAAGGACGATTCTGCACCACCGGCCGCCGGAGCTAGGAGTCGCTGGCGAACAGCCGCAGCACCGGGACCCCCACCTTGTGCCGGGCCTGGGAGGCCCAGTCGCGGTGGAAGAACTCCTCCACGAAGTGCGGGGAGGTGAGCACCACCACCTCGTCCGCGCGGTGCTCCTCGACCGCCGCGCGCAGCCGGTCCAGGGGTTTCTCCTCGACCAGTTCGCCGATCGCCTCGGCCCCGGCCGCGCGCAGGTGGCGCAGGCTGTGTTCGAGCGATTCGGTGGCGACGGTCGGGCCGGTCTCGGACTCGTCGTGTTCGTGCACCACCTTGTCGAGGTGGCCGAGGGCGACGTCGTCCAGCGCCCGCAGCAGTTCGTCCTGCTTGCCGCGCGGCTGCATCAGGACGACGAAGGAGACCTTCTCCTCGCTGTGGAGCGTGGTGACCAGCTCCACGTCGGCGTCGGAGAGAGCCTTTTCGATCATCAGTACCGTCTTGAACACGTGAGTCCCTTCCAGTGGCCGGCCCGGGGCCCCGGCATCGCATAACGGCATCACGACCGGTGGGTCACGGGATCGTCCGGACCCGGGCGACGCAGGTAGCGGGTGAAGAGGAATCCTTTCTGCTCGATCAATGAGACCAGCCGCATCCGCCGCACGTCAGGCATTTCCGCATCGTGGATGATGCGCGGCGCGTCCCCGCCGGTGAGCAGCGGGGCCACCGACAGGCACAGCTCGTCCAGCAGGTCGGCCGCCGCCAGCTGCCCCAGCAGCCGCGGGCCGCCCTCGGTCAGCAGGCGCGTCCAGCCCCGCTCCGCCAGCGCCGCCACGGCCGCCCGCGGGTCCACCGAGCCCTCCCCGGCGACCACCAGGTCGGCCACCTCCGCGACCGCCCGGCGGCGCTCGGCGGGGGAGTCCGCGGTGGTGACCACCACCGTCCTGACCAGCGGCCCGGTGAACAGCGGGGCGGTGAGGTCCAGGGCCAGCGAACGGCTCACCACCGCGATCGCCGGAACCGGCGCCTGCCCGGCCGCCGCCCGCGCGGCCGCGAAGCCGGCCCCGACCCTGGCCGGCCCGTAGCCCTCCGCCCGGACGGTCTCGGCGCCCACCAGCACCACGTCCGCCAGCGCCCGCAGCACCCCGAAGATCCGCTTGTCGGCGTCCCCGGACAGGCCCTCGGAGAGGCCCGCCAGCTTCGCCCCGCCGTCCAGGCCGGCCACCATGTTGGCGCGCAGCCACGGGCGCCCGTGATTCACCTGGTCGGGGTACGCGTAGACGGCGGAGAGCGCCTCGGTCGAGGCCGGATCGACGGCCGGTCCGTCCAGCGGGGTGATCAACTGATGCATGCCCCCAGTGTTCCACCGTGGGCCGTTCGGAGGCGGTCGGGACCAGGCGTACCCTCTACTAACGTGCCCGCAGCTCCCCGCCCCGCCACCGCGACCGAGTCCATAGCCCCCGCGAGTGCGGCAGGCTCTCCGATCGCGCTCGCCGACCGCCGCCCCGTCGTGCCCGCCGAGCGGCTCGTCGCCGAGATGGTGCCTCCGCCCCGGTTCTCCGACGTGAGCTTCGGGACGTACATCCCGGACCGGACCCAGCCCAGCCAGTACGAGGCCGTCCAGGTCCTGGAGCAGTTCGCCGCCACCCTCGGCCGGGGAAACGGTTCCGCACCCAAGCGCAGCTGGTTCCGCCGCTCCGCCCCCGCGCCCACCGGCCCGGCCGGCGTCTACCTCGACGGCGGCTACGGCGTCGGCAAGACCCACCTGCTCGCCTCGCTCTGGCACGGCGCCCCCGGCCCCAAGGCCTTCGGCACCTTCGTCGAGCTGACCAACCTGGTCGGCGCGCTCGGCTTCCAGCAGGCCGTCCAGACCCTCTCCGGGCACACCCTGCTGTGCATCGACGAGTTCGAGCTCGACGACCCGGGCGACACCGTCCTGGTCTCCACCCTGCTCGGCCGCCTGGTCGACAACGGCGTCAAGCTCTGCGCCACCTCGAACACCCTGCCGGAGAAGCTCGGCGAGGGCCGCTTCGCCGCCGCCGACTTCCTGCGCGAGATCCAGGGCCTGTCCGCGCACTTCCGCCCGATGCGCATCGACGGCCAGGACTACCGCCACCGCGGCCTCCCGGACGCCCCGCCGCCGTACCCGGACGAGACCGTCGACGCCGTCGCCGCCCGCACCCCGGGCGCCTCCCTGGACGACTTCGACACCCTCCTCGGCCACCTCTCCGCCGTCCACCCCAGCCGCTACGGCGCGCTCCTGGACGACGTCACCGCCGTCTGCCTGCGCGGCGTCCGCCAGGTCGACGACCAGTCCACCGCCCTGCGCCTGGTCGTCCTCGCCGACCGCATGTACGACCGCGAACTCCCGATCACCGCCTCCGGCCTCCCCTTCGACCGGGTCTTCCCCGAGGACATGCTCCGCGGCGGCTACCGCAAGAAGTACCTCCGCGCCGTCTCCCGCCTCGTCGCCCTCGCCCGCGACAGCGCCAAGTAGGCCCCCGACTGTCGGTGGTGGGTCGTACGGTGGACCCGTGCGACCCATCACGAGTATTGAGCGGTCAGTGGCGCCCTTCGAGGTCGTCAGTCCCTTCCAGCCCAACGGGGACCAGCCGGCGGCGATCGCCGAGCTGGAGCGGCGGATCAAGGGCGGGGAGAAGGACGTCGTCCTGCTCGGCGCCACCGGTACCGGGAAGTCGGCCACCACGGCCTGGATGATCGAGCGGCTGCAGCGGCCCACCCTGGTGATGGCGCCGAACAAGACGCTGGCCGCGCAGCTGGCGAACGAGTTCCGCGAGCTGCTGCCGAACAACGCCGTCGAGTACTTCGTCTCGTACTACGACTACTACCAGCCCGAGGCGTACGTCCCCCAGACGGACACCTACATCGAGAAGGACTCCTCGATCAACGAGGAGGTCGAGCGGCTGCGGCACTCGGCCACCAACTCGCTGCTGACCAGGCGGGACGTGGTGGTGGTCGCGTCGGTGTCCTGCATCTACGGCCTCGGCACCCCGCAGGAGTACGTGGACCGGATGGTCCCGCTGAAGGTCGGCCAGGAGATCGACCGGGACGTCCTGCTGCGCCGCTTCGTCGACATCCAGTACGCCCGCAACGACGTGGCCTTCTCCCGCGGCACCTTCCGGGTCCGCGGCGACACCATCGAGATCTTCCCGGTCTACGAGGAGCTGGCCGTCCGGATCGAGATGTTCGGCGACGAGATCGAGGCGCTGTACACCCTGCACCCGCTCACCGGCGAGATCATCAGCCAGGACGAGTCGGTCTACGTCTTCCCCGCCTCGCACTACGTGGCCGGCCCGGAGCGCATGGAGCGGGCGATCACCGGCATCGAGCAGGAGCTGGAGGGGACGCTCGCCAGGCTGGAGAAGCAGGGCAAGCTGCTGGAGGCCCAGCGGCTGCGGATGCGCACCACCTACGACATCGAGATGCTGCGCCAGATCGGCACCTGCTCGGGCGTCGAGAACTACTCGATGCACTTCGACGGCCGCGAGCCGGGCTCCCCGCCGAACACCCTGCTCGACTACTTCCCGGAGGACTTCCTCCTGGTCATCGACGAGTCGCACGTCACCGTGCCGCAGATCGGCGCGATGTACGAGGGCGACGCCTCGCGCAAGCGCACGCTGGTGGAGCACGGCTTCCGGCTGCCGTCCGCGATGGACAACCGCCCGCTGAAGTGGGAGGAGTTCCTGGGGCGGATCGGCCAGACGGTGTACCTGTCGGCGACGCCGGGCCCGTACGAGCTGTCCCGCGGCGACGGCCAGGTCGAGCAGATCATCCGCCCGACCGGCCTGATCGACCCCGAGGTGATCGTCAAGCCGACCGAGGGCCAGATCGACGACCTGGTGCACGAGGTCCGCAAGCGGGTGGAGCGCGACGAGCGCGTCCTGGTCACCACGCTGACCAAGAAGATGGCCGAGGACCTCACGGACTACATGCTCGGCCTGGACATCCGGGTCCGGTACCTGCACAGCGACGTGGACACCCTGCGCCGGGTGGAGCTGCTGCGCGAGCTGCGGGCGGGCCGGTACGACGTGCTGGTCGGCATCAACCTGCTGCGCGAGGGCCTGGACCTGCCCGAGGTGTCGCTGGTGGCGATCCTGGACGCGGACAAGGAGGGCTTCCTGCGCTCCGGCACCTCGCTGATCCAGACGATCGGGCGCGCGGCCCGCAACGTCTCCGGCCAGGTGCACATGTACGCGGACCGGATCACCCCGTCGATGGAGAAGGCGATCGACGAGACGAACCGCCGCCGGGCGGTGCAGCAGGCCTACAACAAGGAGCACGGGATCGACCCGCAGCCGCTGCGGAAGAAGATCGGCGACATCCTGGACACCCTCGCCCGCGAGGACGTGGACACCGACGAGCTGCTCTCGACCGGCTACCGCGGCGCGGCGGGCAAGGGCAAGGCGCCGGTGCCGGCCCTGGGCGCGGAGCGCAGGAAGGGCGAGAGCCTGCCGGCGGCCGAGCTGGCGGAGCTGATCCAGTCGATGACGGACCGCATGCACGCGGCAGCGGCCGACCTCCAGTTCGAGGTGGCGGCCCGGCTCAGGGACGAGGTGAAGGAGCTGAAGAAGGAGCTGCGCCAGATGCGGGAGGCGGGTGTGGCGTAGCCGCACCACCGGGGCGCGCCTTTCCCCGTTCCCGCGGCGGTCAGTCGCCCCGCGGTGTCTCAGACTCGCCACAAAGCGGGGGACGCGGGGGAGGCGGGGGTGCCGCAGGCCCTAGGCTGGCCTGCGGCATCGCCCTCGGGACGGGGGCGCGGCAACAAGAGGGGGCCTCAGCCGGGGGACGGCACGGGGTGTTCCACCGTGGTGCCGCGCGGGGACCGACCGCGCGGCCGGGCAGAGAGGACGACGCCGTGTCCGTGAACCTTGCCAAGGGCCAGCGGGTCAGTCTGCAGAAGGGCCAGGGCGGCACGCTGACCGTGGTCCGGATGGGGCTCGGCTGGCAGGCGGCGCCCAAGCGGGGCCTGTTCGGCAGCCGGACGAGGACCATCGACCTGGACGCCTCGGCGCTGCTGTACGCCGAGCACACCCCGTCCGACGTGGTGTTCTTCCAACACCTGGAGAGCACGGACGGCTCGGTCCGGCACACCGGGGACAACCTGGAGGGCGGCTCGGGCGCGGAGGACGACGAGGCGATCCTGGTGGACCTGATGCACGTGCCGCCGCACATCACCCAGGTGGTGTTCACGGTGAGCTCCTACACCGGGCAGACCTTCGCGGAGGTGCGCCAGGCGCACTGCCGGCTGGTGGACGAGACCACCGGCGAGGAACTGGCCCGGTACGAGCTGGCCGGCGGGGGGCCGCACACCGGCCAGGTGATGGCGAAGGTGTTCCGGGACGGCGCGGGCGGCTGGGAGATGCAGGCGATCGGGGCGCCGGCGAAGGGCCGGACCTTCCAGGACCTGCTGCCGGCGATCGAGCCCTACCTCTGACGGCTCCGCCCTGACGGTTCTTTACCTTCTTTACCTTCCCTTGGCCGCCCTGTTACTCTCGATGGCAGCGGAGGGGAGTATTCCTCGACAGCCGACCCCGTCATCACGGGTGCCCGTCTTGGCACCCCGGGGCGGCGGCCCGACGGGCGGAAGAGACCTCCGGCAGTGACGATGACTGTCTCGCCTACCTGCCGGAGGAGCAGTAGTGGACGTTTCCATGACCATGTGGGCCACCACGATCGGTGTGCTGATCGCACTGATCGTGGCGGACTTCTTCATCGGGGGTCGCAAGCCGCACGAGGTCTCCCTCAAGGAGGCCGGCACCTGGACGGTCGTCTGGGTCGTGCTGGCGCTGATCTTCGGTGGTTTCCTCTGGTGGCACTCCGGCGGCCAGCCGGCCGGTGAGTTCTTCGCCGGGTACATCACCGAGAAGTCGCTCAGTGTCGACAACCTCTTCGTCTTCATCCTGATCATGGGCAAGTTCGCGGTGCCGCGGATCTACCAGCAGCGCGTGCTGATGTTCGGCGTGATCATCGCGCTGGTGCTGCGGGCGGTGTTCATCGCCGGCGGCGCGGCGCTGGTGACCCAGTTCTCCTGGGTGTTCTTCATCTTCGGCGGCTTCCTGATCTGGACGGCGTGGAAGCTGATCAAGGAGGCCCGGGCCGACGAGGAGGACGAGGAGTTCGAGGAGAACCGCCTGCTCAAGTCGATCGAGCGGCGCTTCCCGTCCACCGACACGTACCACGGCACCAAGCTCTTCATCCGGGAGAACGGCCGCCGGCTGATGACCCCGATGCTGATCGTCATGCTGGCGATCGGCACGACGGACGTGCTGTTCGCGCTGGACTCCATCCCGGCGATCTTCGGCCTCACCCAGGACCCGTACATCGTCTTCACCGCCAACGCCTTCGCCCTGATGGGTCTGCGCCAGCTGTACTTCCTGATCGGCGGCCTGCTGAAGAAGCTGGTCCACCTGTCGTACGGCCTGTCGGTGATCCTCGGCTTCATCGGCGTGAAGCTGGTCCTGCACGCCGCCCACGAGGCCGGCGCGAACGTCCCGGAGATCGGCATCCCGTTCTCGCTCGGCTTCATCGTGGTCGTCCTGGCCGTCACCACGGTGACCAGCCTGCGCGCCTCGAAGAAGGCCGAGCGCGCCGAGCGGGCGGAGGCCGAGAAGCTCGACGCCTGACCGCGCCCCGCACGCCCGGAGCCCCCGCGACCGCACCGGTCGCGGGGGCTCCGGCCGTCCGCGGCTCACCAGCCGCGCTCGCGCCACTCCGCGAGGTGGGGGCGCTCGGCGCCGAGGGTGGTGTCGTTGCCGTGGCCGGGGTACACCCAGGCCTCGTCGGGGAGGGCGTCGAAGATCTTCTCGTTGACGTCGCGGAAGAGGGTCCGGAAGGCCTCCGGGTCGCCCCAGGTGTTGCCCACGCCGCCGGGGAAGAGGCAGTCGCCGGTGAACACGTGCGGGTGGCCCTGCGGGTCGTCGTAGACCAGCACGATCGCGCCCGGGGTGTGCCCGACCAGGTGCCGGACGGTCAGCCCGACCTGGCCGACGCGCAGCACGTCGCCGTCGGCGAGCAGCAGCTCGGTGGGCACGTCGACGCCCTCGGCGTCGTGCTCCCCAGCCGCGGTGCGGGCGCCGGTGGTGGCGACCACCTCGGCGAGCGCGCCCCAGTGGTCGTGGTGCCGGTGGGTGGTGACCACGGTGGCCAACTGGTCCCCGACGGTCTCCAGCAGCACCGGGGCGTCGGCGGCCGCGTCGATCAGCAGCTGCTCGTCGGTGGCCCGGCAGCGCAGCAGGTAGGCGTTGTTGTCGTACGGGCCGACGGCCACCTTGGTGATGATCAGGTGGGCCAGCTCGCGCACGTCCGGCGGTCCGCCGACCTTGACCGCTCCGTGGTACGTCATCCGTCCGCTCCTCGTCCGGGGCCAGCTACAGGGTTCAGGGTCATCCTCGCGCCGTCAGCCCATGGGGGGAAGCTGGGGGAGGGGCGCGTCGGGCGCGTGCCGGAGGCCGTCGCCGTCGGAGCGGCCGGAGAGCCAGGCGGTCAGGGCCCGGACGGGGCCCCCGACGGTGGGCGCGGGCCCTCCGGTGCCGATCGTGGCCCGCTCCCCGGTGCCGTCGACGACCAGGGCGACGGCGGGCAGGTCGGCGCCGGCCAGCCTGCTCGCGAGCCTGCGGAACTCGACCGCCGCGAACTCCTCCGGCCAGTGCGCGGGGGTGCGGCCGACGTCGAGGTCGACCAGGTGGTACTCGACCTCGGCGAGGCGCTTCCAGACGAGGTCGCAGGCCGGGAAGACGGCGCCGGAGCGGTGGCGCACCTCGGTCGCCCAGTCCTCGGCGGTCATCTGCCCGGCGGCCTCGGCGAAGCGCAGGTGGGAGTCCCGCAGGTCGGCGAGCTGGACGTCCAGCGGGCGGCCGGCGCCCTCCTCGATGCCCTGGTCGCGGGCCTGCTCGCTGGAGTACTGCGGGATGTCGGTGCGGGTGCGGGCGCCGGTCAGCAGGTTGACCAGGGAGTCGGCGTTGCGGGCGAGGTGGGCCAGCACGTGGCCGCGGCTCCAGCCGGGCAGCGCCGAGGGCTCGGCGAGGGCCCCGGGCGCCAGGGCGGCGGCGGTGTCCAGCAGGTGCTCGGTGCTCTCCTCGACCAGGGCCAGGTGCCGGGCGGCGGTGGCGGCGGCGGACTGCGGGTCGGTCATCGGATCGGCCTTCCGTGGGCGACGGCGCGTTGCCCACGGGGGGCCTCGCTCGTTGACCAGCCGACGCTACCGCCGAACGCGCGCCCTGAGCAGGGGTGTTTTCGGTCCGTGTGCGGACGGCGCGGCGGACGCTCTCACTCGTTCGGGTGGACTCCGCTGGACAAAGTCGATATTCGAACGTCTGAGCTATAGGCTGGCTGCCGCATCCTGGAAGAAGCACACCTCTCACACCGCAAGCCCTCTCGTCCGGAGAAAGGCGCCAGAAGCAGTGGCCGACCGCCTCATCGTCCGCGGTGCTCGCGAGCACAACCTCAAGAACGTCTCGCTCGACCTGCCCCGCGACTCCCTCATCGTCTTCACGGGCCTCTCCGGTTCCGGCAAGTCCTCGCTCGCCTTCGACACGATCTTCGCCGAGGGCCAGCGCCGCTACGTGGAGTCCCTGTCCTCCTACGCCCGCCAGTTCCTCGGGCAGATGGACAAGCCCGACGTGGACTTCATCGAGGGCCTCTCCCCGGCCGTCTCGATCGACCAGAAGTCCACCAACCGCAACCCCCGTTCGACCGTCGGCACGATCACCGAGGTCTACGACTACCTGCGCCTGCTGTTCGCCCGGATCGGCAAGCCGCACTGCCCGCACTGCGGCCGCCCGATCGCCAAGCAGTCGCCGCAGGCGATCGTCGACAAGGTGCTGGAGCTCGCCGAGGGCACCCGCTTCCAGGTGCTCAGCCCGGTGGTGCGCGAGCGCAAGGGCGAGTTCGTCGACCTCTTCGCCGACCTCCAGTCCAAGGGCTACTCGCGCGCCCGGGTGGACGGCGCCACGATCCAGCTCGCCGAGCCGCCGAAGCTCAAGAAGCAGGAGAAGCACACCGTCGAGGTGGTGATCGACCGCCTGACCGTCAAGGAGAGCGCCAAGCGGCGGCTCACCGACTCGGTGGAGACGGCCCTGCGGCTGTCCGGCGGCATGGTCGTGCTCGACTTCGTCGACCTCCCCGAGGACGACCCGGAGCGCGAGCGGATGTACTCCGAGCACCTCTACTGCCCGTACGACGACGTGTCGTTCGAGGAGCTGGAGCCGCGCTCGTTCTCCTTCAACTCGCCGTTCGGCGCCTGCCCGGACTGCTCGGGCCTGGGCAACCGGATGGAGGTGGACCCGGAGCTGGTGGTGCCCGACGCCGAGCGCTCGCTGGACGAGGGCGCCATCCACCCGTGGTCGGCCGGGCACGCCAAGGAGTACTTCCAGCGCCTGATCGACGCGCTCGCCGGGGAGCTGGGCTTCCGCACCGACATCCCCTGGGCCGGTCTGCCGGCCCGGGCGAAGAAGGCGCTGCTGTACGGGCACAAGCACGAGGTGCAGGTCCGCTACCGCAACCGATTCGGCCGCGAGCGCTCGTACAGCACGGGCTTCGAGGGCGCCGTGCCGTTCATCCAGCGCCGGCACACCGAGGCGGAGAGCGACAGCAGCCGCGAGCGCTTCGAGGGCTACATGCGCGAGGTGCCCTGCCCGACGTGCCAGGGCACCCGGCTCAAGCCGGTGGTGCTGGCGGTGACGGTCGAGGAGAAGTCGATCGCCGACGTCTCGGCGATGTCGATCAGCGACTGCGCCGAGTTCCTGGGCGCGATGAAGCTCAACGACCGGGACAAGCAGATCGCCGAGCGCGTCCTCAAGGAGGTCAACGAGCGGCTGCGCTTCCTGGTCGACGTCGGCCTGGACTACCTCTCGCTGAACCGGGCGGCCGGCACGCTGTCCGGCGGCGAGGCCCAGCGCATCCGGCTGGCCACCCAGATCGGCTCCGGCCTGGTCGGCGTGCTGTACGTGCTGGACGAGCCGTCCATCGGCCTGCACCAGCGGGACAACCACCGGCTGATCGAGACGCTGGTGCGGCTGCGCGACATCGGCAACACGCTGATCGTGGTCGAGCACGACGAGGACACCATCAAGACCGCGGACTGGGTGGTCGACATCGGCCCGGGCGCCGGCGAGCACGGCGGCCGGGTGGTGCACTCCGGCTCGCTGAAGCAGCTGCTCGGCAACAAGGAGTCGCTGACCGGCCAGTACCTGTCCGGCAAGCGGTCCATCCCGATCCCGGCGAGCCGCCGCGAGCGGGACAGGAAGCGCCAGCTGACCGTCCACGGCGCCCGCGAGCACAACCTCAAGGACGTCACGGTCGGCTTCCCGCTGGGCACCTTCACCGCGATCACCGGCGTCTCCGGCTCCGGCAAGTCGACGCTGGTCAACGACATCCTCTACACCCACCTCGCCCGGGAGCTGAACGGCGCCCGCAGCGTGCCCGGCCGGCACACCCGGATCACCGGCACCGACCAGGTGGACAAGGTGGTGCACGTCGACCAGTCGCCGATCGGCCGCACCCCGCGCTCCAACCCGGCGACGTACACCGGCGTGTTCGACCACGTCCGCCGGCTCTTCGCGGAGACGCAGGAGGCCAAGGTCCGCGGCTACCTGCCGGGCCGGTTCTCCTTCAACGTCAAGGGCGGCCGCTGCGAGAACTGCTCGGGCGACGGCACCATCAAGATCGAGATGAACTTCCTGCCCGACGTCTACGTGCCGTGCGAGGTCTGCCACGGCGCCCGGTACAACCGGGAGACGCTGGAGGTCCACTACAAGGGCAAGTCGATCGCCGAGGTGCTGGACATGCCGATCGAGGAGGCGCTGGCCTTCTTCGAGGCAGTCCCGGCGATCGCCCGGCACCTGCGGACGCTCAACGACGTCGGCCTCGGCTACGTCCGGCTCGGCCAGTCCGCGCCGACGCTGTCCGGCGGTGAGGCGCAGCGCGTCAAGCTCGCCTCCGAGCTGCAGAAGCGCTCCACCGGGCGGACGGTCTACGTGCTGGACGAACCGACCACCGGTCTGCACTTCGAGGACATCAGCAAGCTGATCAAGGTGCTCAGCGGGCTGGTGGAGAAGGGCAACACGGTGATCGTCATCGAGCACAACCTCGACGTCATCAAGACCGCCGACTGGGTCGTCGACATGGGCCCCGAGGGCGGCTCCGGCGGCGGCACGGTCGTCGCCGAGGGCACCCCGGAGCAGATCGCGGCCGTCCCCGAGAGCCACACCGGCAAGTTCCTCCGGGACATCCTGCCGGGGGACTTCGCGGACGCCCCGGTCGCCGCCCCGGCCAAGCGGGCGCCGCGCAAGCGCGCCGCCGCGGCGAAGAAGTAGGCCCGCCCGCCCGGCCGCGCCCGGCCGTTCCCGTCGCCCCCGGAAGGCGGGAGCGGCGGGAGCGGCCGGGCGCGTGCGGCATAGAATTCCGTGGTCCCTCGCAGCAGCAGCAACCGTAGGAGCACACCGATGTCCGAGGCCCCCGAGACCAGCCCCACCGCCTCCCGCCGCACCCTGCTCTGCGGGGCCGCGGCCGTGCTGGCGACCGGCGGCGCCGTGGCGGTCACCGGCTGTGGTTCGTCGTCCTCCTCCTCCGGCGGCGGCAGCGCCAAGGGCCCGGTGGACCTCGGCGCGGCCTCGGCGGTGCCGGTGGGCGGCGGAAAGGTCTTCCGCGAGCAGAAGATCGTCGTCACCCAGCCGACCGAAGGACAGTACAAGGCCTTCAGCGCCAAGTGCACCCACGCCGGCTGCATCGTCGACCAGGTGAAGGACCAGCAGATCGACTGCCCCTGCCACGGCAGCCGGTTCTCCGTCACCGACGGCGCCGTGCTGGACGGCCCGGCCCCCACCCCGCTGCCCGCCTACGCCGTCACGGTCGAGGGCGGGAACCTCAAGGTGACCCCGAGCTGACGCAGTTGACCTCCCCGTCGATCACCCCTCCGCAGCACCGGCCCCACTCGGTACGGTGGACCCATGGCTGACCCGAGCACCTACCGCCCGGCTCCGGGCGCGATCCCCACCTCACCGGGCGTCTACAAGTTCCGCGACGCCCACGGGCGGGTCATCTACGTCGGCAAGGCCAAGAGCCTGCGGCCGCGCCTGTCGTCCTACTTCCAGGACCTGGCCGGCCTGCACCCGCGGACCGCGACCATGGTCACCACCGCGGCCTCGGTGGAGTGGACGGTGGTCGACACCGAGGTCGAGGCGCTCCAGCTGGAGTACTCCTGGATCAAGGAGTTCGACCCGCGGTTCAACGTCAAGTACCGCGACGACAAGAGCTATCCGGAGCTCGCGGTCACCCTGAACGAGGAGTACCCGCGGGTCCAGGTGATGCGCGGGGCGCACAAGAAGGGCGTGCGCTACTTCGGCCCGTACGGGCACGCCTGGGCGATCCGCGAGACGGTCGACCTGCTGCTGCGCGTCTTCCCCGTCCGCACCTGCTCCAACGGTGTGTTCAAGCGCGCCCGCCAGGTCGGCCGGCCCTGCCTGCTCGGCTACATCGGCAAGTGCGCCGCACCCTGCGTCGGCAAGGTCTCGGCGGACGAACACCGGGCGCTCGCCGAGGACTTCTGCGACTTCATGGCCGGGCGCACCGGCAACTACCTGCGCCGGCTGGAAGACCAGATGCGCGAGGCCGCCGAGGAGATGGAGTACGAGCGGGCGGCCCGGCTGCGCGACGACATCGGCGCCCTCAAGCGCGCGATGGAGAAGAACGCCATCGTGCTCGCCGACGCCACCGACGCCGACCTGCTGGCCCTGGCCGAGGACGAACTGGAGGCCGCCGTCCAGATCTTCCACGTCCGCGGCGGCCGGGTGCGCGGCCAGCGCGGCTGGGTCACCGACAAGGTCGAGGACGTCGACACCGCCGCCCTGGTCGAGCACGCCCTCCAGCAGCTCTACGGCGGGGCCGGCCAGGACGAGCGCAACGAGTCCGTCCCGCGCGAGGTGCTGGTGCCCGCGCTGCCCGAGCCGGCCGCGCCGGTCCGGGAGTGGCTGAGCGGCCTGCGCGGCAGCCAGGTCGACCTGCGGATCCCGCAGCGCGGCGACAAGCGGGACCTGATGGCGACGGTGCAGCGCAACGCCCAGCAGGCGCTGGCCCTGCACAAGACCAAGCGCGCCTCCGACCTCACCACCCGCAGCCGCGCCCTGCAGGAGATCGCCGACGCCCTGGAACTGGACTCGGTGCCGCTGCGCATCGAGTGCTTCGACATCTCGCACCTCCAGGGCGAGGACGTGGTCGCCTCGATGGTCGTCTTCGAGGACGGCCTGGCCCGCAAGAGCGAGTACCGGCGTTTCCAGATCAAGGGCTTCGAGGGCCAGGACGACGTCCGCTCGATGCACGAGGTGATCAGCCGCCGCTTCCGCCGCTACCTCCAGGAGCGCGAGCAGACCGGCGAGTGGGCCGTCCCCGAGGAGGACGACCCGGGCGCCGCCGGGGACGACCACCGCACCGAGGACGGCCGCCCCAGGCGCTTCGCCTACCCGCCGCAGCTGCTGGTCGTCGACGGCGGCCAGCCGCAGGTCGCCGCCGCCCGGCGGGCCCTGGACGAACTCGGCATCGACGACGTCGCGCTGTGCGGCCTCGCCAAGCGGCTGGAGGAGGTGTGGCTGCCCGGCGAGGACGACCCGGTCGTCCTGCCGCGCTCCAGCGAGGGCCTCTACCTGCTCCAGCGGGTCCGCGACGAGGCCCACCGCTTCGCGATCGGCTACCAGCGCAGCAAGCGTTCCAAGCGACTCACCGCCGGGGAACTGGACTCCGTCCCGGGCCTCGGCGAGACTCGCCGCCAGGCGCTGCTCAAGCACTTCGGCTCGCTGAAGAGGCTCCGGGCCGCCACCGTCGACGAACTCTGCGCCGTACCCGGCATCGGACGCCGCACGGCGGAGACTGTTGCGGCGGCGTTGTCGTCCCGTACACCCGCCGCACCCGCGGTGAACACCGCGACCGGCGAGATCATCGAGGACGGGGCCGACCACGCCGCCGAGCCGGTGGCCGCAGCACCCCAGACCGCACCATCCCAGGAGACGCCATGACGGCCGACGCCGCCCGTCAGCCGGCGCGCCCGGCCCCCGCCCGCCCGTCCGGGCCGGGGAAGGTCGGCCGCGCCCCGCGCGTTCTCCCCAGCAGAAAGACCGAGAGCGGGGAACCGAAGTGACCGTGTCAGACGTGGCCGAGAACGCGCCGGAGCTGGTGATCATCTCCGGCATGTCCGGAGCCGGCCGCTCCACCGCAGCGAAGTGCCTGGAGGACCTGGGCTGGTTCGTGGTGGACAACCTGCCGCCGGCCCTGATCCCGACGATGGTCGACCTGGGCGCGCGCTCGCAGGGGAACGTCGCCCGGATCGGCGTGGTGGTGGACGTCCGCGGCCGCCAGTTCTTCGACGACCTGCTCACCTCGCTCGACGAGCTGGAGAAGCGCGGCGTCCGCCTCCGGGTGGTCTTCCTGGACTCCTCCGACGAGGCGCTGGTGCGCCGCTTCGAGAGCGTGCGCCGCCCGCACCCGCTCCAGGCCGACGGCCGGATCGTCGACGGCATCGCCCAGGAGCGCGACCTCCTGCGGGACCTGCGCGGCGAGGCCGACCTGGTGATCGACACCTCCAACCTCAACGTGCACCAGCTGCGGGCCAAGCTCGACGCCCAGTTCGCCGACCACGACGAGCCCGAGCTGCGCGCCACCGTGATGTCCTTCGGCTTCAAGTACGGGCTGCCCGTCGACGCCGACCTCGTGGTGGACTGCCGCTTCCTGCCCAACCCGCACTGGGTGCCCGAGCTGCGGGCCCGCACCGGCACCGACGCGGACGTCGCCGACTACGTGTTCCAGCAGCCCGGGGCCAACGAGTTCCTCAACGGCTACGCCGAGCTGCTGCGCATCGTCACCGAGGGGTACCGGCGCGAGGGGAAGCGCTACATGACGCTTGCCGTAGGCTGCACCGGTGGCAAGCACCGCAGCGTCGCGATGTCCGAGCGCCTGACCAAGCGTCTCATCGCGGACGGAGTGGAAACGGTGCTCGTCCACCGTGACATGGGACGGGAGTAACCGCCGCCTCCCTGCCGGGCCGCCGGCGAGGACCGGTGGCGGCGACGAGGAACGCGAGGTGAGTGTGGCGGGATACGTGCCCGGGCGGCAGCCGCAGAACAGGAGTGCCGACCGGGCGGGTGGCCCGCCCCGGCCGTCGGCCCCGAGCCGGCCGCGCAGCAGCCCCGCCCGGGCCAACCCGGCCCCCAGGATCACCGCGCTCGGCGGCGGCCAGGGGTTGTCCGCCTCGCTCTCCGCGCTGCGCCGCCTCACCAGCGACCTGACCGCGGTGGTCACCGTCGCCGACGACGGCGGCTCCAGCGGCCGGCTCCGCGCCGAGCTGGGCGTGCTGCCCCCCGGGGACCTGCGCAAGGCGCTGGCCGCGCTGTGCGGGGACGACGACTGGGGCCGCACCTGGTCCGAGGTGATCCAGCAGCGCTTCACCGGCAGCGGCGACCTGGGCGGTCACGCGGTCGGCAACCTGCTGATCGTCGCGCTCTGGGAGAAGCTGGGCGACCCGGTGGCCGCCCTGGAGTGGGTCGGCCGGCTGCTGAACGTCCAGGGCCGGGTGCTGCCGATGTCGGCGGTGCCGCTGGACATCGAGGCCTCCGTGCGCGGGCACGACCCGGAGCGGCCCGGCGAGGTGTCGGCCGTCCGCGGGCAGGCCAGCGTCGCGGTCACGCCGGGCACCGTGCAGTCGATCAGGCTGCTCCCGGACGAGCCCCCGGCCGTCCCGGAGGCGGTCACCGCGGTCCGCGAGGCGGACTGGGTGGTGCTCGGGCCCGGCTCCTGGTTCACCAGCGTGCTGCCGCACCTGCTGGTGCCCGAGCTGGCCAAGGCCCTCACCGAGACCCGCGCCCGGCGCCTGCTCACCCTGAACCTGGCCCCGCAGCCGGGCGAGACCGAGGGCTTCACCCCGCAGCGCCACCTGGAGGTGATCGCCGACCACGCTCCGGAGCTCGCCGTGGATGCGATCCTGGTGGACGAGCGCGCCGTCACCGGCGGCGCCTTCGGCCAGGCGGACCTGGCCGGTCTGGAGAAGGCCGCCGAACGGATGGGGGCCGCTCTGGTGCTCGGCCGGGTGGCCCGCACCGACGGCACCCCGCGACACGACCCGGAGCTGTTGGCAGCCGCGTACGACCGGATTTTCCGGACACATGGAAGGATCGGGCCATGGCGATGACTCCAGCGGTGAAGGACGAGATCAGCCGGCTCCCGGTCACCAGGGCCTGCTGCCGCAAGGCGGAGGTGTCGGCGATCCTGCGGTTCGCGGGCGGGCTGCACATCGTGAGCGGCCGCATCGTGATCGAGGCGGAGCTGGACACCGGCGCGGCCGCGCGACGGCTGCGCAAGGACCTGCTGGAGATCTTCGGTCACTCCTCCGACCTCGTGGTGATGGCCCCCGGCGGGCTGCGGCGCGGCAGCCGCTTCGTCGTGCGGGTGGTCAAGGACGGCGAGCTGCTCGCCCGCCAGACCGGTCTCGTGGACGGTCGCGGCCGACCGATCCGCGGGCTGCCCCCGGCGGTCGTCTCCGGCGCCACCTGCGACGCCGAGGCGGCCTGGCGCGGGGCCTTCCTGGCGCACGGCTCGCTCACCGAGCCCGGCCGCTCCTCCTCGCTGGAGATCACCTGCCCCGGCTCCGAGGCGGCCCTCGCCCTGGTCGGCGCGGCCCGCCGGCTCGGGATCCCGGCCAAGGCCCGCGAGGTGCGCGGCGTGGACCGGGTGGTGATCCGCGACGGTGACGCGATCGGCGCGCTGCTGACCCGGCTCGGCGCGCACGAGTCGGTGCTGGCCTGGGAGGAGCGCCGGATGCGGCGCGAGGTCCGGGCCACCGCCAACCGGCTGGCCAACTTCGACGACGCCAACCTGCGCCGCTCGGCCCGCGCGGCCGTGGCGGCCGGTGCCCGGGTCGCCCGGGCCCTGGAGATCCTCGGCGACGAGGTGCCCGAGCACCTGGCCGCGGCGGGTCAGCTGCGGATGCAGCACAAGCAGGCCTCGCTGGAGGAGCTGGGCGCGCTGGCGGACCCGCCGCTGACCAAGGACGCGGTGGCCGGCCGGATCCGCCGCCTGCTGGCGATGGCCGACAAGCGCGCCTCCGAGCTCGGGCTGCCGAGCACCGAGGCCAATCTGACCGACGAGATGGCGCTCAACTGACGATCACGCACAGTGACCGCTCGTGGTGAGCGATTTGCGGCCGGTGTCCGGATTGCGGGCACCGGCCGTCCTCGTCTCCGGGACCCGAAATTGGTCGAGACCACTGGCCCGGGACCAACTGCCTGGGCGGGCAAGGACGGTCGGCCTGAAATCGGGTTTACGCCGCGCCACGCCCCGTCTTGGCACGTGGCGCGATGTGCCCCGAAAGGCCCGGGAGGGGTAGGGTCATAGGCGGTCGGGGACTTCCCAAATCTCACCCCCGTCGGCTTAGCTCCGGCGTACCTAACGAGGAGATCGGTTCGTGACGATCCGGGTAGGCATCAACGGATTCGGCCGCATCGGCCGCAACTTCTTCCGCGCGGTCAAGGCCCAGGGCGCGGACATCGAGATCGTCGGTGTCAACGACCTGACTGACACGAAGACCCTGGCTCACCTGCTCAAGTACGACACCACGCTGGGCACCTTCCCCGGCCAGGTCTCGCACACCGAGGACAGCATCACCGTCGACGGCCACACCTTCAAGGTGACCGCCGAGCGTGACCCGGCCAACCTGCCGTGGGCCGCCCTGGGCGCCGACATCGTCGTCGAGTCCACCGGCATCTTCACCAAGGCCGAGGCTGCGAAGAAGCACCTCGCCGCCGGTGCCAAGAAGGTCATCATCTCGGCGCCCGCCACCGACGAGGACGTCACCATCGTGATGGGCGTCAACGACGACAAGTACGACGCCGCCAACCACGACATCATCTCCAACGCCTCCTGCACCACCAACTGCGTGGCGCCGATGGCGAAGGTGCTGAACGAGAGCTTCGGCATCGTCAAGGGTCTGATGACCACGGTGCACGCGTTCACCAACGACCAGGTCACCCTGGACTTCCCGCACAAGGACCTGCGCCGCGCCCGCGCCGCGTCGCAGAACATCATCCCGACCTCGACCGGCGCCGCCAAGGCGACCGCCCTGGTCCTGCCGGAGCTGAAGGGCAAGCTGGACGGCACCTCGCTGCGCGTCCCGGTCCCGACCGGCTCCATCACGGACCTGGTCGTCACCCTCGAGCGCGAGGTCACCAAGGACGAGGTCAACGCCGCCTTCCAGAAGGCCGCGGAGGGTCCGCTCAAGGGCATCCTGACCTACACCGAGGACCCGATCGTCTCGTCGGACATCGTCAACGACCCGGCCTCCTGCATCTTCGACTCCCAGCTCACCATGGTCCAGGGCAACCAGGTCAAGGTGCTCGGCTGGTACGACAACGAGTGGGGCTACTCGAACCGCCTCGTCAACCTGACCGCCCTCGTCGGCGGGCAGCTCTGACGCAGTGGGAGCTGACGTGAGGTGAGGGCCAGGGCCCGGGCGGCGCACCATGCCGACCGGGCCCTGGTCATGCGTACAAGGACTTCTCAGGCGGCCCCTGCGCCGTGCCGCCTCTGCGCACCAACCATGTCCCCAGGAGACCGAAGAACCCGTGAAGACCATCGAAGACCTCGACGTCGCCGGCAAGCGCGTGTTCGTCCGCGCCGACCTGAACGTCCCGCTGGACGGCAGCACGATCACCGACGACGGTCGGATCCGTGCGGTCGCCCCGACCATCGCCAAGCTCGTCGAGCGCGGTGCCAAGGTCGTCGTCGCCTCCCACCTCGGCCGCCCCAAGGGTGAGCCGGACCCGCAGTACTCGCTCGCGCCGGCGGCCGTGCGCCTCGGCGAGATCCTCGGCAAGGACGTCGCCTTCGCCACCGACACCGTGGGCGAGAGCGCCGGCGCCGCCGTGGCCGCGCTGGCCGACGGCGGGGTCGTGCTGCTGGAGAACCTGCGCTTCAACGCTGGCGAGACCAGCAAGGACGACGCCGAGCGCGCCGCCTTCGCCGAGCAGCTCGCCGCTCTGGCCGACCTGTACGTCGGCGACGGCTTCGGCGCCGTGCACCGCAAGCACGCCTCGGTGTTCGACCTGCCGGCGCTGCTGCCGCACGCCGCCGGAGACCTGATCGCCACCGAGGTCGGCGTGCTGAAGAAGCTCACCGACGAGGTCGCCCGCCCGTACGTGGTCGTGCTCGGCGGCGCCAAGGTGTCGGACAAGCTCGGCGTGATCGACAACCTGCTGAAGAAGGCCGACCGGATCCTCATCGGCGGCGGCATGGCGTACACCTTCCTCGCGGCCAAGGGCCACGAGGTCGGCATCTCCCTGCTGCAGAAGGACCAGATCCCGACCGTCCTGGAGTACCTGGCCGAGGCGGAGAAGCGGGGCGTCGAGTTCGTCCTGCCGGTGGACGTCCTGGTCTCCGCCGAGTTCCCCGACCTCAAGACCAAGGCCCCGGCCAACCCCACCGTCGTCGCCTCGGACGCCATCCCGGCCGACCAGGAGGGCCTGGACATCGGCCCGGCGACCCGCGAGCTGTACGCGGCCAAGCTGGCCGACGCCGGCACGGTGTTCTGGAACGGCCCGATGGGCGTCTTCGAGCACCCCGACTACGCGAACGGCACCAAGGCCGTCGCGCAGGCCCTGCTGGACAGCGACGCGTTCACCGTGGTCGGCGGCGGCGACTCCGCCGCGGCCGTCCGCATCCTGGGCTTCGACGAGAACGCATTCGGACACATCTCGACCGGCGGTGGCGCGAGCCTCGAGTACCTGGAGGGCAAGACCCTCCCCGGTCTCGCCGCCCTGGAAGGCTGAAGCAATGACTGAGCGTCTCCCGCTGATGGCGGGCAACTGGAAGATGAACCTCAACCACCTCGAGGCCATCCAGCACACCCAGAAGCTGGCGTTCGCGCTGGCCGACAAGGACTACGAGGCCGTCGAGGTCGCGGTCCTGGTCCCGTTCACCGACCTGCGGTCGGTGCAGACCCTGGTCGACGGCGACAAGCTGAAGATCAAGTACGGCTCGCAGGACATCTCGCAGCACGACTCCGGTGCCTACACCGGCGAGGTCTCCGGCCCGATGCTGGCCAAGCTCAAGTGCACCTACGCGGTGATCGGCCACTCGGAGCGCCGCCAGTACCACGGCGAGGACGAGGAGATCGTCAACGCCAAGGTCAAGGCCGCCTACCGGGCCGGGGTCACCCCGATCCTGTGCATCGGCGAGCCGCTGGACGTCCGCAAGGCCGGTACCCACGTCGAGTACACCCTGGCCCAGCTGGACGGCGGCCTGGCCGACGTCCCGGCCCACCAGGCCGAGTCCGTCGTGGTCGCCTACGAGCCGGTCTGGGCGATCGGCACCGGCGAGGTGGCCACCCCGGAGGACGCGCAGGAGGTCTGCGCCGCCATCCGGCAGCGCCTGGCCGAGCTGTACGACGCCGAGCTGGCCGGCAAGGTCCGCGTGCTGTACGGCGGTTCGGTGAAGTCGTCGAGCGCGGCCGGCCTGATGGCCAAGCCCGACGTCGACGGCGGCCTGATCGGCGGCGCCTCCCTGGACGCCGACGAGTTCGTCAAGATCGTGCGCTACCGTGAGCAGGCAGTAGGCTAACGCCGCTGCAGCAACGTAGGCTTTGGGGCCGGACCGCCGTACGCGGCCCGGCCCCTTCGCCGAAGATACGAGAGAGTTGGTCCCGTCGTGGTTCTCGGGTTCTCGATTGCCCTGATCATCTTCAGTCTGCTGATGATCCTGCTGGTGCTGCTGCACAAGGGGAAGGGCGGCGGCCTGTCGGACATGTTCGGTGGCGGCGCCATGTCCACCGGTGGTGGTTCGGCGGTGGCGGAGCGCAACCTGGACCGCATCACGATCGTGGTCGGTGTCGGCTGGTTCGCCAGCATCATCGTGCTGAGCCTGGTGCTGAAGTACAAGAGCTGACGTAACCCTGACGCCCCGTCGCCCGAGCGCCTATCCTGGGACGGTCGGGGGGCGGAGGCGATGGCGGTGGACGCTTAACTCCTGCTTACACTAGGACGACTTTCGCCACCGACGCGCACCGCGGCGGGTCGGCGCACCAGCACGCAGGGAGTCAGACCGTGGCAAGTGGCAACGCCATCCGTGGCAGCAGGGTCGGAGCCGGCCCGATGGGCGAGGCGGAGCGCGGCGAGTCCGCCCCCCGCAACCGGATCTCCTTCTGGTGCGCTAACAAGCACGAGACCCGTCCGAGCTTCGCCGCCGAGGCCGTCATCCCGGACACCTGGGACTGCCCGCGCTGCGGTTTCCCGGCCGGGCAGGACGAGCACAACCCGCCCGCGCCCTCGCGCAACGAGCCCTACAAGACCCACCTCGCGTACGTCCGCGAGCGGCGCACCGACGCCGACGGCGAGGCGATCCTCGCCGAGGCGCTGGCCAAGCTGCGCGGCGAGATCTGAGGTCGGACCGACCCGCGGGCCGCGGGCCGAGTGCTGAGAAGGGGCGCCACCGTCATCGACGGTGGCGCCCCTTTTGCGTCGGCGGCCGCTGCCGGCCCCGTCCGCCGGACAGGGCCTAGGCGGAGGCCGGCGGGTACAGCTGGGGCGGGATCCGCTCCGCCGCGGCGCGGTCCAGCAGCCACAGGGTGCGGCTGCGGCCGTAGGCGCCGGAGGCCGGGGCCTGCAGCTCGCCGGGGCCGGACAGGGCCAGCGCGACCGCGCCCGCCTTGTCCTCGCCGGCCGCCAGCAGCCAGACCTCGCGGGCGGCCCGGATCGCCGGCAGGGTGAGCGAGACCCGGGTGGGCGGGGGCTTGGGGGCCCCGCGCACGCCGACCACGGTCAGCTCCGTCTCCCGCACGCCCGGGTGACCGGGGAAGAGCGAGGCGACGTGGGTGTCCGGGCCGACGCCGAGCAGCAGCACGTCGAAGGCCGGGACGCGGAGCCGGTCGCCCGGGCCGGCCGCCTTCGCCAGCTCCTCCGCGTAGCGGGCCGCGGCGGTCTCCACGTCCGAGCCGTCCACGCCGTCCGAGGCGGGCATCTCGTGCACCCGCGCCGGGTCGAGCGGGACGGCGTCCAGCAGCTCGGCCCGCGCCTGGACGGCGTTGCGGTCCGGGTCCGCGGCGGGGACGAACCGCTCGTCGCCCCACCAGAGGTCCAGCCGCGCCCAGTCGACCGCGTCGCGCGCCGGGGAGGCGGCGATCGCGGCCAGCAGGGCGTTCCCGTTGCGGCCGCCGGTGAGCACCACCGAGGCGCTGCCGCGGGCGGCCTGGGCGTCCACGATCCGGGTGATCAGGCGGGCCGCGGCCGCCTGGGCCATCAGCTCCTTGTCCCGGTGGACGACCAGCTGCGGGGTGGCGTTGGTCATGCGCTCCCCTTGGGGGCGCGCTTGGCGGGCTTCTTGGCCGGGGCCTTCTTCGCCGCGGCCTTGCCGGTCGCCGCCTTGCCCGTCACGGCCTTGCCGGCGCCGGCCTTGTCCGGCACGGCCTTGCCCGCCGTGGACGTCCCGGCGGCCTTCGGCTCCTCGTGCGCGGTCGCGGCCTCGCCCGCGGCCTCGGCGAGGGCCTCGGTGGGGACCTTGACCGTCACCCGGGCCGGTTCGGCCACCACGGCGTCCGCGACCTGGGCCCGGGCGGCCCGCTCGGCCGCCGCGGTCTCCGCGCCGTCCGGCTCGCGCAGCCGGTCGACGGGCGTGCGCACGGCCGTCGCGTAGATGTCGTCCGGGTCGAGCCGGCGCAGCTCCTCGGCGATCAGCTCCGCGGTCTCGCGGCGCTTGAGCGCCACCTGGCGGTCCGGGGAGCCGGGCATGGAGAGCGTGCCCATCAGGCCGTCCGGGCGGTCCAGGGTGATGTCGCCGTCCTTGGTGCGCAGGTGCACCGCGGTGATGCCCGGGCCGCCGGTGACGACCCGCTCGACCGGCACGTGCAGCCGGTTGTGCAGCCAGAGGCCGAGCAGCTCGACGCTGGGGTTGTAGGACTCGCCCTCGACCACCGCGGAGGTGAGCTGGGACGGGCGCTGGTCCAGCGCGGCGGCCAGCATGGAGCGCCAGCCGGTGATCCGGGTCCAGGCCAGGTCGGTGTCGCCCGGGGTGTAGCTCTGGGCCCGCTGGGCGAGCTGGCCGACCGGGGACTCGGCGGTGACCGCGTCGGTGATCCGGCGCTGGGCGATCGAGCCGAGCGGGTCCTGCGCGGGGTGCAGCGGCGCGTTGTCCGGCCACCAGACCACGACCGGGGCGTCCGGCAGCAGCAGCGGCAGGACCACCGACTGGGCGTGCGCGGCGAGTTCGCCGTGCATGCGCAGGATGACCGTTTCTCCGGAGCCGGCGTCGGAGCCGACCAGGATCTCGGCGTCCAGCCGGGTCTCGGCGCGGGCCCGCGGCGAGCGACCGGCGCGCTTGATCACCGCGAGGGTGCGCGAGGGGTGCTCGCGGGAGGCGTCGTTGGCGGCCTTGAGGGCGTCGTAGGCGCTGCCCTCGTCGGTCACGATCACCAGGGTGAGCACCATGCCGGCGGCGGTGGATCCACTGGCCCGGCGCGCCTCCATCAGCGCGGCGTTGATCTTGCTCGACGTCGTGTTGGTGAGGTCGATCTTCATGGCCGGCGCCAGCTCCTGCCGTCTCGTGCGAGCATCTCGTCCGCCTCGACGGGGCCCCAGGTCCCCGCCGCGTACTGGGCGGGCTTGCCGTGGGTGTCCCAGTACCTCTCGATCGGGTCGAGGATCTGCCAGGAGAGCTCGACCTCCTGGTGGCGCGGGAACAGGTTGGCGTCGCCGAGCAGCACGTCGAGGATGAGCCGCTCGTACGCCTCCGGGCTGGACTCGGTGAAGGACTCGCCGTAGGCGAAGTCCATCGTGACGTCCCGGACCTCGAAGGAGGTGCCCGGCACCTTGGAGCCGAACCGCACCGTCACGCCCTCGTCCGGCTGGACCCGGATGACCAGGGCGTTCTGCCCCAGCTCCTCGGTCGCGTAGGAGTCGAACGGCAGGTACGGGGCGCGCTGGAAGACCACCGCGATCTCGGTGACCCGGCGGCCCAGCCGCTTGCCGGTGCGCAGGTAGAACGGGACGCCCGCCCAGCGGCGGTTGTTGATCTCCAGCTTGATGGCCGCGTAGGTGTCGGTCTTGGAGTCCGGGTTGATGCCGTCCTCGTCCAGGTAGCCGACCACCTCCTCGCCGCCCTGCCAGCCGGACGCGTACTGGCCGCGCACGGTGTGCCGGCCGAGGTCGGCGGGGAGCTTGACGGCGCTGAGCACCTTGAGCTTCTCCGCCACCAGCGCCTTCGGGTGGAAGGACGCCGGCTCCTCGATGGCGGTGAGCGCCATCAGCTGCAGCAGGTGGTTCTGGATGACGTCGCGGGCGGAGCCGATGCCGTCGTAGTAGCCGGCCCGGCCGCCGATGCCGATGTCCTCGGCCATGGTGATCTGCACGTGGTCGACGTAGGACCGGTTCCAGATCGGCTCGAACATCTGGTTGGCGAAGCGCAGCGCCAGGATGTTCTGGACCGTCTCCTTGCCCAGGTAGTGGTCGATCCGGAAGACCTCGTCCCGGGGGAAGACCTCGTGGACGACCTTGTTGAGCTCCTGGGCGCTCTCCAGGTCGTGACCGAAGGGCTTCTCGATGACGGCGCGCCGCCAGGAGCCCTGCGGGGGGTCGGCCAGACCGTGCTTCTTCAGCTGCTGGACGACGGTCGGGAAGAACTTCGGCGGGACGGACAGGTAGAAGGCGAAGTTGCCGCCGGTGCCCTGGGCCTTGTCCAGCTCCTCGATGGTGGCGCGGAGCTTGTCGAAGGCGTCGTCGTCGTCGAAGGTGCCCTGGACGAAGCGCATGCCCTTGGCGAGCTGCTGCCAGACCTCCTCCCGGAACGGGGTGCGGGCGTGGTCCCGGACCGCGTCGTGGACCTCCTTGGCGAAGTCCTCGTCCTCCCACTCGCGGCGGGCGAAGCCGACGAGCGAGAAGCCCGGCGGCAGCAAGCCGCGGTTGGCCAGGTCGTAGATGGCCGGCATGAGCTTCTTGCGGGAGAGGTCGCCGGTGACTCCGAAGATGACCAGGCCCGACGGCCCCGCGATGCGCGGGAGCCGTCGGTCTGCCGGGTCACGAAGCGGGTTGACGGGCGCCGGCGGGAGATCGTCCGCGTCCGACTCCGACGTCAACTCGGGGAAATCAGTGCTCACTTGATGGGCTCCGCTTTCGTGCGCTGGCTGTGTGAGCGAAAGGTCACTTCTCGTCGGCGAAGGAGGCGAGCGAGGCGGTGACGGTGTCGAGCAGCTCGTTCCAGGACTGCTCGAACTTCTCCACGCCCTCGTCCTCCAGCACCTGGACCACGTCGTCGTAGTCCACGCCGGCGGCGGCGATGGCGTCCATGACGGCCTTGGCGTCGGCGTAGTTGGGGACGATGGTGCCGCCGGTGACCACGCCGTGGTCCGCGGTGGCGTCCAGGGTGGCCTCGGGCATCGTGTTGACGGTGCCGGGGGCGACCAGCTCGGTGACGTACAGGGTGTCCGGCAGCGCCGGGTCCTTGACGCCGGTGGAGGCCCACAGCGGGCGCTGGGCCTTGGCGCCGGCGGCCTCCAGGGCCTTCCAGCGGGCGCTGCCGGCGGTCTTGCCGTCGACCGAGCCGAAGACCTCCTCGTACGCCTGGTAGGCGAGGCGGGCGTTGGCCAGGGCGGCCTTGGAGCGCAGGTCCCGGGCGTCGCCGCCGATCTTGTCCAGGCGCTTGTCGATCTCGGTGTCCACGCGGGACACGAAGAAGGAGGCGACCGACTCGATCTGGGAGAGGTCCAGGCCCTTGGCCTTGGCGGCCTCCAGACCGGTCAGGTACGCGTCGATGACGGCCTTGTAGCGCTCCAGCGAGAAGATCAGCGTGACGTTGACGCTGATGCCCTTGCCGATCACCTCGGCGATCGCGGGCAGACCGGCCTTGGTGGCGGGGATCTTGATGAACACGTTCGGGCGGTCCACCAGCCACCACAGCTGCTTGGCCTCGGCCACGGTGGCCGCGGTCTCATGGGCCAGCCGCGGGTCGACCTCGATGGACACCCGGCCGTCGCGGCCGTTGGAGGCGTCGTAGACCGGGCGCAGCACGTCGGCGGCGTCGCGCACGTCCGAGGTGGTGATCATGCGGATCGCCTCGTCGGTGGTGACCTTGCGGACGGCGAGGTCGCGCAGCTGGCCGTCGTACGAGTCGTCGCCGCTGCCGCCGATCGCCTTCTGGAAGATGGTCGGGTTGGTGGTGACACCCACCACGTGCTTGTTCTGCACCAGCTCGGCCAGGTTGCCGGAGTTCAGCCGCTTGCGGCTGAGGTCGTCCAGCCAGATCGCCACGCCTTCGTCGCTGAGGCGCTTCAGTGCGTCAGTCATGGTGCTCAGTCCTTCGTCTTCTTCTGCTTCGTGGGGTAGTCAGAGGGGCCGGGCCTTCGACGTGCGGGTCTCGGGCCCGGCCCGGAACGCGTCAGCGGTTGACGGCCTCGAGGGAGCGCAGGGCGTTGTGCGCCTCGGCCACCACGCGCTCGGCGGTCAGGCCGAACTCCTCGAACAGCACCTTGTAGTCGGCGGAGGCGCCGAAGTGCTCCAGCGAGACGATCCGGCCGTGGTCGCCGACCAGCTCGCGCCAGCCCTGGGCGATGCCGGCCTCGACCGACACGCGGGCCTTGACCGACGGCGGCAGCACGCTGTCGCGGTAGGCCTGGTCCTGCTCCTGGAACCACTCGAACGACGGGACCGAGACGACCCGGGTGGCGATGCCCTCGGCCTCCAGCACCTCGCGGGCGTTGACCGCCAGCTGGACCTCCGAACCGGTGCCCAGCAGGATCACCTGCGGGTCGCCGGTGGACGCCTCGGCCAGGACGTACGCGCCCTTCGCGGTGCCCTCGGCGGAGCCGAAGACCTCGCGGTCGAAGGTCGGGACGTTCTGGCGGGTGAGCGCCAGGCCGACCGGGCCGGGGTGGCTGGTCTGCCGCTCGATCACGGTGCGCCAGGCGACGGCGGTCTCGTTGGCGTCGGCCGGGCGGACCATGGCCAGGCCCGGGATGGCGCGCAGCGAGGCCAGGTGCTCGACCGGCTGGTGGGTCGGGCCGTCCTCGCCCAGGCCGATCGAGTCGTGCGTCCAGACGTAGGTGACCGGCAGCTTCATCAGCGCGGCCAGGCGCACGGCCGGGCGCATGTAGTCGGCGAAGACCAGGAAGGTGCCGCCGTACACGCGGGTCTTCCCGTGCAGCGCGATGCCGTTCATGGTGGAGCCCATGGCGTGCTCGCGGATGCCGAAGTGGATCGTCCGGCCGTACGGGCTCGCGCTCTTCAGCGGGTTGCCCTCGGGCAGGAACGAGCTCTCCTCGTCGATGGTGGTGAGGTTGGACTCCGCGAGGTCGGCCGAGCCGCCCCACAGCTCCGGGATCACCGCGCCGATCGCCTTGAGGGTCTCGCCGGAGGCCTTGCGGGTGGCGACCTCCTTGCCGGCGGGGAAGGACGGGACGGTCTTCTTCCAGCCCTCGGGCAGTTCGCCGGCCTGGATGCGGTCGAACTCGGCGGCGCGGTGCGGGTTGGCGGCGCGCCACGCCTCGAAGGACTGCTGCCACTGGTCGCGGGCGGCCTTGCCGCGCTTGATGACCAGGCGGGCGTGCTCGATCACCTTGTCGGCGACCTCGAAGGTCTTCTCCGGGTCGAAGCCCAGGACCTTCTTGGTGGCGGCGATCTCGGCGGCGCCGAGCGCGGAGCCGTGGGCCTTGGCGGTGTTCTGGGCGTCCGGGGCCGGCCAGGCGATGATCGTGCGCATAGCGATCATCGACGGGCGGGAGGTCTCGGCCTTCGCGGCGTCCAGCGCCTCGGCCAGGGCGGCGACGTCGATGTCGCCGTTGGCCTTCGGGACGACCCGCTGGACGTGCCAGCCGTACGCCTCGTAGCGCTTGAGGACGTCCTCGGAGAAGGCGGTCTCGGTGTCGCCCTCGATCGAGATGTGGTTGTCGTCGTACAGGGCGACCAGGTTGCCCAGCTTCTGGTGCCCGGCCAGCGAGGAGGCCTCGGCGGAGATGCCCTCCTCCAGGTCGCCGTCGGAGACGATGGCCCAGATCGTGTGGTCGAAGGGGCTCTCGCCGGCGGCGGCGTCCGGGTCGAACAGGCCGCGCTCGTAGCGGGCGGCCATCGCCATGCCCACCGCGTTGGCGATGCCCTGGCCGAGCGGGCCGGTGGTGGTCTCCACACCCGCGGTGTGGCCGTGCTCCGGGTGCCCCGGAGTGCGGCTGCCCGCGACGCGGAAGGCCTTGAGGTCGTCCAGCTCCAGGCCGTAGCCGGACAGGTAGAGCTGGGTGTAGAGGGTCAGGCTGGTGTGCCCGGGGGAGAGGACGAACCGGTCGCGGCCGACCCAGGACGGGTCGGTCGGGTCGTGGCGCAGGAACCGCTGGAAGATCAGGTACGCGGCCGGGGCCAGCGACATGGCCGTCCCGGGGTGTCCGTTGCCGACCTTCTGGACGGCGTCCATGGCCAGGACCCGCGCGGTGTCAACCGTGCGCTCATCCAGCTCGGACCACTCGAATGCGTTCGTCGGCGTCGTGCTCACCCTGTCTCAGGGCTCCTTCCATTGAAGAGTGACCCCGTGAATGGGGACCGGGTCGGCCACGGCGCTGTGGTCTCGACACTGGGTGGTGCCGGTCACGGAGGGTAGATCCCGCTTCTGCGTGCGAGCCTACCGCCCGGGCCGGGGCTCACCCTCCGTGCTGAGACAACCGGGAATTCCGTATGGTGATTCCCACCAGGGCGTTCTGCCTGCTTATGTCCAAGGGTCTCCTGGTTTGTCGGCCACTGCCGCCCAGGTGGTCAGGACGGGGGACCGCGGGCGCGCCGGAGCGGGTTCGTCGGTTCACCCAGTCGGTTCACCCGGGGGTGTGCGTTCGGCCTCGCCGGGGGACCCCGGAGCCGGTGGGGAGATATGGAACGTCTATGGTGTCGTGGTACGCGCAGAGCGGACGATTTCGGGACCCTTCGTTCCTGTGGACGCCTGCGAGGATTCATCTTCAGTTGGGGTGTTAGTGACCGCCGTCGAAACCCGTCCCGCCGGGGTCACCGGGGCGACGCCTGCGCACCGGCCGATCGGGGCCCGTGTCGGCGCGTTCGTCGCACTGACCAAGCCCCGGATCATCGAGCTGCTGCTGATGAGCACCGTGCCGGTGATGTTCCTGGCCCAGCAGGGCGTCCCGAACATGCTGCTGGTGCTCAAGGTCGTGGTCGGCGGCTACCTCTCGGCGGGCGGCGCCAACGCCCTCAACATGTACATCGACCGTGACATCGACGCGGTGATGTCGCGCACCGAGCGCCGTCCGATCGTCACCGGCATGGTGTCGCCGCGCGAGGCGCTGGTGTTCGGCGTCGTCCTCGCCGTCGTGTCGACCCTGCTGCTGGGCTTCGGCGTCAACTGGCTCTCGTCCGGCCTGGCGCTGGGCGCCCTGCTGTTCTACGTCTTCGTCTACACGCTCGGACTGAAGCGGCGCACCTCGCAGAACATCGTCTGGGGCGGCATCGCCGGCTGCATGCCGGTGCTGGTCGGCTGGTCCTCCGTCACCAACTCGGTGTCCTGGGCGGCGGTCGTGCTGTTCCTGGTGGTGTTCTTCTGGACGCCGCCGCACACCTGGGTGCTGTCGATGAAGGTGCGCGACGACTACCTGCGGGCCGGCGTGCCGATGCTGCCGGTGGTCAAGGGGAACGTGGCCGTCGGCAAGCAGGTCGTCGCCTACTCCTGGGTGATGGTGGCCGTCTCGCTGGCCCTGTGGCCGCTCGGGCACATGAGCTGGCTGTACCCGGTGGCGGCGGTCGTGCTGGGCGCGGCGTGGCTGCGCGAGGCGCACGCCCTGTACGCCCGGGCCAAGGCCGGGGTGGTGGGTGCCAAGCTCAAGGAGATGCGGCTGTTCCACTGGTCGATCACCTACCTGTCGCTGCTGTTCGTGGTCTGCGCGATCGACCCGTTCGTGAAGTAGCGCGCGCAGCGCGGAGGAGCCCCGGTCCGGTGGACCGGGGCTCCTCGGCGTTCGGGGGGCTCTCGCGTTTCGGGGGCTCGCACGTTCGGGGGGCTCTCGCGTTTCGGTGGCTCTCGCGTTTCAGCGGGCGGGCAGCCCGGAGGGGCCGACGCGCTCGTCCAGCCAGTCCTTCAGCGGCTGGGAGGCGCGCAGGAAGGCGGTGATCCGGGTGTAGGCGGAGCGGGTGCCCAGCCACTTCGCCGGCTCCCACTCCTGCCAGGCCACCAGGCCCTTGTGGCGCAGCAGCTCGATCCTCGGGTGGTCCTTGGGGTAGCCGCGCGGGGCGGACTTGAGGCTGTCCCGGCCGAACACCTGCGGGCCGTCCTTCTCCACCGCGGCGATCACCCGCTCCAGCTCGGCGCCGCTCACGTCCTCGGCGACGGCGGCGCGGTAGCGCTCCAGCTGGTCGGAGGCGAGCTGGTACATCCCGTTGCCGCAGGCGAGGCCGTCGGCGGAGAGCTGGACGTAGCCGCCGGCCTCCAGGTGCGCGCCGATGTGCGTCTTGTACGGGGACTTGTCGGCGCTGAACCGGACGTCCCGGTTGGGGCGGAAGATCTTCGCGGGCCCGAACTCGGGCTCCAGGTCGGCGAGCAGCAGCTCCATCGGGGCCCGCACGGCGTCCTCGTACCGGTCCTTGTGGGCCTGCCAGTAGGTCTTCGAGTTGTCGGCCTCCAGGTGCTCGTAGAACTCGAGCGCCTCGGCGGGCCAGCCTTGGAACGTCACCCCTCCAGTATGTGGCCCGGTGCACAGGCCGCTCCCGTCGCCAGGGCCACTACCGGTGGGTAGCATGCGGGCATGAGCAGCGCAGAGACCGCCACCGCCGCCGCGCCGGACGCCCGCACCGAGCGCCGCGCCAAGCGCATCGCCAAGAACCTGACCAGCTTCGCCCGGCAGCACGGCGGCAGCGCCGACGCGGTCGTCGAGTACGTCGGCGCCGTGGCCACCCGGATCGCCGTGGTCGGCGCGGACGGCGCCTGGGGCGACCAGGTCGCCCCCAGCTACGCCGTCGGCCGCCGGGCCGTCGAGATCGCGGGCCTGACCCTGCACGACTCCTTCGAGGGCGAGCTGGGCCTCAGGGTGAAGACCGGCTCCTACGAGTGGAAGCGGATGGCCGGCATCCAGCTCGGCGGCTGAGCCCCGCCCCCACGACACCGGCGGCCCGGTTCCCCCACCCGGGGGAACCGGGCCGCCGCGCGCGGTGCCCGGGCCTGGCCGGACACCGCCCGCCACGCCCGGCCGGACCGGTGCTCCGGCATTGCTCAGATCAGGCTCGGCAGGACTCCTCGGGGCCATCGGCCGAGCCAGAACGCCGCGGTGGACGGCTCCGGCTGGTCCTCGGTGGAGCCGTCGTGTGGCATGAGCTCGGTCGGGGCGATGTAGCCCTCGCCCGGTGCGAGGCGGATGCGGAAACATCGCAGCGGCTCGTGGCGGGCGACGTAGCTTCGAAGATCGTCGGTGTGCGGGTACTGACGTTCGTGGTCGTTGTGGACGGTGCGACAGATGGCCTGGATGTCGACATCGCCGAGCAGGATGTACCGGGTGCCCGGGCCGAGGTTGAGGCAGAGTCGTCGCCGGCCCCGGTGCTTCTCGCGGTACGGCAGCTTGTCCCAGTTGTCGACGTGCAGGCCGATCCGTCGGCCGTCCTGGTGATTACGGGTGGTAGTGAGTGCCTCGGCCGGGCTGGCTGCCCGGCCGAGGCAGACGGCTTCGGGGTCGCCGAGAAGGCCGGGAAGCATCTCGGTGGTGTCGGTGTCCCGGAGTTCGACGGTCTCGACCACGCGGCTGGCGCTGGTCCGGTCGGTCGCTCGTAGGCGGGAGGCGAGCGTGTCGCCGAGCGGCTGCCAGGCGCCGGTCGGGACGACGGCGCCGTTCTCGTACCCGGGCTCGCTCCGGGCGGTTCGGACACCGCTGACTTCGCACCGCGCCTGCAGGGCGGAGAAGTCGTGGAACGCGATGCGCAGGTGCATGCCGAGTCCTCCTCGGGATCGGGCTATCGGCCGTCGTCGAGCGTGTCCCCGTACGTCACGTCCAGCTCGGCCACCAGGGCCTCGGCGAGTTCCGCCCGCTGCGGGCGATCGATGACGACCCTGGCCAGGTGCGCCGCGCCGCGCAGGGCGGAGAGGTCGTTGCCGCGGAGGTCCAGACCCTGGTACCTGCCACGCCCGAACTCGGTGAGCCGGAGGGTGCAGCCGTCGAGGACGACCCTGCCCAGGTCGCAGTTGGTGAAGACGGCCTCGGACAGGGTGCATGTGGAGAAGGCGACCGGGCCGGTGGCCCGCACGTTGTCGAGGGTCGCGTAGTCGAGTTTGCAGTTCTCGAACAGGACGCTGTCGATGGTCAGGCCTGTGAGGGTCGCACCCATCAGTTTGCAGTTGCGGAAGGCGACGCGGGAGAGCTTGCTGTCACGCCAGTCGGCGGACCCGAGGTCACAGCCGTCGAAGTCGACGGAGTCCAACCGCATCGCGCTGAACTCGACGCGCGAGGCGCGCAAGCCGATGATGCGGCCTGTGATGAGCCGGGTGTCGGACAGAGCGAGGTCGCGCAGGTCGGCGTCCGCGTACCGGAAGTCCTGGACGATGCCTCGGCCGGTCTCCAGGGACGAGACGTTGGACAGGTAGGCGCCCGTCTCGTCGAGGTTGGGCAGGGCCACGGTGACGCGGCCGAAGGTGCGGCTGTCCATGGTCAGCTCCGTTTCCGTGGGGACCGGGCGGCCCGCCCACTGGGTGCGGGCCGCCCGGCAGTGGGACTACTTCTTGTTCCAGTTGTCCCAGGTCGGCCGGTTGTCGAACTTGGGCCCGTTGTTGTCCCAGGTCGGCCGGTTGTCGAACTTGGCGACCACGGGGTCGTGCGAGCGGCCGGCGGTGAGGCCCTCGATGACGGGGGTATCGACGGTGGCCAGCATTTCGAGCACGGTCATGCTGCTCGTTCCTCTCGGACGGTATCGGACAGGGCGGTGATCAGGGCCTGCCGTGACACCCGGCAGTAGTTCGTTTCGGTGGTGTCCAGGCGGCCGTTCTCGAAGTAGCGATTGCCGGCTTGCGCTCCTCGGCAGAAGTCGAAGAACTGGCAGGTGGCCTCGCACCTCTCCAAGCCGGTGAGGAACTCGTCCACGTACCTCAGCCGGTCGGCGTCGTCGAGCATGGACGCCAGCGACTGCCGTAGGACGTTTCCGGCTCGGAAGTCGTCGTAGTCGGGTGCGGAGACGCCCGCGAGTTCGGGCGAGAGCAGCACCACGTCGCCGGTGGTCGAGATGGTGGGGATGGGATCGATCAGGAACGCGCTCCTGTCGGCCTGCTCGCCCGTCCGCAGGGTGTGGAGGTAATCACCGAGGCGGGCGAGCTCGCGCACGGAAGGGGCGGGGTTGAGGCGGCTCCAGGCGATGGTGCGGCGCCAGAACCGTCCTGCCTGTTCGATGGTGGGCAGCGGCCGGGTGAGGCTGATCCCCTCGGCCTCCTCGATGTTGATGCCGATGCTGTGACATCCGAGCCTGGCGAGGAATTCGAGGAGTTCCTCGGGGTGGCCGATGCTGTCCGTCGTGACCACGGCGATCACCGAGAAGGCGATGCCTGCCGCACGCAGTCGGGCGATGCCTTTCACGATGCGGTCGAAGGCAGCTTTGCCCCTGCGGTCGATGCGTTGGGCGTTGAGGGTGGCCGGGCCGTCGATGCTGACGCCCACGCGGAACCGGTGTGCGGTGAGGAAGTCGCACCAGGCGTCGGTGACCAGCGTGGCGTTGGTCTGTACGTAGTGATGCACCAGGCCGGCCCGTCGCAACGGCTCGAACGGGGCGAGCAGCTCGGCGAAGCGGCGCACGCCCAGAGTCAGCGGCTCACCGGCATGCCAGACGACGTCCAGGGGCCGGTCCGGGTCGCGGCCGGCGAACTCGGCGAGCGAGTCGGCCACGGCGCTCGCGACCTCGACGGTCATGTGGTTCCGCCGGTCACGGTGCGGCAGGTAGCAATAGGTGCAGTCGAGGTTGCAGAAGCTGGTCGGCTGGACGACCACGGTTTGCGGCCTCCGGGCGAGGCGGCGATCGTAGCGGCGCGGTTCGTTCATCAGGTGGCCTCTCGTCGGGGTTCAGCGGGCGCGGTTGACCAGGACCAGGGCCGCGGCGATGAGGTGCAGGCAGGCTGCGGCGGACACCCCGTAGGCGGCCCAGACCCGGGTGGGGTCGGGGGCCGGGGGTGGGGGCGTGTCGTCGAAGTCGGAACCGGGCTGCGGTGGTTGGTGGTTCACCGGGGGTTGGCGGCGGGCGTCGTGAGGTCGGCGTGGACGACCTTGCCGAACGGGAGGGGTGTGACGCCCCAGCGCCCGCGGGTGAGCCGGTGGACCATCGCCAGGCCCCGGCCCGACGTGGCGTCGGGCCGGGCCTGGACCATCACGGGCATCGAGCGGGAGCCGTCACCGACGAGGATGCGGACGGTGTGGTCGGTCGGCCGGCGGACGCCGACGAGCATGCGGGTCTGGCAGCCGGTCCTGACCGCGTTGGTGACCAGTTCGCTGACGATGACGACGGCGTCGTCCACCAGGTCGTCCAGCCCCCATTCCCGCAGCTTCGCCCGCACGAAGCTGCGGGCGGCACCCACCGACTCGGGCCGGTAGGGCAGGCGGATGGTTGCCAGCTCGGCATGTCGGTGGACGCTCGCAGCCGGGCCCTGTTGGAGCACGGCGTCGCCTCTCACAACGTTCGAGAGGAGGGTCATCGGCGCTTCTCCTTGGCGACTGAGGGCATGGCTGCTGACACGAATAGGCAACTGCACTTCGCGGCCAGGTGTCTGGGCTCCGAGCCCACTGCGCATGATTCATGCGGATCGTGCATCACTGCTTGCCATCGCGCGGCTACGCTCGGCATATCGGGTGTGACGGGTGCCAGCAGGAGGATCCATGTCGTGGATGGCCAAGGGGCGCTCCGCGGAAGTCGCGCCCGGCGAAGTGATTCGCCGGGCGCGAGTGCTAAGCGGCCGGTCTCAGGCAGATGTGGCTTCCGAGTTGGGCTACCACCAGTCGAAGATCAGTCGGCTCGAGAGTGGCAAAGGAACGCAAGATATGGGCGTCCTAAGAGCGGTTGCAGCTGCGCTCGGGATTCCTCCGGGAAATCTCGGGCTTGCCTCTCCCATCAGTACACGCAGCAGGACGGACGACATGCACCGCCGCAACTTCCTGGCCGCGAGCATTGCTGCGCTCGCAGTCCCACCAGGGCCGCCCCGCGCGGCGACGGAGCTCGTCCAGCAACTCTTGCCCGGGCCAGTACTCTCCGATCGTCCACTGCAGTCGTCGTCGGCACTCTCAGCTCGGCTGTCTCAGGCCCGCAAACACTTCTACTCCTGCCGGTATGCTGAACTCGAAGCGTCTCTGCCACAGCTGATCGCGGACCTCCGGCAGGCTCAGAGCGCGGCTCGAGGTGACGATCAGAATCTCTCCGGCATGCTTGCGACGGCCTATCAAACCGCTGTGAGCCTTTTGCTCAAATTCGGCGATCAGGGCAATGCCTGGCTCGCGGCCGGCAGGGCGATGGCTGAGGCCGAGCGGAGCTGTGATCCGGTGGTGATGGCTTCCAGCGTTCGCGTCCAGGTCCACGTTCTTGCGCGAGATCGGCATACCGCACCCGCCATCAGCCTTGTTCATCACACTGCAGACCGACTCGGCGGCGGCTATGACGGGAGATCGCCCCAGTACCTTGCGGCATTCGGGCTCATGCTCCTCCGTGGCGTGACCGCGGCAAGCGTAGGTGGCGACCGGGCAACCGCAGCGGAGCTTCTTGCCGAAGCCCGGAGTGTCGCGCGCTACGTTGCCCTCGACGGCCCGAATTCCTGGGCGAACTTCAGTCCCACCAACGTCGCACTGCATGCGGTCAGCTCAGCTGTGGTTCTGGGTGACGCCGGCGCAGCCCTGGACGCCGCTCAACCCCTAATGAGGCGCCGCATCCCCGTTCCGGAGCGGCGGGCCGCGCTCTGGGTGGATGCTGCACGGGCCTACAACCAACAAGGCAGGTTGGCTGAGGGATACCAAGCACTCAGGATCGCGGAGAGCTGTGCTTCTGAGGACATTCGTCGGCGCCCCAGCGTGCTGGAACTGGTCGGCGACATGGCCGCGCGGGACCGGCGCGGTAGTGTCCCGGAACTCCGCCGTTTCTGTCATGAGTTGGGAGTTCGGATTTGACTGAGAACCACGCGCCGTTCCTCTACGTCGTCGTCTGCGCTTCGGGAATTGCTGACGGCGTGGGTGAGCTGATCGCCGCAGCCCATGCCGAGGGCTGGAAGGTCGGTGTGATCGCTACCCCCAGCGCTCTCGGCTTCATGGACCAGGGGGCCGTCGAGGCCCAGACCGGCTATCCGATCCGCTCGGCGTGGCGCACGCCGAGCCATCCGCAACCGCTGCCCCCAGCAGACGCCATCGCGGTAGTCCCAGCGACGTTCAACACCGTCAACAAGTGGGCCGCCGGGATCTCCGACACGCTCGCGCTCGGCATCCTCTGCGAGGCGTACGGGCTCGGCATCCCCGTTGCTGTCCAGCCCTACGTCAACTCCGCCCAGGCCGCCCACCCGGCCTATGCGGAGAGCCTGGCCCGACTGCGCTCGATGGACGTCATGATCGGCGACTATGTGCCACACCAGCCCAAGTCCGGCGGAGGCCGCGACACGTACAACTGGACCCACGTCCTCGACCTGCTTCGTCCTACCTTCGGCAGCCTTTCCGGGTGGAGCACGTGACGAGCGATGCCGGGGAGCGAGATGCGCATCAGGTCGGGATGCCGTCATTCCACTCGGTGTCCGTCGCGGGGGTGGTGGTGCGGGAGCAACGGGCGGGTGCTGGCGATTCGGCGGGCCGACAACGGGGCTTGGGAGCCGCCGGGTGGTGTGCTGGAGCTGGATCTATAAGAACGTGAGCCGGGGGATCGTGGCCCTCGTCTTCCGCTGTCGACTGTAGGGCGGGGCGGAACAGCTTTCGGACGAGTCCATCGGAATCGGCTGGCTCGTGCCGGACGAGGTGTCCAAGCGCATGGCCGAGGTCCATGCCGTCCGGGTCCTGGATGCGCTTCGGGACGACGCGGCGGCGATGATCCGTACCCATGACGGCCGACGGCTGCTGTGATGACGGCGAAGGCCCCCATCCCGCTCGGATGGGGGCCTTCGGCGTGGGTCCTGCTTCTGCTCAGGCGGTGGCGGTCTCGGGGGTCCGCGGGGCCGGGGTGGCGGCCGCGGTCTCCTCGGCCTCCCGCACGCGCAGGGCGAGGGGGATCCTCAGGGCGGCGATCCAGGTGAGGCTCGCGCCGAGCATGTGGAGGCCGACCATGAGCTCGGGGGCGTCGGTGAAGTACTGGACGAAGCCCAGCACGCCCTGGAGCAGCAGCACCGCCAGCAGTTCCTTCGTGCGGGCCTTGGCCGCGGGCGGGGCCTTGACGGCGGCGAGGACGAAGATCAGCGCGATGGTCAGGCCCACCGACACGAAGGCGAAGTCGGCGTGGAACTGGGCCAGCCTGTCGTAGTCGATCGGGATCCGCGGGACGATCTTGTTGTCCTTCGGCGTGCCCGGGTGGTGGCCGGCGCCGGTGACCAGGGTGCCGGCGGCGACCAGCAGGCCGACGACCGCCACCAGGACGTAGGACAGCCGGTGGATCGGGCGGGCGACCGACAGCTTCGCCGGGCCGTCGCCCTCCTTGCTCCGCTCCCACATCAGCAGTGCGACCCAGACCAGCGCCATCGCGGCGATCATGTGCAGCGCCACCGTGTACGGGTTCAGGCCCGTCAGCACGGTGATGCCGCCGAGCACCGCGTTGCTCATCACCAGCCAGAACTGCGCCCAGCCGAGCCTGGTCAGGCTGTTCCGCCAGGGCTTGGAGGTCCCCCCGGCCGAAGGCCAGGGGAGGCAGCGGGCGGCCAGGATGGCCCAGCCGACCGCGGCGCTCAGCACGTAGGTGAGCATCCGGTTGGTGAACTCGACGACGCCGTGGAAGCCCATCTCGGCGGTCGGCGTCAGGCTCTCGTCGGTGCAGCGGGGCCAGGTGGTGCAGCCGAGGCCGGAGGCGGTGAGGCGGACGGCGCCGCCGGTGACGACGATCACCACGCTCATCACCAGCGCGGCGAACGCGGCGCGCCGGACCATCGCGGCGGAGGGCTGCCAGCGGTCGGCGAGCAGGGAGAAGGGGTTAGGCACGGGGTCAATCGTAGGCGGCCTTACAGGCGATCTTGGGGCGGGGCGGGGGCGGCGCGCGGCGTCGGTGGGGTGCCGTGTCGGGCGGGGCCGGCGACACGCAGACCGAGACACGCGGGACAGAAGGTGCATTCCGGTCACGGCGTGCAATGGTCTTGACCAATTGCGGTCGGGGTCGAGAGAGTGCGGCTTTGGTCCATACCATTTCGGGCCTCTCCCATCGACGCCCGCACGCAAGCGGAGATTCTGCACATGCGCATACCCACGTCCGCCGCCGCGCTCGCGGTCGGCGGTTCGCTCGCCCTGGCCGGTCTCGCCGCCCCGGCCGCCCACGCCGCCGGCCCCGCCCCCGCCCAGGAGTGCCGCAGCCTCGGCGTCGCCAACCTCTACGGCGAGTTCGTCGAGGGCGACGACACCCACACCCCCGACGCCGAGGGCGCCGTCGCCGTCGGCGGCAACGCCGACTTCACCGGCGGCTTCTCGGTCGGTCAGGAGCTCTCCGCCGCCGAGGTGGACGCCCTGCCCGGCAAGAACGCGCTGGTCGTCGCCGGCCGGATCACCGGCCACAACACCCAGGTCATGAAGGGCAACGGCGTCTACGGTGCCAAGGCCGAGGGCGCCGTCGTCCAGGCGCACCAGGGCGCTATCACCCAGGGCGCCTCGCCGATCGACTTCAAGGCCGAGTTCGCCAAGCTGCGCGCCGCCTCGACCGCGCTGGCCGCCGCCCCGCAGACCGCCGGTGCCACCGTGCGGGCCGAGGGCGTCAAGCTCACCCTCACCGGCGCCGACGCCGCGTACAACGCCTTCACCGTCGACGCCGCGAAGCTGCAGGGCGCCAAGGAGGTCTACGTCAAGGTGCCCGTCGGCTCGGTGGCCGTCGTCAACGTGACCGGTGGCTCCTACGACATGGCGGCCGCCGGGACGAGCGGGTTCTTCCTCTGGGACGAGGGCAAGTCGGCCTTCGTCCTGGACGACAAGAGCCAGAGCGCGGCCGGCGGCGCGATCCGGGCCAAGCTGCTCTGGAACTTCCCCACCGCGACCAAGGTGACCAAGAAGGGCGACACCGCCTGGGCCGGTACCGTCCTGGCGCCGAACGCCGCGCTCTCCCTGAACACCCCCGGGGTCAACGGGGGGAAGCCGTCCGGCGGGGCCCCGGTCAACGGGTCGGTCATCGTCGCCTCGCTGACCGGCACGGCGGGCGCGGAGACGCACCACTACCCCTTCACCGGCTGCCTGCCGGCCGTCCTCCCGACGCCGACCGCCACGCCCACCGTGCCGCCGGTGGTGCCGAGCGGGTCGCCGTCGGCGACCACCGCGCCGAGCGCGAGCGCCACCCCCGGCGCGTCGGGCACCCCGACCGCCCCCGGCGGCTCGGCGAGCCCCTCGGCCACGTCGTCCGCCCCGGCGGGCGGCAAGCCCGGTGCGAGCGGCAGCCCGGCCGCCCCGTCGGCCACGGGTACGGCGGGTGCGCCGGCCGTCCAGGCCTCCGCGTCGGGCAGCCCGTCCCCGCGGACCGACGCGGGCGGCAACCTCGCGCACACCGGCTCCGGCCCGGTCCTTCCGCTGGCGATCGGCGGTGCGCTGGTGCTCGCGGCCGGCGGCGGGATCGTCGTCGCCACCCGGCGGCGGGCGGCCCGGAAGGCCTGACCGTTCGTCGACCGGCACCAGGGCCCCGGAATCCCCGCCCGCGGGGATTCCGGAGCGGTCCCGGCCCGGCGCCCGCGGTGACTGAACCCGATCACCGCGGGCGCCGTTCTGTCTGGAGGTGACGAAGTTCATTCAAGTCCGCCGATTCCGCGTTCTGCGAGGTGGCGGCTGTGATGGGCTGGTCATGCACATCAGGGATCGGACCGACAGACGAAATCCGGTCGTGCGGCGGGGTGTGGTGAGGTGCGGAAGTGCCGGTAGAGTCCCCCGGACAGTCGTAGCGGGCCACCGCGATCCACTCAACACGCCTGCTGCACAAGACCGTTCGGAGGGGAACAGCGTAATGGCGCGACAGCGGCGGCACATCGGGATCGGGGCGGCGGCACTCGCCGGTACGGCGACGGCCGGTTTTCTCCTGCCCCTGGCTCTGGCCGGCAACGCCTCGGCCCACGTGCCGACTTGGAAGGTGACCTGCGACAAGGTCGTGGTCGACCTGATCAACTACAGCGACAAGGCCGGCGTGACGAACACCGTCAGCCTCACCATCGACGGCGAGAAGGTGCTGGACAAGACGTTCCCCAAGGAGTTCCACGGCACCTTCCCGGTGAAGGACCACTCCGCCCCGATCAAGGCGACCCTCGTGGTGAAGACCACGGAGACGCCCAACGAGAAGGGTTGGAACCTCGACGAGACCAAGACGATCGAGCCGTGCCACACGCCGACGCCGACGCCGACTCCCACGCCGACGCCGACGCCCACGCCCACGCCCACCAAGACCACCACCCCGACGCCGACCCCGACGCCGACGGTGACCCCCACGCCGACTCCGACGCCGACCGTGCCGCCCACCACCCCGAGCAGCAGCCCGTCGGCCACCCCGAGCCCGTCGGCCACGCCGACCCCGAGCCGGACCACCACCGCGGCCCCCGTCCCGGTGCCCACCACCAACGGCCCGGTGCTCGCGCAGACCGGTAGCAACGACGCCACCCCGATGATCGCGGCGGCCGGCGGCGGCGTGCTGCTGGTCGGTGGCGCGCTCGTCCTGCTGGCCCGCAAGCGCCGCAACGGCAGCCAGGGCTGACGCCCTCGCGAACCGCTCACTGCTGACGGCTCACCGCTGACGGCGGACGGCGGACAGCGGACCGCCCCCCGGCCAGCCTGGCCGGGGGGCGGTCGCGTGTCGTCGCGGGGGAAGCGGGCGGACCCTGCTCCCCGCCGGAGAAGCGGGCGGACCCTGCTCCCCGCCGGAGAAGCGGGCCCTACTCCCAGCGGAAGAACCGGGCGGCGGCGGCCAGTCCGAGCACCGACCAGCCGGCCAGCAGCCCGAGGTCCGACCACGGCACCCCGGCCCCGTGCTGCAGCACCGAGCGCAGGCCGTCCGAGAGCGCGGAGATCGGCAGCAGCTCCAGCACCGACCGCACGGCGTCCGGGAACCGGCTCAGCGGCACGACCACCCCGCCGGCCAGCAGCAGCAGGACGAACACCAGGTTCGCGGCGGCCAGGGTGGCCTCGGCCTTCAGCGTGCCGGCCATCAGCAGCCCGAGCCCGGAGAAGGCGGCGGTGCCGAGGACCAGCAGCGCGGCGACGCTCAGCGGGTCGCCCTGCGGGGACCAGCCGAGCGCCAGCGCGATCACCGACAGCAGCGCGACCTGCAGCGCCTCGGTGACCAGCACGCAACCGGTCTTCGCGGTCAGCAGCGCCCAGCGCGGCAGCGGGCTGGCGCCGAGCCGCTTCAGCACGCCGTAGCGGCGCTCGAACCCGGTGGCGATGGCCTGGCCGGTGAAGGCCGTGGACATCACGGCGAGCGCCAGCAGGCCGGGGGCCAGGAAGTCGACCCGCTCGCCGGGGCCCTCCACCGCGACGATGTCCACGGCCGAGAACAGCACCAGCAGCACGGTCGGGATGACCACGGTGAGCAGCAGCTGCTCACCGTTGCGCAGCAGCATCCTGGTCTCGAAGGCGGTCTGGGCGAGCAGCATCCGGCCGACCGGGGCCGGACCGGGCGCGGGGGAGTAGTCGGTGGCGGCCGCGCGGGCGCCGGTCACGTCGGTCGTGCTCACGAGCGGAGGTCCCGTCCGGTCAGGTCGAGGAAGACGTCTTCGAGGCTGCGGCGCCGCACGGACAGCCGCTCGGGCAGGATGCCGGAGGCCGCGCACCAGCCGGTGACGGTGGCCAGCAGCTGGGGGTCGACGGCCGCCTCGACGCGGTAGGCGCCGGGGCCGGTCTCGACGGCGGTGGCGCCTTCGGGCAGCTCCTTGAGCAGCGGGCCGAGGTCGAGCCCGGGCGGGCCGTCGAAGCAGAGCGCGTTCTCGGAGCCGCCGCGGCACAGTTCGTCGGGGCTGCCGGTGGCGATCACCCGGCCGCGGTCGACGACGGCCACCTGGTCGGCGAGCTGCTCGGCCTCGTCCATGTGGTGGGTGGTGACGACCACGGTGACGCCGTCCCGGCGCAGGTCGCGGACCAGCTCCCAGGTGGCGTGCCGGGCCTGCGGGTCGAGGCCGGCGGTGGGCTCGTCGAGGAAGACCAGTTCGGGGCGGCCGACCACGGCCATGGCCAGCGCGAGCCGCTGCTGCTGGCCGCCGGACAGCCGGCGGTAGGTGGTGCGGCCGCAGGAGCCCAGGCCGAGCCGTTCGACCAGCGCGTCGACGTCCAGCGGGTGGGCGTGCAGCCTGGCGGTGTGCCGCAGCATCTCGACGGCGCGCGCGCCCGCGTACACGCCGCCGGACTGCAGCATGACGCCGATCCGCGGGCGCAGGGCGGCGTTCTGGGCGACCGGGTCGAGGCCGAGGACGCGGACGGTGCCGGCGTCGGGCCGGCGGTAGCCCTCGCAGGTCTCGATGGTGGTGGTCTTGCCGGCGCCGTTGGGGCCGAGGACGGCGGTGATCGCGCCGGCCGCGATGGTGAGGTCGAGGCCGTCCACCGCGGCCTTGTCACCGTAGCGCTTGACCAGCCCGGCGATCTGGACCGCGGGTTCGGAATGCATACCGGCGAGTGTAAGAGGGCCGAACGCCCGGCCCCCACGCCGCCCTCGGCGATCGTTTTCCCAGGTCAGGTAAGGCTTACCTGCGTGACAGATGACACGGGTGAGGCCTGGATCACGGCTTGTCCTGTCGGAAGTAATTACGCAACACTGGTGTTGTGAAAAACATGCGCGAGCACGCCACCCAGCAGGAGGCCGAGTCGGCCCCCGGCTGTGACGTGCCCGTGACGGCCGCCGAGGTGCTGCTGGACGGCCACCGGGCCACCCGCGACCGGGTCGCCCGGTCGATCCTGGACCACGGCCCCTCCTCGGCCGCCGACCTGGCGAGCCGCCTCGGCCTCACCGCCGCCGCCGTCCGCCGTCACCTGGACGGGCTCGCCGCCGCCGGCCTGGTCGAGTCCCGCGAACAGCGGGTCTACGGCAGCCGCGGCCGGGGCCGTCCGGCCAAGGTCTTCGCCCTCACCGACGGCGGCCGGGACGCCTTCTACCAGGCGTACGACCAGCTGGCCGCCGACGCCCTGCGCTGGATCTCCGACTCGGTCGGCGGCGGCACCGCCGGCGAGGAGGCGGTCGCCGCCTTCGCCCGGGCCCGGTTCGGCAAGCAGGGCGAGAGGTACCTGGAGGCCGTGCGGAGCGCCGGGGCCGGGGAGCGGGCCGAGGCCCTCGCCCAGGCCCTGAGCGCCGACGGGTACGCTGCCACGGTGCGGCGGGTCCCGTCGGCCGTGGCGAAGGCCCCGGCGGGCACCCAGCTCTGCCAGCACCACTGCCCGGTCGCGCACATCGCCGAGCAGTTCCCGCAGCTCTGCGAGGCGGAGACCGAGGTCTTCTCCCAGCTCCTGGGCACCCATGTGCAACGGCTGGCCACCATCGCCCACGGCGACGGGGTCTGCACCACCTATGTGCCGGCACCCGGTGCCGCATCGTCGCCCGCCCAGCGTTCCGCGGGCCACGGCTCCGATGCAGTGCCGACTGCCGGTACGTCCACCGAAGATTCAGCGTCCGCGCGTTAGGAAGCTCGCATGACTGACACCGTTTCGCACCCCGAGCTCGAAGGCCTCGGCAATTACGAGTACGGCTGGGCCGACCCGGACACCGCCGGTGCCGCGGCCAAGCGCGGGCTCAGCGAGGACGTCGTCCGCGACATCTCGGCGAAGAAGAACGAGTCCGAGTGGATGCTCAACCTGCGCCTCAAGGGCCTGAAGCTCTTCGGCAAGAAGCCCATGCCGACCTGGGGCTCCGACCTCACCGGCATCGACTTCGACAACATCAAGTACTTCGTCCGCTCCACCGAGAAGCAGGCCGAGTCCTGGGAGGACCTGCCCGCCGACATCAAGGCCACCTACGACAAGCTGGGCATCCCGGAGGCCGAGAAGCAGCGCCTCGTCGCCGGTGTCGCCGCCCAGTACGAGTCCGAGGTCGTCTACCACCAGATCCGTGAGGACCTGGAGGAGCAGGGCGTCATCTTCCTGGACACCGACACCGCGCTGCGCGAGCACCCGGAGCTGTTCCACGAGTACTTCGGCACCGTCATCCCGGCCGGCGACAACAAGTTCGCCGCGCTGAACACCGCGGTGTGGTCCGGCGGCTCGTTCATCTACGTGCCGAAGGGCGTGCGGGTCGACATCCCGCTGCAGGCCTACTTCCGGATCAACACCGAGAACATGGGCCAGTTCGAGCGGACGCTGATCATCGTCGACGAGGACGCCTACGTCCACTACGTCGAGGGCTGCACCGCGCCGATCTACTCCTCCGACTCGCTGCACTCCGCGGTCGTGGAGATCATCGTCAAGAAGGGCGGCCGCTGCCGCTACACGACGATCCAGAACTGGTCGAACAACGTCTACAACCTGGTCACCAAGCGCGCCGTGGCGTACGAGGGCGCGACCATGGAGTGGATCGACGGCAACATCGGTTCCAAGGTCACCATGAAGTACCCGGCCGTCTACCTGATGGGCGAGCACGCCAAGGGCGAGACCCTGTCGATCGCCTTCGCGGGCGAGGGCCAGCACCAGGACGCCGGCGCCAAGATGGTGCACATGGCGCCGAACACCTCCTCGCACATCGTCTCCAAGTCGGTGGCGCGCGGCGGCGGCCGGACCTCCTACCGCGGCCTGATCGAGATCGGCGAGGGCTCGCACGGCGCCAAGTCCAACGTGCTGTGCGACGCGCTGCTCGTCGACACCGTCTCCCGCTCGGACACCTACCCGTACGTGGACGTCCGCGAGGACGACGTGTCCATGGGCCACGAGGCGACGGTCTCCAAGGTCAGCGAGGACCAGCTGTTCTACCTGATGAGCCGCGGCCTCACCGAGACCGAGGCGATGGCCATGATCGTGCGCGGCTTCGTCGAGCCGATCGCGCGCGAGCTGCCGATGGAGTACGCGCTGGAGCTCAACCGGCTGATCGAGCTGCAGATGGAGGGTGCGGTCGGCTGACGTCCGCCGCAGACCGCCCCACCGACTTTTCGAGGAAGAGAGCACGACGAACAGCCATGGCTGACACGCCCCTGAATGTCCCCGCGAACACCCCCGGCTCCACCACCGCCGGCTCGATCGAGGTCGGCACCGCCGGCGCCGGCGCGCAGCTCGCCGGCCCGGGCACCGGCCGCAGCACGGTCAAGCAGCCGATCGACGCGCGCGTCGCGGTCAAGCCGTCCTTCGACGTCAACGACTTCCCGGTGCCCACCGGCCGCGAGGAGGACTGGCGGTTCACCCCGCTGCACCGCCTCGGCGGGCTGCACGACGGCACCGCGGCCCAGGCCGAGCAGGGCAGCGACAAGGTCGAGTTCGTGCTCCCGGACGGCGTCACCGCCGAGACCGTCGGGCGCGACGACGCCCGCCTGGGCAAGGCCGGCACCCCGGTCGACCGGGTCGCCGCGCAGGCGTTCAGCGGGTTCGAGCAGGCGCTCGTGGTCACCGTCCCCAAGGACGCGGTGCTCACCGAGCCGGTCAAGATCGACGTCCGCGGCGAGGGCGGCGTCCGCTTCGCCCACGTGGTGATCGACGTCAAGCCGTTCGCCGAGGCCGTCGTGGTGATCAACCACGCCGGCACCGGCACCCGGGCCGCCAACGTCGAGCTGCTGGTCGGCGACGGCGCCAAGCTCACCTTCGTCTCGGTCCAGGACTGGGACCGCGACGCCGTCCACGTCGCCCAGCACAACGCGCTGGTCGGCCGGGACGCCTCGTACAAGTCCGTCGTGGTGACCTTCGGCGGGGACCTCGTCCGCCTCCACCCGCGGGTCAACTACGCGGCCCCCGGCGGCGAGGCCGAGCTGTTCGGCCTCTACTTCGCCGACGCCGGCCAGCACCTGGAGCACCGCCTGGTGATCGACCACGACACGCCGCACTGCCGGTCGAACGTGGCCTACAAGGGCGCGCTGCAGGGCCAGGACGCGCACGCCGTCTGGGTCGGCGACGTGCTGATCCGTGCCGCCGCGCTCGGCACCGACACCTACGAGCTCAACCGGAACCTGGTGCTCACCGACGGCGCCCGGGTCGACTCGATCCCGAACCTGGAGATCGAGACCGGCGAGATCGTCGGCGCCGGCCACGCCTCGGCGACCGGCCGCTTCGACGACGAGCAGCTCTTCTACCTGCAGGCCCGCGGCATCCCGGCCGACGAGGCCCGCCGCCTGGTGGTGCGCGGCTTCTTCGCCGAGCTGCTCCAGCAGATCGGCGTCGCCGAGGTGCAGGAGCAGCTCATGGAGAAGATCGAGTCCGAGCTGGAATCGGCGGTCTGACACCCATGACGTTTCTCCGTGCCTGCGCGCTGAACGACCTCCAGGAGGACGTGCCCAAGCGCGTGGACCTCAACGGCGTGCCGGTGTCCATCGTCCGCACCGACGAGGGGGTGTTCGCGATCAACGACACCTGCTCGCACGCGAACGTCTCGCTCGCCGAGGGTGAGGTCGAGGACTGCATGATCGAGTGCTGGCTGCACGGCTCCAGCTTCGACCTGCGCACCGGCAAGCCCTCCGGCCTGCCCGCCACCAAGCCGGTCGCTGTCTACCCCGTAAAGATCGAAGGGGACGATGTGCTCGTCTCCGTCAACCAGGAGTCCTGAGTACACATGGCAACCCTTGAAATCCGCGACCTGCACGTCTCCGTCGACGCCGAGAACGGCCCGCGCGAGATCCTGAAGGGCGTCGACCTGACCGTGAAGCAGGGCGAGACCCACGCCATCATGGGTCCGAACGGCTCCGGCAAGTCCACCCTCGCCTACTCGCTGGCCGGCCACCCCAAGTACACCGTCACCGGCGGCACCGTGCTGCTGGACGGCGAGGACGTCCTCGAGATGTCCGTCGACGAGCGCGCCAAGGCCGGCGTCTTCCTGGCCATGCAGTACCCGGTCGAGGTCCCCGGCGTCTCGGTCAGCAACTTCCTGCGCACCGCCGCCACCGCCGTCCGCGGCGAGGCCCCCAAGCTGCGGCTGTGGGTCAAGGAGGTCAAGGAGGCGATGTCGGCCCTCCAGATGGACCCGGCGTTCGCCGAGCGCAACGTCAACGAGGGCTTCTCCGGCGGCGAGAAGAAGCGCCACGAGATCCTCCAGCTGGAGCTCCTCAAGCCGAAGATCGCGATCCTCGACGAGACCGACTCCGGCCTCGACGTCGACGCGCTGCGGATCGTCTCCGAGGGCATCAACCGGGTCCGCTCGACCGGCGAGGTCGGCACCCTGCTGGTGACCCACTACACCCGCATCCTGCGGTACATCAAGCCCGACTACGTCCACGTCTTCGCGGGCGGCCGCATCGTCGAGTCCGGCGGTGCCGAGCTGGCCGACAAGCTGGAGAACGAGGGCTACGAGGCTTATGTGAAGGGGGGCGCGTCCGCGTGACGCACGCGTTCACGGGTCTGCTCGACACCGACGCGATCCGGAAGGACTTCCCGGTCCTGCAGCGGCTGCTGCACGACGACAAGCCGCTGGTCTACCTGGACAACGCGGCGACGTCGCAGAAGCCGCGCCAGGTGCTGGAGGCGCTCAACGCCTACTACGAGCGGCACAACGCCAACGTCCACCGCGGCGTGCACGTGCTCGCCGAGGAGGCCACCGCGCTGTACGAGGGCGCCCGGGACAAGGTCGCGGCCTTCGTCAACGCGCCGAGCCGCAACGAGGTGATCTTCACCAAGAACGCCTCGGAGTCGCTCAACCTCGTCGCCAACATGCTGGCCTGGGCCGACGAGCCGTACCGGGTGGACGCCGACTCCGAGATCGTCATCACGGAGATGGAGCACCACTCCAACATCGTCCCGTGGCAGCTGCTCTCGCAGCGCAGCGGCGCGAAGCTGAAGTGGTTCGGGCTCACCGACGAGGGCCGGCTCGACCTGTCGAACATCGACGAGCTGATCACCGAGAAGACCAAGGTGGTCTCCTTCACCCTGGTCTCCAACCTGCTCGGCACCGTCAACCCGGTCGAGACGATCGTCCGCAAGGCCCAGTCGGTCGGCGCGCTGGTCGTCATCGACGCCTCGCAGGCCGCGCCGCACATGGTGCTCGACGTCCAGGCGCTGGAGGCCGACTTCGTCGCCTTCACCGGCCACAAGATGCTGGCCCCGACCGGCATCGGCGTGCTCTGGGGCCGCCAGGAGCTGCTGGAGGACCTCCCGCCGTTCCTCGGCGGCGGCGAGATGATCGAGACCGTCACCATGGGCTCGTCCACCTACGCCCCGGCGCCGCACAAGTTCGAGGCCGGCACCCCGCCGATCGCCCAGGCGGTCGGGCTCGGCGCGGCCATCGACTACCTGTCCGGCATCGGCATGGAGAAGATCGCCGCCCACGAGCACGCGATCACCGAGTACGCCGTCGAGCGCCTGCTCGAGGTCCCCGACCTGCGGATCATCGGCCCGCGCACGGCCGTCGACCGCGGTGCGGCGATCTCCTTCACGCTCGGGGACATCCACCCGCACGACGTGGGCCAGGTGCTGGACGAGCAGGGCATCGCCGTGCGCGTCGGCCACCACTGCGCGCGGCCGGTCTGCCTGCGGTACGGAATTCCGGCGACCACGCGGGCGTCGTTCTACCTGTACTCGACGCCGGGCGAGGTCGACGCGCTGATCGACGGCCTGCACCACGTCCGGAACTTCTTCGGCTGACGGGACGGCCCAGGACATGAAGCTCGACTCGATGTACCAGGACATCATCCTGGACCACTACCGCAACCCCCACGGCAAGGGGCTGCGGGACGGCGACGCCGAGGTGCACCACGTCAACCCGACCTGCGGTGACGAGATCACCCTGCGGGTGAAGCTGGACGGCTCGACCGTCGTCGACGTCTCCTACGAGTCCCAGGGCTGCTCGATCAGCCAGGCCAGCGCCTCGGTGCTGAACGACCTGGTCGTCGGCCGGACCGTCGGCGAGGCGCAGGCCGTCCAGGAGGCCTTCCTGGAGCTGATGCAGAGCAAGGGCCAGGGCGAGGGCGACGAGGAGGTGCTGGAGGACGCGGTCGCGTTCGCCGGCGTCTCCAAGTACCCGGCCCGGGTCAAGTGCGCCCTGCTCAGCTGGATGGCCTGGAAGGACGCCACCGCCCAGGCGCTCGCCCAGCACCCCGCCGTGAACGACTGAACCCGCAGAGGAGGACAGACCATGAGTGACGAAACCACCGGCGCCCCGGCCCCCGCTGCGGAGGAGGCCCAGGGCGGCATCGTCGGCACCACCGCCGGCACCGTCTCCGTCGAGGACCTGACCGAGGCCCTGATGGACGTCGTCGACCCCGAACTGGGCATCGACGTCGTCAACCTGGGCCTGATCTACGGCGTCCACATCGACGAGGACGACGTGGCCACCATCGACATGACGCTCACCTCGGCGGCCTGCCCGCTGACCGACGTCATCGAGGACCAGGCCCGGACCGCCACCGACGGCCTGGTGAAGGACCTGCGCATCAACTGGGTCTGGATGCCGCCGTGGGGCCCCGACAAGATCACCGACGACGGCCGCGAGCAGCTGCGGGCCCTCGGCTTCAACGTCTGAGGTCACCGGTCGATCGTCGTTCCGCTGCCGCGCGAACCCCCCCCGGGGTTCGCGCGGCAGCGGCGTTTCCGGGGTGAACACCCGCGCGTGATCTGCTTCGTTGAGCAGGTTCACCGCCGTTCCCCACCGGCCACCCCCCACCCGCCTGTCGGCGGGTGCCCGCCCCGGGCCTCGCCGCGTGCTCCTGCGGGTGCCCCTTCGGGCCGGTGGGACTGCAGAGATCCCCGAATACGAGCCCTACGGGCTGTTCGAACCGGTACAGGCCTACCTGGACATTGAACTCACTGCCTGATCGAAGTGTTACGGGCGGCCACCACTGGATGGCCGCTCGTAGGCGACCCGCTGGCGGAGTCGTCCCTCCCCGACTGGCCCGGCGACGCCCAGGGCGACACCTGGTGACCAACTGGGTCCGCCAACAGCGCGGCAAACCGAGCTACTTGCTGGCAGGCGTCGCACAGCGGCTCCAGATCGTCGCGTGACGCGGCTGGGCGGCTACGGTCGTCGCCATGAGCGACTCCCAGTCCCACGAGGTCGTGGCCCAGCCCCGCACCGCCGCCGGCGTGCTCTTCTTCGATCAGGCCGACCGCGTCCTCCTCGTGAAGCCGACCTACAAGCCCGGCTGGGAGATCCCCGGCGGCTACCTCCACGTCGGCGAGACCCCGAGCGAGGGCGCGTCCCGGGAGGTCAAGGAGGAACTCGGCATCACGCCGCCGATCGGCAGGCTGCTCGTCGCGGACTGGGCACCTCACCCCACCGAGGGCGACAAGCTCCTCTTCGTCTTCGACGGTGGCGTCCTCCCGGCCTACGAGTTGGACAACATCGCCGTCGACCGGGTGGAGATCGGTGAGTACGCCTTCCACGCCACGGACCAGCTCGACGCACTCCTCATCCCGCGCCTGGCCCGCCGCGTCCGTGCCGCATGCGTCGCCAGGACGCATGCGGCGACCGTCTACCTGGAGCACGGAGCGACCCGCACGTAGGCTCACGCCTCACAGTGGCTACACGGAGCTTCTCCCGCGGCCGCCGGCGCGACCTCCCCATCTCGGCGTCGTGTACCAAGAGCCGAGATGCAGCAGCTGCTCGACTCCGCGCACGAGGGAGTTTCCGGCACGGTCCGTCAGCTCTTCGTCCTCCTGATGGCACTCCGCCTGCTGGATCACATCCAGCGGGCGGAGGCGAAAGCCACGGCTCCGACCTTGTTCCGGAGGCCGCCCCGGCGCCGGGGCGGCCTCCGGGCCCTCACTGGCTTCCGGCAGGTACGTGGTCCTGCTCCATCAGCGCCGCGGCCAGGCCAGGGGCGGGCACCCGCCGCTTGGCGGGTGGGGGGTGGATGGTGGGGAACGGTGGTGGAACCATTCGACGGAGCGGCTGGTGCGCGGGTGTTCGCCCGGCGCCGGAAACGCCGCTGCCCGGGACTTCCGAAGGGGAAGTCCCGGGCAGCGGCGTTCTGGTGTGCGGGTCAGGCCGCCCTGGGCTTGCGGGCGACGGCCACGGCGAGGCCGGCGCAGAGGAGGGCGGCGAGGGTGGCGAAGCCGCTGACGGCGGGGAGGAGGCCGTAGCTCCTGACCAGGGCGCCGACGGCGACGATGGGGAGGGAGCTGCCGAGGTAGACGATGACCCAGAGGGCCGAGAGCTCGGAGCCCCGGCGTTCCGGGTCGAGTGCGGCGACGGCGGTGGTGAAGAGGGAGCGGAAGGCCACGCCCTGGCAGATGCCGCCGAGGACGCTGCCGATGAAGAGCAGCGCCGGGGTGCCGGTGTAGCCGGCGGCGACGACCAGGGCGAGGCCGGCGGCCAGTCCGGTCATGCCGAGGGCGATGACCTTGCGGTCGGCGGTCGGCGGGACGATCAGCTGGGCGGCGGCCGAGGAGCCGAGCAGCAGGGCCGCGACCACCGCGCCGGTCAGGTGCGAGGGGGTGTTCAACACCTTGGCGGCGAAGGCCGGGGCCAGGCTGAGGTAGACGCCGAAGACCGCGTAGGAGATGAAGCCGGCCGAGGCGGCGAGCAGGAACTCGCGGCGGCCGGTGCGCGGCAGCCGCAGGCGCTGCGGGCGCAGGTGGGCCGGGGTGGTGATGCGCGGCGGGGAGGCCGGCGGGCGGTTGCGGCCGGGCATCCGGGGGTGGACGAGGGCCAGCGGCACGCAGAGCGCGAGCAGGGCGACGGCGTGCAGCAGGAAGGGCGTCAGCAGGGGGTCGGAGCCGTTCGCCAGCAGGGCGCCGACGATCGGGCCGAGCGCGACGCCCCCGGCGGAGCAGGCCAGGGTGAGCTTGGCGGCCAGGGTGGGGTGGTCGGGCAGCAGGTCGCCGAGGGCGGCCCCGGCTGCGCCGGTGGACAGGCCGACGGCGATGCCCTGGACGGCCCGGCCGATCGCCAGCTGCCAGAAGCTGCCGGAGGTGGCGAACACGACGTCGCCCGCGGCGGCCAGCCCGACGGCGGGCAGGATCAGGGCGCGGCGGCCGAGGTGGTCCGACCAGTGACCGACCACGGCCAGCACGGGGACCAGCGCGAACACGTAGATCGTGAAGAGGATCGTGGTGTCGAGGGGGCCGAGCCCGAGGCGCTGCTGGAGCAGGGGGTAGATCGGCGTCGCCAGGTTGGCACCGATGAGCATGAACAGCAGGGCGGCGGCCACCAGGCCGACGCGTACGCCGCGCAGCGCGTTCCAGCGGCTGATCGCGGAGAGCTGGAGCTGGGCGCGTGGAGCGAGCTCCAGGGGGAGCAGGGCCTCCGACAGTCGGCGTCCGTCGAGCTGCGCGGTGCGCAGGCCGGGGCCGGCGGGGGAGAGGTCCGCCATGAAAGGGATCTCCTGTGGCAGGGCACCACCGGGTCGGCGGGGTGTGCCGGCGCGCCCGTCCTGAGGCGCTGTGGTGGTGGCCGCGGTGCGGGGCTCCCTGGTGGAGCGGATGAGCTGAGGATTCGGGCTTCGTTGCCCGGCGGCCCGCGCGGGGTTGTGCACGGCGCCACTGCGAAGGATAAGGGGTGGGCGCACGGATTCGGCGCGCGCCCCTGCGTGCGCCCCTTGAGGCCGGGCATCGGGGGTGTCGCACCTATACGCTGAGGTCGTGGATCGGGACGCTGAGCTGATGGGCGGACCGCTGGCTGAGGGAGAGCGCACAACGATGGCCGGACGACGTCGGAAGAACGCCGGGGCTTCGGCGGGAGAGAGTGCGGCCGAGGCGGTCCTGCCCGCCGACCTGGAGCTCCAGGACCTCTACGGGGCGTTCGCCGCGCACGGGCTGGACGACGAGGACCTGGACGACGCGGCCGTGCTGGTGCCGCCGGTGCGGCTGCCGGGCGAGGAGGAGTTGACCGCCCAGGCGAAGGCCGTGCCGATGTTCGGGTACGCGCTGGCGCTGGCCCGCTGGGCCGCCCCGCACCGGGCGGTGGACGAGTTCGGCGACCTCGTGGAGGAGGACCGGGCACCCGCGGCGCGGCTGCTGGGCCTGGCCCCCGCCGAGGGCGAGGTGCCGGAGGAGGCCGAGATCGAGGCGATGCGGGCCTGGTCGCTGGCCTGCGACCTGGACCTGGTGGAGATCGGGACGACCGCGGCCGGCGAGCACGTGGCCGTCCCGGGCCCCGACCTGGAGCCGGCCGAGCAGGGTGACCCGGAGACCGTCCTGGAGCTGTGGCTGACCGCCGCCGGGATCGTCCGGGAGCTGGCCGTGGAGGCCGACTCGCTGCCGGAGGAGGAGCCCGGCGAGGGGGCCTCGGACGAGGAGGGCGAGGAGGACGAGGACGGCCTGAACGAGGTCGAGGAGGCCAGGGACGCAGCCGCCGAGCTGCTGGACGAGGCGCTGCAGGTGCTCTACGAGACCACCGCCTTCGCCGACCCGGGCCAGGAGACCGTGCCGCTGGGCGTGCTGGCGGCACTGCTGGTGGTGCCGGAGGGCGAGGAGCCGAGCGAGGAGCTGCTGGGCGACATCACCGACGTGATGGTCTCCCTCGACCCGATGCTGGGCGACCTGGCCGAGCTGGGCCTGCTGGAGTACCGGCCGATCGACCCGGAGCTGTTCGACGAGGAGGAGGGCGCCGGGGACGAGGCGCCCGCGCTGGTCGGCGAGGCGCCGCTGGACGAGGAGGAGTCGGCCCGCTTCGGGCTGGTCCGGCTCACCCCGCTCGGCCAGTACGGCATCCGGCAGTGGCTGCTGGAGGACGGCTACGACGCGCCGCTGGTCGGCGAGCTGGCCCAGGGCGACGCGGCGGAGCTGCTGCGCGCCGTGTGCGAGTCGGCCAACGTGCTGCCGGAGGAGGAGCTGCGGGTCTGGATCACCGGCCGGGAGCCGGTCGCGGCGGCGCGCGAGCTGCTGGCGGCGGCCCGCGGCGGTGACGCCTACGGCCCGATGCGGCGGATGCTCTGCGTCACGGCGCTCGACATGCTGGGGGCGCCTGCGGAGCCGGCCGTCCGGGACGTGCTGGACGACCCCGAGCTGGGGGGCGCCGGACGGGCCTGGCTGACCTCGCTGGGTGCCGCGGACGTGCCGGCGCCGGAGCGGTCGATGGCGCTGTGGGTGGTGGTCGACACCTTCGCCGCCCAGCTGCTGGACAGCGGCGGCGACGCCGGGCAGCTGCGCGAGCTGATCGCGGACCTGCCGGTGACCGGCGATCCGGCGTCGTACTTCGGCGAGCTGTGGCGGGTCGACCACCCGTACACGGCGGACGTCCTGGAGGCCGTCGGGGAGCTGCACCTGGACCGGGCGGTGGCCAAGGAGGCGCGCAAGGCGGCCTTCAAGGCGCGGTCCAGGGGCTGAGGCCCCGGGCCGGGCGGGGCCGACGGTCCGCACGCGGGCACCGTCGGACCCGCCTCAGGGCAGGTCCAGCGAGCCGTCCTCGGCGAACGGGAAGAAAGGGTTGTGGGCCAGCTCCCACAGGTGGCCGTCCGGGTCCTCGAAGTAGCCGGAGTAGCCGCCCCAGCCGGTGGTGACCGGGGGCTTGACCACGACGGCGCCGGCCTCGACCGCCGTCTTCAGCGCGGCGTCCACCAGCGCCGGGGACTCGAGGTTCACCGCCAGGGTGACGCCGCGGAAGGCGGGCTCGCCGGTGGCGGGCACCCCGGCGTCGGCGGCCAGCTCCTCCGTCGGGAAGAGGCCGAGCACCGAGTCGGCGGTGCGGAACCAGACGATCTCCGGGCTGGAGGCGGTGGACCGCCGCCAGCCGAGGTCCTCGTAGAAGCGTGCGCTGCGGTCGAGGTCGGAGACCCCGAGGGTCACGATGCTGATCCGGGCGGGGAAGCTGCTCTCTGCTGTCATGCCGCCAGGGTAGGGAGGGCGGCTGACAACCGCGCTCCCTGACACGGCCTGCGCCGGTGCGCGGGCCATGAGCTGATGACCGGGCAGGCCCGGGCACGTAAGGTGGCGTCGGCGGTGCGGGCGCGAGGACTCGGGGGTGCGGCACAGGTGATGCGGGAGAGCGGCGGCAGGCCCCAGGAGTGGAACGCGGAACGGACGGACCGTGCGCGCGTCCCGGACCCGAGGGGCCGGGCGGATCGTTTCGCCGCCGTCGAGGAGTTCTCCCGCCGGGCCCTGGCCGCGGCCGACTTCCCGGTGTACGGGGTGGCCTCCGCGCTGGAGCACCGCGGCGACGCGCTGGGCGCCTTCGAGACCTCCGGCGACTCGCTCAGCTGGGTCGAGGTGCAGTCCGGCGACCGGAGCTCGGTGGCCGGCCCGTACGTGACCGTGCGCACCTACCGGCCGGGCGCAGAGCTCGACGAGCGGCTGCCGGAGCTGGAGGACGTGGTCGAGGACGAGCGCGACCGCGTGTACGAGCAGCTCGGCGTGGACGAGGGCGACGGCCCCGGCCGGGTGCGGGCCCTGCGCGAGTGGATCACCGTGGACGGCGTGCCGCACCCGGTGGAGGTGCACGAGGACCGGCCGGTGCCCTGGCCGGGGGCGGCGCTCGGCGGGCCGGGCCCGGTCTGGGCCGGGCGGCTGCGGGTCGGCGGGCTGACCGTGACGGTCTGCGGGCGCGGGGTGGCCCCCGGCTGCGTGGAGCTCGCGGGGATCGCGGACTTCGAGCCGTACCTGCGCGGCCGGACCGAACTGCTGGGCGAGCTGGCCTCCCGGCGGGCCCGGCAGGTGCCCGTCGAGGAGCGCGAACTGCCGCCCGCCGTCGGGCTGGAGGCGCACCGCGAGCTGATCGCGCAGAGCGTCGCCGAGGCCGCCGCGATCGAGGCGCAGGTCCGGGCCGGGCGGACGCCGCGGCGGCCGCGCGGGCTGCGCGGGGACGCCTACGCGGTGCGCTGGGAGAAGGCGGTGCGCCAGCAGATGCGGCTCGCCACCGAGACCCGGGACGAGGCGACGGCGGCGGTGACGGCGATGGTCAACCACCTGGACCGGTTGTCCCGGCAGACGAACTGGCTGGTCGGCACGGGGGAGGGGGCGGCGGCCGTCGAGGAGGTCGTCCGGTACACCGTGTTCGCGAGCGAGGTGGCGAGCCTCCCGGCGCAGCGGGCCTGGGCGCAGGTCTGGCGGGAGCGTCCGGGCGGCGGCGGGCCGGGGGCCCGGGACGGGGAGCGGCTCGCCGAGCAGCTGTGGCTGGCGGCCTGGGAGCAGTGGCGGGCGGCGCGCTCGGGCTGACCTCCGCCGGGCGGCCCGGTGGCACCGCCGCCCCGGCGGGTCTCCGCGGCCCGGCGGCACTCCCGCCTCCGTGGCCCCCGCCGCCCCTCGGCTGGCAAAGCGGAGGTCATGTGTTCGTCATCGGTTGGCAAATGGTCGCCTGGCCGTGAGGTGGGCGTCACGTCCGGTTCACCCCTGCGGCGGAGTCTGCTGGGCGTCGACACAACCCGCCTCGACGCCCCGTACGCCGGACACCCGGGCCCGCCCGGTCCGACGGCCGATCCCCCTGGAGTTGTCACCATGTCGCTGTCCCGTCGGGACTTCGTCAACCGTTCCACCCTCGTCGGGGCCGGCGTGCTGATCGCCGGCAGCGCCGAGGCGCTGGCCAGCGCGCCGGGCGCGATCGCCGCCCCGGCCGGCGGCGAGGCACCGGCCGCCGCGGCCGCCGGGACCAACGCGGCCGGCGGCACCGCCGTCGGCTACGGCCCGCTGGTGCAGGACGCGGCCGGGCTGCTGTCCCTGCCGAAGGGCTTCTCCTACACCGTCCTCAACCGGGCCGGCGTCACCAGGCTGCGCACCGGCGAGTTCACCCCGAGCAACCACGACGGCACCTCCGCCTTCGAGGACGAGCACGGCGGCAACTACATGGTCGTCAACCACGAGCTGTCCGGCGCCCGCGCCAACTGGCCGCACCCGGTGCCGCTGACCGAGGGCCACGTCTACGACCCGGGCGCGGCCGGCGGCTGCACCATCGTGCACGCCAAGCGGGACGGCTCGGTCGAGCAGTGGGTCGGCATCGCCGGCACCGCCACCAACTGCGCGGGCGGCGTCACCCCGTGGGGCACCTGGCTGTCCGGCGAGGAGACCGAGGACAAGGCCGGCAAGAACGGCTTCACCAAGGACCACGGCTACGTCTTCGAGGTCGACCCGTTCGACGACGACTACAACCGCGACCCGCAGCCGGTGAAGGCCTTCGGCCGCTACGCCCACGAGGCCGTGGTCGTGGACCCGAAGCGCGGCCAGGTCTACCTGACCGAGGACGCCTCGAACCCCAACGGCCTGCTGTTCCGCTGGACCCCGCCGGCCGGCTTCAAGCACGGCCGCCACCAGCTGCGCAAGCTCGCCGCCGACGCCGGCGTGCTCGAGGCCTTCAAGGTCTTCGACGCGCAGGGCAAGCTCGTCGACGACCTCTCCCGCGCCACCAAGGTCGGCACCACCTACGGCGTGGACTGGGTCAAGGTCCAGGACCGCGACGCGAGGACCGTCTCCGTCCGCAAGCAGTTCAAGGACGGCGAGGTCACCCGCGCCCGCAAGCTGGAGGGCATGTGGTGGGGTGACGGCGGCTTCTACTTCGTCTCCAGCTTCGCCCGCTCGGAGAGCCCGCTGCAGCACGACGGCCAGGTGTGGTTCTACAACCCGGCCCGCCGCACCATCACCCTGAAGGTCCTGCTGGGCGTCAACAGCGATGTGTGGGGCGACCACGACAACTACGACGGCCCGGACAACATCACCGTCTCGCCGTACGGCGGCATCGTGATCTGCGAGGACGGCGAGGGCGTCTCGCACCTGTTCGGCGCCACCGAGGACGGGCTGGTCTACCCGATCGCCCGCAACGAGCTGAACATCGGCACCGCCGAGAAGCCCGAGTTCAGCGAGTTCACCGGCGTCACCTTCTCGGACGACGGCAAGACCCTGTTCGCCAACATCCAGACCCCGGGCATCCAGCTCGCCATCACCGGCCCGTGGCGCCGGCTGAACGAGCACAAGCGCGGCCAGGGCTACGGCGCGTGACCCTCGGAGCGTGACCGGCTGCCCGCGGACCACTCGTCCGCGGGCAGCCGCAGCTGCAGCATCGCCAGCAGCCGCTGCTGCGGCTGGGCGAGGTCGATGCCGGTCAACTGCTCGGCCCGGCGCACCCGGTAGCGCAGGGTGTTGGGGTGGATGTGCAGCGCGTCCGCGGCGACCCGGACCTCGCCGAGCGCGTCCAGCCAGGCCAGCACCGACTCGGCGAGCCGGGTGCCGTGCCTGTGGTCGTAGTCGGTGAGCGCCGTGAGCCGGGGGTCGCGCAGGCCGGAGCGCTCCTGCAGCAGCGCGAGCACCTCGCTGACCAGCACCTCGGCCTGGACGTCGATCAGCGCCGCCACGTCGAGGTCCACCCCGCCGCGGCCCATCGCGTCCAGGATGCGGTCCGCCTGCGCGCGGGAGTCCGGGACCCGGGCCAGGCCGTCCACGGTGGAGCCGATCGCGGCGCGCAGCGGCACCCCGAGGTGGTCCCGGGCGGCCGTCACCACCTCGTCCGCCCAGCCGCGGACGGTCGCCATCGGCAGGTTGGCCGGGAGCTCCGGCAGCAGCACGTAGACCCGGGACTCGATCGGTGCGAGCAGCGCGGTGCGGTGCCGGGCGGCGGTGTGCACCGAGATCAGGCCGGTGACGTCGGAGCGGTGCAGCGCCTCGGTGGTGTGCGCGCTGTACGCCAGCACGGTGGCCGGGCGGCGCACGTCCAGGCCCAGGTGGGTGGCGAGCGACTGCGGGCCGGTGGAGCCCTCCAGCAGCCCGGTGAGCAGGGTCTGGGTGAGCCGGACATCGGCCGACAACTCGCGTCGCCGGCGCACCAGTTGGGCGGCCGCCACCCGTGCGGCGCCGACCAGGGCCTGCTCGGCCAGCGGCGCCAGCGGCCGCGCCCCCTCCTGCACCCAGATGGTGCCGAGCGGCTGCGCCCCGGCCCGGATGCCGACCGCCAGGCGCCGGCGCAGGCCGAGCTCCGGGTGCGGCTCGACCGCGATCGGCGCGTCCGAGGTGCGCAGGTGCTGGAAGATGCCCCACTCGCGGAGCTTGGACAGGTACGGCTCGGGGCCCTGCCAGCCGAGGATGGACAGCCGGCGCAGGTCGTCGACCTCGTCCGAGTCGGAGGAGCGCGAGTAGGCCAGCACCCGGCTGGAGGTGTCCTCGATCGAGACGATGCCGTTGGTGAGCACGGCGACGGTCTGCGCGAGCGAGAAGAGGTCGCCGGCGTTGGGCTCGGGGGCGCCGGGGGTGTCGGGGGCGTCCGGGCCGGCGATGATCGCGCGGGCCAGCGAGTCGAGGTGCTCCCAGCGGGTCTCGCGGCGGACGGACAGCAGGGCGACGCCCGCGTCGGTGGCGGCCTCGCGCAGCGCGTCCGCCTGACCGGGGCCGTCCAGCTTCACCGCCACCGCGGCCGCGCCGGCCCGCCCGGCGGCGCGCAGGGCCGGCAGGGCGGCCCGGCCGCGGGCGCCGATGGCCAGGACGAGTTCGCCGGGGGCGGCGGTGGGCGGATCCTCCGGGTCGAGGATGGCGACGTCGCGGACCGGCACGTCCAGGCCCTGCGGGGCGGCCTGGAGTTCGACCAGGGGCTCGCCGAGGGACATCAGCAGCTGGCGGAGCGGGAGACCGGGGGTGGTCATCCTGGCCTCCTTCATCCGCTCTTCGCCATCCGCTCTTCATCCGCCCGGACAACGCCGCGAGGCCGATTTTAGCCGGGCGGACAGCGCTGCGGGCCGGTGTGCGCGGGCGGTGGGCGCAAGGGCCCGCGGGGGTCCACCGGCGCCGCGCCGTGACCGCGCCGTGACCCCCTTCGTCGGGCCGGACAACGCCGTACGGGGGAATTTAGCCGCCCGGCCAATCAAGTGGCCCCGCGGGCAGGAATAGCGTTCGTGCTGTGGCCGGTGTGCGACCCACGCCGGCATCCCCCGCAACGACGAAGGAGAGCGTGCGCTCTATGGACGCTGTGACCCAGGTCCCCGCGCCGGTGAACGAGCCGGTCCACAGCTACGCCCCGGGCAGCCCGGAACGGGCCCGTCTGGAGGCCAAGCTGAAGGAGCTGGGCGGCCAGGAGCCGGTCCAGCTGACCATGACGATCAACGGTGAGCGCCGCATGGGCGGCGGCGCCGAGATCCACGTCGTCCAGCCGCACAACCACGCGGCGAGGCTCGGCACCCTGCGCAACGCCACCCAGGCCGACGCGCAGGACGCCATCGACACTGCCCTGGCCGCCGCCCCGGCCTGGCAGGCGCTCTCCTTCGACTCCCGCGCCGCGATCTTCCTCAAGGCCGCCGACCTGCTCGCCGGCCCCTGGCGCGAGACCCTGGCCGCCGCCACCATGCTCGGCCAGTCCAAGACCGCCCAGCAGGCCGAGATCGACACGCCCTGCGAGCTGGTCGACTTCCTGCGGTTCAACGTCCACTTCGCCCGCCAGATCATGGCCGAGCAGCCGATCTCCTCGGACGGCGTGTGGAACCGCAGCGACCACCGCCCCCTCGAGGGCTTCGTCTACGCCATCACCCCGTTCAACTTCACCGCGATCGCCGGCAACCTGCCGACCGCGCCCGCGCTGATGGGCAACGTGGTGCTCTGGAAGCCGTCCCCGACCCAGCAGTACTCCGCGCACCTGCTGATGCAGCTGCTGGAGGAGGCCGGCCTGCCCAAGGGCGTCATCAACATGGTGACCGGCGACGGCCTGGACGTCTCCGCCGTCGCGCTCAAGCACCCGGCGCTGGCCGGCATCCACTTCACCGGCTCCACCGCCACCTTCCAGCACCTGTGGCGCGAGGTCGGCACCAACATCGCCGGCTACCGCACCTACCCGCGGATCGTCGGCGAGACCGGCGGCAAGGACTTCCTGGTCGCCCACCCGTCCGCCGACCCGGCCGTGCTGAAGACCGCGATGACCCGCGGCGCCTTCGAGTTCCAGGGCCAGAAGTGCTCGGCGCTCTCCCGCGCCTACGTCCCCGCCTCCCTCTGGGCCGGCCTCCAGGACGAGTTCGCCGCCGAGGTCGACGGCCTCACCATGGGCGACGTCACCGACCTGTCGAACTTCATGTCGGCCGTCATCGACGACCGCTCGTTCGCCAAGAACAAGGCCGCCATCGACCGCGCCCAGGCCGACCCGAAGGTCCGGGTCCTGGCCGGCGGCACCTACGACGACTCGGTCGGCTACTTCGTCCGCCCGACCGTCCTGGTCTGCGAGGACCCGGCGGCCGAGTACTTCCGCGACGAGTACTTCGGCCCGATCCTCGCCGTGTACGTCTACGAGGACGAGAAGTACGAGGAGATGCTGGCCCAGATGGAGTCGGTGTCGGCCTACGGCCTGACCGGCTCGATCATCTCCCAGGACCGCGCGGCCGCCCAGGACGCCATGCACAAGCTGCGCTTCGCGGCCGGCAACTTCTACATCAACGACAAGCCGACCGGCGCCGTCGTCGGCCAGCAGCCCTTCGGCGGCGGCCGCGCCTCCGGCACCAACGACAAGGCCGGTGCCAAGCAGAACCTGGCGCGGTGGACCTCGACCCGCTCGGTCAAGGAGACCTTCGTCCCGCCGACGGACTACCGCTACCCGCACATGGGCTGAGTGCCCCACCCGACCACAACGGTCACCCCGACGCCCGGCCCCGCAGCCGGCGTCGCCCGCCGGGGCGACGGGCCCACCCGCCCGCCCGTCGCCCCGGCCCCTCCGGGGGACGCGCTGCGCGCGGCACGCCTGGTGCCGTCGCCGGCCGTCACCCCGCTCGGGACGTGCGGCACGCCTGATGCAGGCGCCCCGGCCCCCTTCTGCCACCCTTAGAAGCACCAGCTCCAGGAGTCACGATGCTCCGTACCGCCCTTCTCGCGGCCTCCCGGTCGCCGCAGGTCCGCACCGTGGTCGAGAAGTTCCCGCCGACCCACGCGATAGTCGAGCGCTTCGTCGCCGGTGAGGCCCTCGACGACGCCGTTACGGCCTGCGACGACCTGGTCGCCACCGGCCGCAAGGTCACCCTCGACCACCTCGGTGAGGACACCCAGGACGCCGCGCAGGCCGCCGGCACCGCCGAGGCCTACGAGCACCTGCTCAAGGCGCTCAAGGAGACCGGCCTCGCGGCCGGTGCCGAGGTCTCCGTCAAGCTGTCGGCCGTCGGCCAGTTCCTCCCGGTGGACGGCGAGAAGATCGCGCTGGAGAACGCCCGCCGCATCTGCGCGGCCGCCGCCGACGCCGGCACCACGGTGACCCTCGACATGGAGGACCACACCACCACCGACTCCACCCTCGCCATCGCCCGCGAGCTGCGCGCCGACTTCCCGTGGCTGGGCGTCGTGCTGCAGGCCTACCTGCGCCGCACCGAGGCCGACTGCCGCGAGTTCGCCGGCGCCGGCTCCCGCGTGCGCCTGTGCAAGGGCGCCTACAAGGAGCCCGAGTCGGTCGCCTTCCAGGGCAAGCACGAGGTCGACCTCGCGTACGTCCGCGCCCTGAAGATCCTCATGGCCGGCGAGGGCTACCCGATGATCGCCTCGCACGACCCCAACATGATCAAGATCGCCGGCCAGCTCGCCCAGTGGAACGGCCGCAAGCGGGACTCCTTCGAGTACCAGATGCTCTTCGGCATCCGCCCCGAGGAGCAGCTGCGCCTCGCCGGCGAGGGCAACACCATGCGCGTGTACCTGCCCTACGGCCAGGAGTGGTACGGCTACTTCATGCGCCGCCTCGCCGAGCGCCCGGCCAACCTGACCTTCTTCCTGCGGGCCATGGCCACCCGCGGCTGACGCGTCCGGCGCCACGACCAACGGCTCGTACCCCCTGTGTGGGAGGGGGTGCGGGCCGTTTCCGCGTTCCCGGGCTCAGAGGAACGGTTTCAGGCGGCTCTCCAGCAGGATGTCGGCCTGCGATGGGGAACCCGTGATCGGTTGCTCATGCGCCACAGCACTCATGATGCCCCTCCTTCAGATGGGCGTCACGCTGATCGCGGTCGGTCGTGGTTGTGCAGGACACGGTGGATGTTCACTCGATGGTGTGGGTCCGAGGGCTGCCCTAGGATCCGGTGCTGGTGAACTGGGGTTTCGGCCGGAGGAGTTGGGGATGCTGAAGGAGTTCGAAGGGCTGTCGACGCCGTTGGTGGCGGACGCGTGCGTGCGCCTCGGAGTGGTGCTGCGGGCGGCGCCGGCGGGGGTGGCCGGGGTGGTGGCGGGTGGCCGGGTGGCCGGGCCGGTGCTGCCGGTGCGGCACTACGGCAGCGTCGACGTGTTCCTGGAGGCGTACGGCGCCGCCCGGGACGGGGACGTGCTGGTGATCGACAACGGCGGGCGGACGGACGAGGCCTGCATCGGGGACCTCGCGGTGCTGGAGGCGCGCGCCGCCGGGGTGGCCGGGATCGTGGTGTGGGGGCTGCACCGGGACACCCCGGAACTGCTGGAGATCGGGCTTCCGGTGTTCAGTTACGGTGCGCTGCCGCTCGGGCCGCTGCGGTTGGACGACCGGGAGCCGGAGGCGCTGCTGACGGCCCGTTTCGGCCCGCACGTGGTGAGCGCCGGCGACGTGGTGTTCGGCGACGCGGACGGAGTGCTGTTCGTCCCGGCCGACCGGGCCGCGGAGGTGCTGGAGACGGCCGCCGCGATCGCCCGGACGGAGCGCGCGCAGGCCGGGCGGATCGCCGCCGGGGACACCCTGCGCCGCCAGACCGCCTTCGAGGACTACCTGGAGCGCCGCGCGGCCGACCCCTCGTACAGCTTCCGGCAGCACCTGCGGCGGGTCGGCGGGGCGATCGAGGAGTAGGCCCGGGCCTACAGGGGCCGGTGCATGACGTGCAGGCCGACGTAGCCGTCGACCGGGTGGAGGAAGGCCTCCGGGACGGTGCCGACGATCGTGAAGCCGAGGGACTCGTAGAGCTTCACCGCGTGGCGGTTGTTGGCGACCACGGCGTTGAACTGCATGGCGCGGTAGCCGGATCGGCGGGCCCAGTCGAGGGAGTGCTCGACCAGGGCCCGCCCGATGCCCCGGCCGTGGTGCGCCGGGTCGACCAGGTAGCTCGCGCTGGCCACGTGGGCGCCGTTGCCGGGGCGGTTGCGGTTCATGGCGGCGGTGCCGACGATCCGACCGTCCTCGTCCACCGCGACCACCGTGCGGTCCGGGGCGGTCTTCATCCACCACTCCCGGCCGAGCTCGGACGACATGTCGAGGGGGTAGGGGAAGGTCTCGCCGGCGGCGATGACGGTGTGGAAGAACGGCCAGACGGCCGGCCAGTCCTCGGGGGTGGCTTCGCGGATCAGCATCCGCTCAGGATGCCCCGGGCCCGGGTGGTGGGCCCACCGGTTTTCCGCTCAGGTGCCGCGGACGGCGGCCCCGACCCGGGTGGCGGCGAAGGACTGGCCGTCGGCGTTGGGGTGCACCAGGGCGTACTTCAGCGGGATGACGCTGGTCAGGACGCCGTCCAGCCAGTGGTCGGCGTCGCAGACGCTGTGTTCGGCGGAGCCGGCGTAGAGGTCGACGAAGGTGTCCTGCCGGGCGGAGGCGATCTGCTCGATGGCCTGGTTGAGCGGCTCCAGGATGCTGGTGCGGGCCCAGGCCAGGTCGCCGGTGGTGAAGGTGGCGAACTGCAGCGGGTCGCCGAACCGGCAGCGGGTGGCGTCCTCGGGGACCAGGTGCGGGTAGCCGACGGTGATGATCCGCGCGGAGGGGGCCTTCTGCCGGAGCGCGGTGAGCATGGCGCCGTAGCCGGTGCGCAGCCGGTCGAAGCGGCCGGCCAGCTGGGCGTCGTACTTGTCCTTGCAGGGGCTTCCCAGGCCGAGGTGGGTGGCGCCGAGTGCGATGCAGTCCCCGAGGATCTCGCCGAAGCCGAGGTCGTTGCCGCCGACGCCCACGGTGATCACGTCCTCGTCCGGGTCGACCGCGTCGATCTGCGCCGGGACGGGCGGGTACGGGGCGGCGGGGTCGACGCCGAAGGGAGGGAGCGGGCGGCCGATCGGACTCTGCTTGTTCGTGTCGACGTCCGCGCTGGTGGCGCCGCTGCAGCTGACGTTGTGGAGGTCGACCAGGGCGCCCAGGCCGCGGCGGACGATCTCGGGGTAGGAGCCGGTGGTACGCGCGCAGCCGTCCCGGGGCGCGGTGAGGCCGCCGGTGGCCTCGATGACGCCGGCGGTGTAGGAGTCGCCGAGGGCGGCCCACTTCAGCGTCCGGGCGGGGTCGGTCGGTCTGGCGGCGGCCTCGACAGCGGTGGGGGTGATCAGGCCGGCGGCGAGGACGGCGGCGGTGCCGGTGACGGCGAGGCGGGACAGGAAGCGTGGCACGGGCTCTCCTCGACGGGCGCGGGGAGAGTGCGAGTCACCCCCCTGAGTGTCAATCGAGTCGGTCCGTGGACGACTTGATGCCCCAGGAGGGTGAATTCGCGGTCAGGGATGTGACGAACGCGGGGGCTCAGAGCAGGGCGGCCGAGGGGTCGACCATCGCCCGGGCGGTCTTGGCGTCGACGTACTCGCCGAGCGCGGTCATCACCCACTCGCCGGAGGTCTGGCGGACCAGCTTGCACATCACCACACCGGTGCGGGCCTCGGAGTGGGTGAGGTCGAAGCGGACCAGCTCCTCGTTCGTCCCGGCGTCCAGCAGGCGGCAGTAGGCGTTCTTCACGTCGGTGAAGCGCTGGCCGGAGAAGGAGTTGACGACGAAGACCAGGCCGGTGACCTCGGCCGGGAGGCCGTCCAGGTGGACGGTGATCGACTCGTCGTCTCCCTCGCCGCCGCCGGTGAGGTTGTCGCCGGAGTGGGCGATCGCGCCGTTGAAGACGGTCAGCTTCATGAACCAGGCCGTCTCCAGCTTGTTGCGCCGGCTGTCGAAGGCGATGCAGGAGGCGTCCAGGTCGACGCTGCGGCCGCGGCCTGCGGGCTCCCACCCGAGGGCCATCCGGACCGAGGAGAGGAACGGGCGGCCGTTCTTGACCAGGGAGACGGAGCTGCCCTTGACCAGGCTGACCCGACCCTTGTCCAGGGTGATCTTGGTGGGTGCGGGCGGGGCCGGCGGTGCGGCCGGGGGCGCCGGGGGCACCGGTGCGGAGGCGGCGAGTGCGATCCGCGGGTCGACCGGCGGGGCGGCGGGGGCGGCCGGTACGGGCGGGGTCACCGGGGGAGCGGCGGGGGGTGCCGGCGGGGCCGCGACCGGGGCCGACAGGGTGGCCGGGGCCGACGGCGGTGCGGGGGAGTCGTCGACGGTGACACCGAAGTCGGTGGCGATCCCCGCCAGCCCGTTGGCGTACCCCTGGCCGACCGCGCGCACCTTCCAGGCGCCGCCGCGCAGGTAGACCTCGACCACGATGAGCGCGGTCTCCCGGCCGAGCTGCGGCGGGGTGAAGGTGACCAGCACCTGGCCGGTGTCCGCGTCACGGACGGTGGCGGTCGGCTCCATCCCGGCGAAGGTGGAGGACTGGTCGGCGGGGCTCGCGGTGACGACGATCTTGGTGATCCCGGCCGGGACGGCGAGGGTGTCGACGGTGATCGCGTCGGGGGCCCCGGAGGTGGCCGGGCGGTGGCTGACCCCGGGGCCGTGCGGGGCGTTGAAGAAGACGAAGTCGTCGTCCGAGCGCACCTTTCCGGCGTCGGTCAGCAGCAGACCGGAGACGTCCAGTGCCTTGGGCGCGGTGACCTCGACGGTCACCCGCGCGGCGGACAGCGGGGCGTTGCCGCCTTGGGTCAGGACGGTGGACACGGGACTCCTCCTCGGGTGCGGGACGACGGCGGGACGGGGCCGCTGGGGCCGCCGGGCCGGTAGCTGCCCACAGTAACGAACAGTGGTGCCGGGATGAGCCCGTCCAGGGCGGTGACCTGTCGGATCGTCGGACCGTCCGACCGGAGCGGCGGGGCCTCAGCGGGTCGCGCCGACCGGCGGTGCGGTCGTCGGCGCCGGGGCGGCCGGTGGTGCGGGGACGAAGGCCGGCGCGGTCGTCGGCGCCGGGGCGCGCGGCGGGAGACCGGGCGGCTGGGCCGCGTTCTGCTGCGCCGCGTTCTGCTGGGCCGCCGGGGCGAAGGTGCCGAGTGCCGCGACCGCGCGGGGGCGGTCGATGCCGAAGGCGGCGGCGCTCCAGCTCTCCGTCGCGGCGGCCTTGCCGGTCCCGGCGCCGTCGGTGGACCCGGCACCCCGGCCACCCCCGGTGGCCGGCCCGGACGGGCCGTCGGCCGGGCGGGTGCCGCGCACGCCGAAGGTGTAGTGCCCCGGTGCGACGTCGGTGCCGGGCGGGGTGGTGAAGCGGTAGACGAGCGTGCCGCGGTCCTGCTGGACGGTCACCACCGCGCCGGGCAGGTCGGTCCAGGCGGTGCCGGTGCCGGGGGCGAGGTCGCCGGGGGAGAGCCGGAACTCGGCCTGCAGGGCGGTGACCCGCTCGGTGACGGTGAGGTCGAGCTGGTGCCGCAGGCCGTCCCGTCCGACCGGGGTGACCAGGGCGACGCCGGTCAGCACCCGGTCGGCGTCCGGGTCGGAGTCGGTGTCCGGGGCGGTGCCCGGTCCCGGGGTGGCGGGCTCGCCGGGGGCCGGGTCCGTCGGCGGGGCGTCGGTGCCGGGCACCACGGCGGCGGGCGGCCGGGTGGGCTGGTCCGGCGCGGTCGGGCGGGGCCCGGGCGGAGCGGTCGGCGAGGTCGGTGAGGGGGAGAGCGACGGCGAGGCGGTCGGCCGGTCGGCGGCGGCCGGGTCGGTGCCCGGCTGCCCGGCGGCGGGGCGGGCCGCAGGAGTGGGACCGGCCGAGGGGGTGGTGCCCGGAGTGCCGGGCTCCTCGCTGCCGGCCGTCCAGGAGTCGGCCTCGTGGCCGTGCCCGGTGGAGGTCCGTCCGCCGGTGGCGTCCGGGGTCGCCGAGCGGTCGCCGGTGGCCTCGGGCGACGCGGAGCCGGCGGCCGCGACCGGCGCCGCCCCCGAGGGGTGCGGTGAGGGCCGGGAGCCCGCGGGGCGGCCGGTGGCCGCGTGGTCGGCCGGGGCGTCGGTGGGCGTCGGTGCGGCCGGGGTCCGGGCGGAGGCCGCCTCGGCCTGGTCGCCCGGGGTGGGGGTGGCCGGCGGGGTGGTGCCGACCCGGGCGACCCCGGCCCGCCGGCCCACGCCCTGCTGCTCGTTGAGCAGCAGGGTGGTGGCGATGCTGATGCCCACGACGGTCGACATCGCCATCGCGGCGCCGGAGAAGCGGAGGGTGGGCAGCCGGAGCCGGCCGCCGAACGGGCGTGGCCGCCCGTGCCGGCCGTGCCGTGCGGGCTCGTGCTGCACGTCCCGCGCGGTGTCCTCGCGCACAGCCACCGGACCCCTTCCCTCCCCGAAGTCGCCGTAGCGGTCGCCGTATTCTCCCATGCGCCGTCGGCCGGCCGTGCCGGCCGCCCGGGGGCGGTCCGCCCGGGGGCGGGCGGGCCCGTGCGGGGAGGGGGAGAGCGTACCAGCGGCTGCCCGGACCTCGGACCGATTCCATCCATTCCACGGACATCCGTTCGACAGACGGAAGTTGACGGTCCGTCTGACAAGCTGGGGTAAGGGTCGGCCGGCGCGGTCGGGGGTTATTGCAACCTCCTTGCAACCCTTGCCCGCCCGGGCGCGGGTGGCGCAGGCTGAGGTCATCCCACGCCGTCCCGGAGAGACCGTCATGCCGCCCGACCCGCTGTCCGCAGCCTCCAGTGCACCCCTCGCCGCTACCCCCACGGGCGGCGATGGGGTCGGCTCCACCGCCGCTCCGGCGGCGGTGGAGGAGGTGCTGACCCTGCGGATCTCGCTGGGCGAGGAGGTGGTCGGCGAGGTGCGCACCCGGTTCCGCTTCGAGGCCGCCCGTCCCTGCGAGGTGCTGCTGACCTTCCACCAGGGCCGCCCCGACGAGGCCGACTGGGTCTTCTCGCGCGAGTTGCTGCGCGACGGCCTGTGCACGCTGAGCGGCCAGGGCGACGTCAAGCTGTGGCCGGCCTACTGCCCCTGCCACGGCTCGACGTTGCACCTGGCGCTGGAGTCGCCGCACGGCAGCGCCCTGCTGGAGGCGTCCAAGCCCCGGGTGCAGGCCTGGCTCGACCGCACCTACGCGCTGGTCTCCGCCGAGGCGGAGCGCGACTGCGGCCCGACCGACGCCCAGCTGGCCGCGCTGCTCGCGGGCGGCTGAGCCCCGCTCAGGGCCTCTCCGCTCAGGGCCCCACCGGCCAGGACCTCCCCCGCCAGCGGCTCCCCGGGCCCGCGCGGCGGCGGGACGGCCGGAGCCGCGCCGGGCAGCCGGACCGTCCCCGCGGCCAGCCCCGCCCGCAACCGGCGCACGGCCGGGGCGGAGGAGGCCGGCAGCAGGTCGTACGGATCGTCCGGTCCGTCCACCGCGACCAGCACCGACTCGGCGAAACGGTACGGCCGGTGGGCCAGCAGGCCGCCCAGGTAGCGGCGCAGCCGGGACAGCTCGGCGCGGACCGTCACCGTGCGGCCCGGGTCGCCGAACAGCGCCTCCGCGAGCTGGGCCGCACTGCTGCCCTCCCGCCCGGTGGCGAGCAGCAGCAGCAGTTCGGCGTGGCGCGGGCTGAGCGCCTGCGACCAGCTGCCGGCCGCGCCCCGCACGGTCAGCTCCGGGCGGTCCGGGCGGCGCAGGTCGAGCCGGAGCCGGGCGCCCTCGGCCTGCTCCGCGGTCACCGTGCCGGAGCCGTCCTCCTCGGGCGGGCGCACCGGCCGGACCAGCCAGCCGTCCGCGAGCGGCTCCAGCACGCACTCGCCGAGACCGGGCACCCAGTGCACGGCGGTGGTGCCCCAGCCGTCGACCGGCACCCGCAGCCGCCCGGGCGGCGGCAGACCGGCCGCGGCGGCCGTCCAGCCGGCGGCGTCCACCACCAGGGCCGGGCCGGCCACCCGGGCCAGCAGCGGGGCGGCCAGGGTGCGCAGCCGGTGCAGCGCCTCCAGCCGGTGGGCGCGCAGCTCGGTCTCGGCGAGCCGGGCCGCGGTGGCGGTGAGCTGGAGCAGGTACGGGCGGACGCTGCGGGCCGGGCCGCTGAGGTTGATCGCGCCGACCAGCCGGCCGGTGCCCGGGTCGTGGACGGGGGCGGCCACGCAGGTCCAGGAGTGGTGGCTGCGCAGGTAGTGCTCGGCGGAGTGGACCTGCATCGGGCGCTGGGCCCGCAGGGCGACGGCGATCCCGTTGGTGCCGACGCTCTCCTCCGTCCAGCGGGCGCCGGTGAGGAAGCCGATCCGGTCGGCGCTGCGGCGCAGCCCGCGCTCGCCCTCCTGCCAGAGCACGTGGCCCTCGGCGTCGGCGATGGCGAGGATCAGCGGGGTCTGCCCGACCGGCTCCAGCAGGGTGTCGCGCAGCACCGGCATGACGGAGTCCAGGCCGCTCGCGCGGCGCCGCTGCTCGATCTCGGCGGGGCCGAGGTGGACGGCGGCCGCGCCGGCGTCGGGGTCGAGGCCCAGGCGCCGCAGCCGGGCCCAGGAGTCGCCGATCTCGGGGCGGGGGTCGAGCAGGCCGGTGGTGCCGGCCTCGGGGAAGGCGGGCTGGGTCAGTTCGCGGGCGGCGGCGTCGGCGAGGGTGCGGTCGTGGACCTTGGCCAGCTCCGTCGCGGTCGGCGGGGTGCGGCGCTCTGGTCGTCGGGACTGCCGTCCGGTCTGCCGCACTCGCGTTGCTCCTCGCCGCCGTTCGAGGTCGCGCCGGGGCCGACGCGCTGACGAAAGAGTACGGGTGCGGTGGGTTCCTGGGGATGGGGTCTGCCAACTCGGCATACCGGGCGGTACGGGAGTGGACATGCCGGGCCGGGATGGCTACGCCGTGCCCCCGGACGGTCGTGGGGCGCGGTGGCCGGGGGGTGGTTGCGGGGGCCGGGGCGGAGCGCGCGGGTGGGTCGGGACGGGGTGGCTGCCGGTGGCGCGGGTGGGGTGCCGTTGTGGTGCCGGTCGGGCCTGACGGCGGGCGCCGTGCGGGTGCCGGGTGCCGGGTGTCGGGCCCGGGGTCAGCGTTCCGCGCCGCTGCCGCGCTGGGCCGCCTCGACCGTGTGGTGCAGGTCGGCGGTGGCGTCCAGCGTGGCGGCGGTGCTCAGGGCCAGGCAGGCCGCCAGCGCGAGCGCGACCGCGCGGCGGCGGGTCCCGGCGGCGGCCGGGCGGGGCTGGAGCAGGGCGGCCACCCGGCGGGGGACCGGCCCGGAGTGCGCGGCGGGGACCAGCCGGGGCCGGGCCGGCCAGGGGGAGCGGCCGGCGGCCAGGGCGGCCCGGCCGACCGCGTGGGCCGTCACCGTGCGGTCGCCGACCCGGGCCGCCGCCACCTCGTCGGCCCAGCGCTCCAGGTGGAACCCGAGCGGCGTGCGCAGGGCGCCGAGCGCGGGGTGGAGGTCGGCGGCGTGTTCGGCCAGGGCGAGGAAGACGTGGTGGCGGGCGGCCAGGTGGGCCCGTTCGTGGGCGAGCAGGGCGGCCCGCTCGGGCCCGCTGAGGGCGCGCAGCATGCCGGAGGTGACGACGATCCGGCCGGGTTCGGCGGGCCGACCGGGCAGCGGCAGCCGTCCGGGCAGGGCGAAGGCGTCGGCGCGCTCGTCGTCGAGGACGGCGAGCGGGTGCTCGCCCGGCTGGAGCAGCGCCCGGGCGCGGGCCAGCGCGGCCCGCGGGGTGCGTGCCCGGCGCACGGTGGCGCGTCGAGGGCGCGTGTCCGGATGCCGGTCGTCGGTCGTGGTGGCGGTGGCGGTGGCGGTGGTGGCTTGGGCGGCGGCCGGGGACGCGGCGGGGACGGCGGCGCGGGCCGTGCGCAGCTCCAGCCGGTGGCGGCGGGCCGTGCGGACGGCCCGGGCGGTCAGCACGGCGAGCACCAGCCCGGCCGCGGCCGCGGCCAGGGGTGCTCCGGGGGCGGCGGCGGTGAGCCAGGGCAGCGACAGGTGGCCGAGCGCGGCGACCGGCGGCAGCTGCAGCAGCCCGGCGGCCGCGAGCAGGCCGAGCGAGCAGAGGGTGCCGCCGGCCAGCACGGCGGCCGTGCCGGCCAGGGTCCAGGCGGCGGCCCGGGGCGGCAGGGCCTCGGCGAGGCGGCGGGCGAGCGGAACGGCCAGGAACGGCAGCAGCAGCGGGGCCCAGACGGCGATCAGCACGGGCGGCCCGCCCCGGAGGCGTCCGGGCCGGGCCCGGTGGCGTCGGGCCCGGTGGCGTCGGGGCCGGGCCCGGTGCCGGGGTGGCCGTCGCCCAGGAGGGCGCGCAGCAACTGCTCGTCCTCGGCGGAGAGGTCGGAGACGAAGCGGGCCAGCACGGTGGAGCGGTCGGCCTCGCGGCCGAGCTCGGTGTGCATCCGGCGGGCGGCGAGCCCGGCCGGGTCCTGGACGGTCGGGGTGTAGGCGTAGGCGCGGCCGGCGCGGGTGCGCTCCACGGTGCCCTTGTCGTGCAGCCGGGCGAGGATCGTGGCGATGGTGGTGCGGGCGAGGTCCCCGCCGAGCGCCGTCTGGACGTCCTGCGGCGTCATCGGCTGCCCGGCCGCCCAGAGCGCGGCCAGCACCTCGGCCTCCAACTCGCCGGCGGGCCGGCGGGCGGACGGTACGTCGGACATGGCGGCGCTTCCTCCAGGTTTCGTCTACAGTCATGTAGACCGTCTACGTCACTGTAGACGGTCGGGGCGGGTTCCGCTGCGAACCGCCCCCCAACGTACGGGAGGTCCGCCAGCCTTGCTCCAGTTCCCCCCCGATCCGGCCGTCCACCTCGCGGTGAACCCGCTGGACGCGTCCTCGCTGCTGTCCGCCTTCGGCGCGCTCGGGATCGCCGTCGTCCTCTTCGCGGAGACCGGCCTGCTGGTGGGCTTCTTCCTGCCCGGAGACTCGCTGCTGTTCACCGCCGGCCTGCTCTGCGTCCCCGGCGCCACCAAGGGCCCGCAGCTGGAGCTCTACCAGGTGCTTCCCGCGGCCCTGGCCGGGGCGCTGCTCGGCGCACAGGTCGGCTACCTGATCGGCAGGCGCGGCGGCACCGCCCTGCTGCGCCGCTCCAAGCGCCGGAGCCTCCAGGAGGGCGCCCGGCGGGCCGAGGAGCTGCTCGCCAAGTACGGCCACGGCAAGGCGATCGTGCTCGCCCGCTTCATCCCGGTGGTCCGGACGGTGCTCAACCCGCTCTGCGGCGTGCTCGACGTGCCGGTGCGCTCGTTCACCCTCTGGCAGGTGATCGGCGGAGCGGTCTGGACCGTCGGGGTGGTGCTCGCCGGGTACGCGCTCGGATCGTCCGTCCCCAGTATCGACCAATATCTGCTACCGATCATCGGTCTGGTAGTAGTTGTCTCCGTGCTCCCCATCGTTCTCGAACTGTTCCGCGCCCGTAAGGCGCGCCGTCACGGAGGTGACGTGTGATGTCCTCCCGGGCCCTGGCCGTGTACGACGGCAGCGGCATCGACGGCGGCCTCTACACCCGGGTCAACGAGTGGGCCCAGGCGGCCCCGCACTGGCTCGACGAACTGATCAGACTGTGGTCCGCGGTCGGACTCGGCCTGTTCGCCGTCTTCATGCTCTACGCCTGGTGGCGGGCGCGCGGCGCCGACTCGGCGGTCATGGCCGGGGTGCTGGCCTCGCCGGTGATCGTCGTCCTCGCGTACGCCGCGAACTCCGCCCTCAAGAGCACTGTCGAGGAGGTCCGGCCCTGCGCCCAGATCCCCGGCAGCGTCTCCCTGGAGGCCTGCCCGGGCACCGGCGACTGGTCGTTCCCCAGCAACCACACGGTCATCGCCTTCGCGGCCGCCACCGCGCTCTGGTTCGTCGACCGGCGGCTCGGCTGGATCGCCGGGCTCTTCGCCGTGCTGATGGGCGCCTCCCGGGTCTGGGTCGGCGTGCACTACCCGCACGACGTGGCCGTCGGCGCACTGGTCGGCGTCCTCGTCGCCCTCGTGCTGGCCGCGCTCGCCCGGCGCTGCGGACCGCTCGTCGACCGGATGCGGGGCGGCGCGCTGCGCCCGTTGCTCGGCCCCGGCGCACTGCCGCTGGTGGCCCGCGGGCACTCACCGTACGAGACGCCGCGGCACTGATTCCGTAACCCGCCCGACCCTTGTTCGGCCGGGGTGGCGGGTAGAGCATGTGAGCCGGGCGTGGGACCCCTCCGCGGGGGCCCCGCCCGGCTCAGTCGTGCCGGGGCGCGGGAGCGCCGGGCGTGCCAGCGGAGGGAGTGCCGATGCCGTACCGACTCGACATCACGCAGGGGGAGTGGCCGGGCGGGTCGCCGCACAAGGGCGTCGAGGGCCTGCTCCAGGAGACCATGGTGCTCACCCTCGCCACCGCCGGGCACGAACACGGCCCGCACGCCAACCTGGCCTTCTTCGCGTACGACGACGACCTCGTCCTCTACTTCGTCAGCGAGCGCTCCACCCGGCACAGCCACCACCTCGCCGAGGAGGCCCGCGCCGCCGCCACCGTCTTCCTGCCGCCACCGGCCTTCGGCGAGCAGCTGCGCGGCCTCCAGCTGACCGGCAGCGCGGGCGAGGCCTGGGGGCGGCAGGCGGAGGCGGCGCTGGCCGCCTACCAGGGGCGCTACCCGGCCTTCGCCCGGGACGAGGCCGTCCGGCGGCAGTTCCTCACCGGCGGCGGCGCGGCGGCGCTGTACCGCTTCCAGGTCGAGGAGCTGACGGCGGTCGACGAGCCCAACTTCGGCCGCCGCAACTACCTCCGCGCCCGGGTCCTGCGGGGCTAGGGGTGTCCTCGGGGGTGTCCGGCGTGGGAAGTCGGCCCGGCCGACTTCCCCCGCTCGTGGCCCGCGTCGTGACGGAGTCCGGTGCCGACCGACGCTACCGGTCACGGTGTGAACGGCGGGCGAGGGTGCCGAGGCCGACCACCGTGAGGGCGGTGGTGAGCAGGACCGCGGTGGCCCAGAACAGGTCGGTGCCGAGGTCGATCTCCTCGGGCCGCTTCGGTCTCGCGGTGCCGTCGAGGGCGAGACGGACGGTGACCTGGTCGCCGACCCGCAGGGTCTGGACGCGCTGGTTGAGGCGCCCGCCGGGGACGGGGGTGCCGTCGGCGGTCACCAGGGCGTAGTCCCAGGAGGGGTCGCGGGTGCCCGGGGTGCGTTCCACGCCGGTGATGCGGGCGGTCACCGTCGGCCCGCTGCTCAGCACCACGTCGTCGCGGACGTTTCCCGCCGCGGCGGCGGCCACCAGGAGCACGAGCGGGGCGATCAGGGCGGCGAGGCAACCCGGGGTCCCGCCGGCGAGCCTGCCGAGGCCCGCCGACAGGCCGGCCGTGCACAGGAGCAGGACGCCCAGGCCGGCCGGCCAGCCGTGGGACCCGTAGGCGGCCGCGGTGGCGACGATCGACAGCGGTGCGGCCAGTGCGAGGACGATGGTCAGCCCGACGGAGCCGCGGCGGGGTCCGGGCCCGGGACGCGGGGCGGCGGCCGTCATCCGAAGGCCTGGCGGATGGTGTCCCACTGGTCGGGGGGCAGGGCGTCGCGGCTCTCGTCGCGGGGAGGGTGGAAGGAGATCCCGCGGAGGGCGGTGGCCAGGAGGGGCAGCCACTCGTCCCAGTGGTCGACGTCCTCGGTGGTGAAGACGGCGGCGACGACGTGCGGGCTCCACGGGTGGGGGAGGAGCAGTTCGAGCTGACGCACCGTGCTGACGGTGGACTCGGTCACCCCCCAGACCGCGCCGGGGACGGGGACGGCGACCTGGCGGGCGCTGAGGGCGGCGCGGCCGGCCGGGTGGTCGACGACCCCGACGTCGGCGCCGGGCCAGAGCTCGGCCAACTCCTCGGCCACGCGGGCGGGGTAGCTTCCGACCGGGCCCGTGTCCTCGGGGCGGAGGAAGACGGTGAGCACGCCGTGGAGGGGTTCGCCGTCCACGGCCCGGACCAGACAGCTGGAGACGTGGACGGCGCCCTCGCGCAGCTGGGCCTGCAGGGCGGTCTCGGCGGCGATCACCGCGCCGAGTTTCTGCTCGGCGCCGACGCCGGGGAAGAGGGTGTCCAGTCGTTCGGCCGAGCGGGCCATCCGGTCGCCGGGGTCCTCGTCGAGGTCGATGGCGGTGAAGCCCCCGGGCAGGGTGATCCAGAGCGGCGGGGTGGCCTCATCGTCCATATCCGGCCGCCCATCCGCCGAGGCCCAGCAGGTTGCCGACCGTGGACACGGTGCCGATGACGGCGTTGGCCTTCCCCCCGCCGACGGCGGTGCCGGCCGAGCCGAGGACGGTGTTACTGACCGTGAAGTCGGCCATCTTCTCCCCCGGTGATCGCCGTGTCGGACCGGGTGAGCATAGTCGTGCTCCGCGGGCGGGCGAGGGGCTTCGGGGGCGGGTTCCGGCGGGTGTGACGGGATCTTTACGGGCCTTCTACGGAGCCTTTGCGTCCGCGGGGCCCGGGGTGCGTCGTGGGGGCGGGGTGGCGGACGGGCCGGGGCGGGGCGTCGGGTGGTCCGGCGCCCCGCTCCGGCCCGGGTCCGGTGCGGGCGGTTCAGCGGTGACGGGCCGTCACGTGGCCGGTCAGTGGCTGTTGCGGAGGTTGAGCACGACGACGCCGACGATCACCAGCGCGATCCCCAGCCACTGCAGGCGGCCCAGGGACTCGCCGAAGGCGACCACGCCGATCCCGGCGACCGCGGCCGTCCCGGCCCCCGACCAGACGGCGTAGGCGACCGAGACCGGGATGTGCTTGAGCGCCCGGCCGAGCAGGACGAAGGACAGCACGTAGCCGATCGCGACCCCGACGCTCGGCCAGAGGCGGGAGAACCCTTCGGTGAGCTTCAGGCAGCTGGTGGCGCAGACCTCGCTCACGATGGCGAGGGCGAGCAGGAGGTAGGGCATGGCGTCAGACGGCCCGGTCGGTGCCGAGCCGCCCGAGCAGCGCGAGGTCGGCCTGCTCGAGGCTGCCGAGCAGGGTGATCCGGGCGCCGTCCGGCATGGGCGTCGCGGTGGAGGGCACGGCGAGCACGGCGCAGCCGGCCGCGGAGGCGGAGGCGACCCCGGTGGGGGTGTCCTCGACGGCGACGCAGACGGTCGGGTCCAGGCCGAGCCGCTCGGCGGCGGCCAGGTACGGGTCCGGTGCGGGCTTGGTGCGCGGGGTGTCCTCGGCGGCGAGGGTGACGGCGAACCAGTCCCGGCCGATGGCGGAGAGCACCAGTTCGACCACCCGGCGCGGCGAGGCGGAGACCAGCGCGGTGGGCACCCGGGCGTCCCGCAGCGAGGCGAGCAGGGTGAGCGCGCCGGGGCGCGGGACCGTCTCGGCGGCGACCTTGCCGGCGAAGGACTCGCCGAGGCGGTCGGCGAGTTCGGCCTCGCTGAGGTCGGTGCCGCTGACCCTGTGCAGGTGGGCGGCGGTGTGCTCGACGGCCTGGCCGAGCACCTCGGGGGCGTCCTGGTCGGTGAGCGGGCGGTGCAGCTCCTCGGCGAGCTCGGCGGCGGCCTGCCACCAGAGCTGTTCGGTGTCGACCAGGGTGCCGTCCATGTCGAACAGGACGGCGGCGGGCAGGACGGTCCCGGGGGGCGTCCCGGGGGCGGTTTCAGGCATGGCGGTACCTTCGGTGGTCCATCGGGTGGCGGTACGAGGGTTTCAGACGGCCGCGCGGCGGGCCATCCGGCCCCCCGGTGGGGGCTCGGCGGGGCCGGGCCGGGGGCCGGGCGGCCCCGCGGTCGGGCGCAGCGGTCGGGCAGGTCGGTCAGGCGCGGCGGTCCACCAGCACCGGGCGCTCCGGCAGGGACAGCTCGGCGCGCGAGCCGGCCGGCAGGGCGGCGGTGGCCTCGGTGGGCAGGTCGGCCTTGACCTCGGTGCCGTCGTCGAGGCGGACGGTGAGCCGGGTGACGGCGCCCAGGAAGGAGGCGGCGACGACCAGCGCCGGGCCGTGCTCGGCCGGCGTCAGGGTGACGTTCTCCGGGCGGACCAGCACCTGCAGCTCGCCGCCGGCCGGCAGCTCGCCGTCCACGGCGTGCCGGCGGCCGAGCACCTCGACGCCGTCGGAGGTGCGGGTGCACGGGATGCGGCTCATGGTGCCGACGAACTCGGCGACGAAGGCGGTGGCCGGGCGGCCGTACAGCTCGGACGGCGTGGCGCACTGCTCCAGCCGGCCGGCGCGCAGCACCGCGACGCGGTCGGCCATCGACAGCGCCTCCTCCTGGTCGTGGGTGACGAACAGGGTGGTGATCCCCAGCTCCTGCTGGAGACGGCGGATCTCCTCGCGCAGCTGGAGCCGGACCTTGGCGTCCAGGGCGGACAACGGCTCGTCGAGCAGCAGGACGCGCGGCTGCAGGGCGAGCGCCCGGGCGAGCGCGATGCGCTGCTGCTGGCCGCCGGACATCTGGTGCGGGTAGTGCTCGGCGCGGTGCGGCAGGCCGACCAGTTCCAGCAGTTCCTGGGCGCGCTTGCGGCGGTCGGCCTTGCCGGCGCCGCGCATCCGCAGGCCGAAGGCGACGTTGTCCAGGGCGCTCAGGTGCGGGAAGAGGCTGTACGACTGGAAGACCATGCCGGCGTCGCGCTTGTGCGCGGGGATCGCGGTGATGTCCTGGCCGTCGACCAGGACCTCGCCCGAGTCGTGCTGCTCGAAGCCGGCCAGGATGCGCAGCGCGGTGGTCTTGCCGCAGCCGGAGGGGCCGAGGAGGGCGAGCAGTTCGCCGGGGTGGACGGTGAGGTCCAGGCCGTCCAGGGCCGTGGTGGTGCCGAACGCGCGGCGCAGCGAGCGGAACTCGACGGTGGCGCCGCCGGGGGCGAGCGCGACTCCGGCGACGGGGGCGGGGGCCGTGGTCATGGCTGGTAACTCCTGGAAGGCGTGGGGTGGTTCGGGGTTCCTCGGACAAGCCCTAGGGGGGTGGTGCCTAGGAGCGGGCGGCCTTGCGGCCGCGGCCCGCGGCGGACATCAGCAGCAGGACGACCCAGACGATCAGCAGGCTGAGCATCGAGACGGCGACGGACATCTGGCCGTCGCTCTTGCCGTTGGAGTTGATCCACACCGAGAAGGGGGCGAAGCCGAGGATGGAGGCGGTGGTGAACTCGCCGAGCACCAGGGCGACGGTGAGCACGGCCGCGTTCAGCAGCGCGCTGCGCAGGTTGGGCAGTACGACGGTGAACACGGCGCGCAGCCAGCCGGCGCCGCAGTTGCGGGCGGCCTCGACCAGGGTGGTGACGTCCACGCCGCGCAGGCCCGCGTCCAGCGCCCGGTAGGCGAACGGCAGGGCCATCAGCACGTAGGCGATGACCAGCACGATCGGGAAGGCCGGGTCCTGGATGGCCACGATGGTCTGGAAGAACGGGGTGTCCTGCAGGTAGTCCGGGCCCCAGCGCAGCACGCCGATGATGCCGGTGGTGAGCGCGACCACCGGGACGACCAGCGGCATCGAGCACATCACCTCGATCACCGGGCGCAGCTTCGGCGCGCCGAGCCGGGCCGCGAGCATCGCGGGGACGAGCAGGAGCAGCAGCACCGCCACGGTGACGCCGGCCAGTTCGAGGCTCAGCACCAGGCTGTCCGTGAAGCCGGGGGCGTTCAGCAGTTCGGTGTAGGCGCGGAAGGTGACCCCGCCCTTGGTGTCGTCGACGCTGAAGTACACCGACGCGGCCATCGGGACGGCGAAGTAGACGCCGCAGAGCAGCAGGACGAGGCCGCGGCCGGGACGGATGCGGTTGATCAGGCGAGCCACTTGGCACTCCGGCGCTGAAGGGGCAGGTACACGGCCATCACCAGGCAGGCGACCACGATCATGTCGAGGCCGAGGGCGAGGGCGAGGTTGCCCTGGCCGACCAGGACGTTGCCGGACAGCGCGTCGCCGATCTGCATCGAGATCAGCGGCACCGAGCTGCCGACCATGGCCTCGGCGGTGGCGTACGCGGCGAAGGAGGCGCCGAACAGCAGCACGAAGCCGCCGAGCAGCGAGGGCACCAGCACCGGCAGGGCCACGTGCCGCCAGTACTGCACGACGGTGGCGCCGTTGTTGTACGCCGCCTCGCGCCACTGCACCCGCAGGCCTTCCAAGGCGGGGGTGATGGTGATGACCATCAGCGGGACGAGGAAGTACAGGTAGACCACCGAGAGGCCGGAGAAGGTGTAGAGGTTCCAGCCGTGCTTGGTCAGGCCGAGCCGCTTGGTGACCTCGCCGGAGTTGCCGAGGGTGGCGACGAACATGAAGGCGAGCGGCACGCCGCCGAAGTTGGCGAGCACCCCGGAGGCGGAGAGCACGGCCTCGCGGAAGACCCGGAACCGGGAGGTGGCGACGGCCTGGGCCAGCGGCAGGCCGACCACGGTGGCGATCAGCGCGGTCAGCAGGGAGAGCTTGACGCTGCCCCACAGGGCGGTGAAGTAGGCGCCCTGGAGCGAACCGGTGAGGTTGTCGGTGGTGAAGGTGCCGCCGCCGTCGGGGGCGTCGGTGGAGGTGGTGAACGCGCCGATGGCGATCGCGACGGCGGGCAGTCCGAAGCCGATCACGAAGAACAGCAGCAGGGGCAGGGCGGCCAGCCAGGCCCGGCTGCGGCCGGCCCGGCCCCTGGCGGGGCGGGGGGACCGGCGCCCGGCGGCGGTCCCGGTGGTGGTCGTGGGGGCGGGGGCCGCCGTGGCGGCCGGGGAGCTGGGGGAGACGGGGCCGGGGGCGCCCCCGCCGCGCTGGGCGGCGGAGGCGCTGGCCGGCACCGGGGTGGGAGCCGTGGTCATCGTCAGGTCAGCCCGCGATCGCCTTGGCCCAGTTCTCGGTCACGACCTTCTTGGCCGCGTCGGTCTGGTCCGGGGTCGGGAAGGTGGTGAAGGGCTTCTCGACCGGCGGCAGCTTCGAGGCGGCGTCGGCGTCGAGGGTGCCGGCGGTCTTCATGGCGTCGAACAGGGCCGGGGTGGCGAAGCCGCCCATGAAGCCGTTCTGGCCGGCGGCGCTGTAGAGGTACTCCTCCCACAGGCGGGCGGCGGCCGGGTGCGGCGCGTCCTTGTTGATGGCCTGGTTGTAGTACTGGGCGTAGGAGCCGTCCGACGGGATGGCCACCTGCCAGTCGAGGCCCTTGTCCTTGAACTTCACGGCGTAGCCGGCGTTCAGGTACGACCAGTCGATGCTGATCGGGGTCTCGCCCTTCTCGATGGTCGCCGGGGTGACCTCGACCGGGTTGAAGTTCCCGGCCTGCTTCACCTTGCCGAAGAAGTCGATGCCGGGCTGGATGTTGTCCAGCGAGCCGCCGTTGGCGAGGGCCGCGGCGTAGACGGCGCCGAACGCGGCACCGGCCTTGGTCGGGTTGCCGTTCAGGGCGACCATGCCCTTGTACTCGGGCTTGAGCAGGTCGGCGAAGGTCTTCGGGCAGGCGGCGACCTTCTTGGCGTCGCAGCCGATCGACATGTAGCCGCCGTAGTCGTTGTAGCTCAGACCGTTGGCGTCCTTCATGGTGGCCGGGATCTTGTCGAAGTCGACGACCTTGTAGGGGGCCAGCAGGCCCTGCTTGCCGGCGCTGATCGCGAAGGCGGAGCCGAGGTCGACGACGTCGGGGGCGCGGTCCTGGCCCTTGCGGGAGGTGATCGCGTTGATCTCGTCCTGGCTGGAGCCGTCCGGGTTCTCGTCCTCGATCTCGATGCCGTACTTCGCCTTGAAGTCGTCCATCAGCTTGCCGTAGTTCGCCCAGTCGCGGGGCAGCGTGATGACGTGCAGCTTGCCCTCCTTCTTGGCGGCGGCGACCAGGGCGTCCATCCCGCCGAAGTCGGCGATCGAGGTGGCGGTCTTGGCGCTCTTGCCGCCCGCGGCGTCGCCGGACTTCGCGGAGGAGCCGGCGGAACCGCAGGCGGTGAGGGACAGCGCAGCGGCGGTCAGGACGGCCGCGAAGGCGGCGGAACGGGCGCGGTGCACGGACACGGGTCAGTCTCCTGAGAAGGGGGAACTGCAGGGGGTGTCTTGATCGGGGGATCTGGCGAGTGGCCGTCCGGGTGAGGGGGGGTGAGCCGCCCGGAGCCGTCCCGGACTGCCGTTCGAGGCCGTCCGAGTTGACTAGCCAACTTCGCTGACGGAGGTAAGTACGCCGGAGTCCGGTGACGGGAAGGTGAACGGACGGCCCAGAACCGGGGTCGGCTGCGGGAACGGTGGAATCCGGCCGCCGGAGCGTGATCCGTTCGGTGCGATGCTTCGAAGGCGCAGCCGGATAGGGTCGGCCTGTCCGCGCCGGCACGGTTGCGCAGGACACCGCCCCAGGAGGGACATTGACTGACGTGGCACTTGAGCCCGAGCGCCCCGCGGCCGAGCAGCGCCCCGCGGCCGAGCAGCGCCCCGCCCCCGAGCGGCGGCCCGCCGCGACCGGGGACCGTGCGTCCGGCGCCCTGTACCGGAAGGTGGCCGCCGACCTGCGCGAGGCCATCACCACCGGCGCGTTCGGCGAGGCCGGGCGCCTGCCCGCCGAGGGCGCCCTCGCCGAGCAGTACGGCGTCTCCCGCGGCACCGTCCGCCAGGCGCTCGCCGTCCTGCGCTCCGACGGGCTGGTCACCTCCCGCCGCGGCACCCGGCGGGTGGTGCTGGGCGGCGCCCGGGTGCAGAGCTTCTCCGAGCTGCTCAGCTTCACGCACTGGGCCTACTCGATGGGCGAGGAGCCCGGCGGCATCCTGGACTCGCTGGTCCGCCGCCCGGCGGACGCCGCCGAGCGCGAGCAGCTGCGCCTGGAGCCCGGCGCCGACGTGTACGTGACGGTCCGCCTGCGGACCCTCTCCGGCGCGCCGGTGATGGTCGAGCGGACGGTCTACCCGCCGCGGGTCGGCGAGATCGTCGCCGAGCTGCCGCCGGACGTCGTCTCGCACACCGAGGTCCTGCGCGAGCACGGCATCCTGTTCACCGACGCCGACCACACCATCGACATCGTGGCCGCCAACGCCGAGGACGCCCGGCTGCTGGGCTGCCGGCGCGGCAGCCCGCTGCTGCGCGAGCGGCGGCGCACCACGGACCCGACCGGCACGCCGGTGGAGTGGTCCCAGGACCGCTACCTGCCCGGGACGGTGGCCTTCAGCGTGCACAACTCGCTGGCCACGTCGGCGCTCTCGCGGCACGCCCGGGAAGGGGACTGAGCCCCCTCCCGGGCTCCGGCCGGGCGGTCGGGCCGTGCACCCGGCGCATCAGCGTGCGGGCGCACCGCCACCCGGGTGCGTCGCGGGCACCGGCGTCAGCGCATCAGGGCGGCGAGCAGCGGGCGGTAGTGGTCGAAGCCGGGCGTCCCGGCGCCGGCCACCTTCGCCTGCTCGTCCCAGCGGCGGACGGCCACCGCGTCGGCCGCGCCGGGCAGTTCGGCGAAGGCGGCGGCCTGCGGGCCGTCCATCGGGCCGCCCTGGACGGTGAGGGTGTACTCGGACGCCTCGGACAGCCGCTCCCGGTAGCCCGGCTCGACCGCGCACAGGTAGCGCTTGGCGGCGACGTGCAGCCGGACCGGCTCCGTCACCTCCGGGCCGAACCACTGGGCCAGCCAGTCGGCACCGGTGTCGCTGTGCCGGTTGTCCCGCCCCTCCATCAGGTCCCGCCCGTGCAGGGTGCCCCGGAAGTGGCCGAGGTCGTGCAGCAGTGCGGCGGCGACCAGGTGCTCCGGCGCGCCGGCCGCCTCCGCCGCGGCGGCGGCCTGCAGCATGTGCTCGGCCATGGTGACCTCCTCGCCCAGGTACTCCCCGGCACCCTCGCCGGCGAACAGGGCGGCGATCGCGTCCAGCGCGGCGGAGCGGCGGTGCAGCACGGCGAGGGTGCTGGCGAGCGAGTCCAGGTCGGCGTAGCAGCCCTGGAGGTGCCGGTGGCCGTCCTGCCGGAAGGCCGTCCGGGCGTGCAGCAGGCGGGTGTTGTCGAAGACCAGGCAGTCGCCGGGGCCGAGCCGGAAGGCGAGCTGCAGCTCGGGGCGCAGGGTGATCGCGGCGAACCGGCGGTACGCGGCGTAGAAGGCCTCCCGGTCGCCGACGCGCAGGGTGCCGATCGAGCGGTTGTTGAAGCGCACCTCGCGGATCCGGCCGAGCGCGTCCACGTCGATCAGCGGGCGGTCGGCGCGCAGCTCGGTGCGGCGGTCGCGGAAGACGAAGGGGACGGGTGTGCCGGTCAGCAGGGCGAAGTCGGCCGGTGACTCCGCGCGCAGCACGGCGGCCGCCTTGAACCCGTCGACCAGGCCGGAGTCGCCGCCGGTCGCCGAGTTCTCGAGGCAGTGCAGCAGCTGGAGCGTCGGCACCGGGTCGCGGTAGGGGTTGTCGGTGTGCGGGGCGATGGCGGCGCTGGTGAAGGCGAGGTTGTTCGGGTCCGGCTCGACCCGGACGTCGAACAGTTCGCCGTAGTTGGTGACCCGGACGTACCCGAAGCTCTCGGCGACCCGCAGGACCTGTCCCTCCACCGCGGGCACCCCGCGCAGCACGGCGAACCCGCTGTGCCGGACGGCGGCGAGGACGGCGGCCCGTTCGGCGGGGTCGGTCAGGTACTCCTCCCAGCCGGCCTCCGGGATGCCGCGGGCGAAGTCCGCCGCCGCCCAGAGCCGCTTGCCCTCCTCCGTCCGCCCGTCGCCGTGGTCGGTCTCCCCGAGCCAGGCCAGCGGGTAGCGCGACCGGTGCCCGTCCGACCAGAGCACCTCGAGGTCCGGACCGATCTCCTTGCTCGCGGCGATGGTCAGGTCCTCCGGCAGGTCGCCGACCCGGAACAGCTTCTGTCCGTTGCGGTGGTCCCGGCACTCGGTGCACGGGCAGTTGTCGCGCAGCCAGTAGGGCGGCAGCTCGGACATGGTGGTCTCCTCCTCGACGGTGGCCCAGCGGGCAAAGTTGTATAGCCAACTTTGCCCGTCGGCCTGGAGCCTGCCGCCCTTCGGTGAGTTCTGCGTGCCCGCCGGGTGAACGGCCGGGGAACTGTCCGTCGAGACCGTCCCCAAATCCCTTGCGCCCATCGCCCCGACCTGGTCGGATGTGCCGGTGCTCGATCAAGATCAGAATCCGGCCGAGGCCCTGGTGGACGTCACCCCGGCCGCTCCGCCCCTCCCCGCCGCCCCCCGCTCCCGCCGTCGGCTCTGGCTGACCGTCGCGGCCGTCCTCGTCCTCGGCGCCGGCGGCTTCGGCGTCGCCTTCGCCGACAACTTCGCGAACCTGGGCGCGTACGCGTACAGCGCGCCGAAGGAGTTCGACGGGATGCCGCTCTCGCCCGAGTACTCCCGGCAGAAGCGGACCAGGCTCGGCTCCGGCTCCGGCACCTCCGACACCGGCTACGTGAGCGCCGACCAGGACCGGTTCGCCTCCGTGACCGTCGACGAGCGGCACATCTTCCTGCCCTCGTCGGAGATCGACGCAGTGGTCGCCCGGCTCGGCAAGGAGGGCTTCGCCTTCACCGACCTGCACGACGTCGACCCGGGCGACCGCGGCGGCGTCATGAAGTGCGGCCGGGCCGGCTTCGAGGGGGGCGAGGTCACCGCCTGCGCCTGGGCGGACGGCAGCATGGCGGCCTCCCTCGCCGTCGGCGTCCACGGGGACACCGTGGACCCGGAGACCCTCGCCGGCCGCGTCCGCGCGTTCCGCCGGCTCGCCGAGGTGCCCTCCTAACATCCGGCCGGGCCGGGCCGGGGTCCGCTCGCCGGCCGGCCCCGGGCCTTCCCCGGCCTCTCCCGGGGCCCCTCCCCGGCCCGTCCGGCGAGCCCGGCGCGGCCGTTCGGGTGAGGCGGCGGGCCCGGGGCGCGTCTCGCGGCGGGGGAGCCGTGCCACTGCGGCACTGTCGGGGTGGATTCCCCTGACGTGAGAGGCGATCGGCCCATGGCTCATCCCACTACTGAGGCCCCGACGGGTTCGGGGCACACCGGACTCAAACGCGAAGTCGGCGTGATCGGGCTGCTCTGGGCCTCGGTCGGGGCGATCATCGGCTCCGGCTGGCTGTTCGGGGCGCAGAAGGCCGCGGTGGCGGCGGGCCCCGCGGCGCTGGTGTCGTGGGGGGTCGGCGCGCTGGCGATCATCCTGCTGGCGCTGGTGCACGCCGAGCTGGGCGGGCTGTTCCCCGTGGCGGGCGGCACCGCACGCTACCCGCACTACGCCTTCGGCGGCTTCGCCGGGATGTCCTTCGGCTGGTTCACCTGGCTGCAGGCGGCGACCATCGCACCGATCGAGGTGCAGGCGATGATCAACTACGCCCAGCACTGGTCCTGGGCGGACGGCCTGCTGAACGAGAACCTGACCCTCACCGGCACCGGCTTCGTCGTCGCGGCCGCGCTGATGGGGCTCTTCGTCGCGATCAACTTCCTCGGTGTCCGGCTCCTCGCGCACACCAACAGCGTGGCCACGGTGTGGAAGGTCGCCATCCCCGTCCTGACCATCTTCGCGCTCGGGTTCACCGAGTTCCACGGCTCCAACTTCAGCGTGCACGGCTTCGCGCCGGAGGGTGCCAAGGGCGTGCTCGCCGCGATCAGCACCAGCGGGGTGATCTTCGCCCTGCTCGGCTTCGAACAGGCCATCCAGTGGGCCGGCGAGAGCCGCAACCCCCGCCGGGACATCCCGCGGGCCGTCCTCGGCTCGGTCGTCATCGGCACGATCGTCTACGTCATGCTGCAGGTGGTCTTCATCGGCGCGCTGCCCCCGGAGACCTTCGCCGGCGGCTGGGGGACGCTCACCTACCCCGGCATCAGCGGGCCCTTCGCGGGCCTGTCGACGCTGATCGGGCTGGGCTGGCTGGCCACCCTGCTCTTCATCGACGCGATCATCTCGCCGGCCGGCACCGGCCTGGTCTACATCACCTCCAGCTCCCGGGTGACGTACGGCCTGAGCCGCAACGGCTACGCGCCGCAGGCGCTGCAGTACACCGACAAGCGCTCGGTGCCCTGGCTCGGCCTGATCATCGCCTGGGTCGCCGGCGTGATCTGCTTCCTGCCCTTCCCGAGCTGGCAGCGGCTGGTCGGGTTCATCACCTCGGCCGTCGTGCTGATGTACGCGGGCGCGCCGCTGGCCTTCGGCGTGCTGCGCAAGCGGCTGCCGTCGATGGAGCGCTCGTACCACCTGCCCGGCGGCACGATCATCTCGCCGCTGGCCTTCGTGGTGGCCAGCCTGGTCATCTACTGGTCGGGCTGGGACACCCTGTGGCGGCTCGGCCTGGCGATCGTCATCGGCTACGCGCTGCTCGGCGGGTACTCGGTGTACGCCGCGCGGACCGGGGTCCCGAACGCGCCGCGGATGGACTTCCGGGCGGGGCAGTGGCTGCCGGTCTACCTGGTCGGCATGGGTCTGATCTCCTGGCAGGGCACCTTCGGCGAGGGCGCCCGGGGCAACCTGCCGCTCTGGTGGGACATCCTCGTCGTGGTGGTGTTCTCGCTGGTGATCTACTACTGGGCGCTGGCGATCGCGCTGCCGGCGGAGGAGATCGAGCGGAACATCCGCGGCGTCGAGGTGGTGGACGCGGGCGGGCACTGAGCCGACGCGGCGCGGCGGCCCCCGGGGACCTCTCCCCGGGGGCCGCCGCGCGTGCGTCACACGGCGGCCGTCCAGGCCTCCCCGGCGGCGGCGAGGGCGGGGGCCGCCGCGGCGCCGGTGGCGGCGGCGAGGGCGGTCAGGCAGGCCAGGACGGTGTCCAGCGAGGCGGCCGCCCCGTAGTGGTTGACGCGCAGCATCGACGCCGCGAGCGCGCCGCCGCCCGGCTGGAGGGGCAGGGCCGGGTCGAGCCGGGCGGCGAGGGCGGTGGCGTCGACGCCGTCCGGGGTGCGAAGGGTGGTGGCGACGGGGGCGGCGTGGGCGTCGTCCGGGACGAACGGGCTGAGGGTGCCGAGGGCGCGGACGCCGGCCCGGGTGGCGGCGGAGGCAGCGCGGTGGCGGGCGATCACGGCGGGCAGGCCGTCTGCGGCGATGCGGTCGAGGCAGGCGCCGAGCGCGAGCATCTCCAACTGGGCCGGGGCGTGCGGGAGCACGGTGCGTCCGGCGTCCGTCCAGCGCTCCTTCCAGTCCAGCAGGGAGAGGTAGGAGCGGCGCGGTGCGGCCGGGTTGGCGGCGATCCGCTCCCAGGCGCGCCCGGACACCGAGACCGCGGAGACCCCGGCGGGGCCGCCCATGGCCTTCTGCCCGCCGATCACGCAGAGGTCGACGCCCCACTCGTCGGTGAGCAGCGGCTCGGCGGCGACGGAGGCCACCGCGTCCAGCATCAGCAGGGCGCCGTGCTCGCGGACGACGGCCGCGATCTCCGCGACCGGGTTGGTGTTGCCGGTGGCGGCCTCCGCGTGGACCAGGGAGACGAAGTCGATCTCCGGGTGGGCCTCCAGCGCCCCGGCCACCTGCTGCGCGCTCACCGCGCCGTGGAAGGGGACGGCGAGGTCGACGACCTCGGCCCCGCAGGAGCGCAGCCAGCCGCCGAAGGTCTGCCCGTACGGGCCGGTGACGATGTTGAGCGCGGTGGAGCCCGGGTGCGCGGCGCCGCGGATCGCCGCCTCCAGCGGCAGCAGGGCCTCGCCCTGGGTGACGATGACGTCGGCGCCGGTGTGCAGCAGCGCGGCCACCTTGTCCTCGATCGCGGCGAAGTCGGCGGCGCCGAGCGGGGGGAGGTCGAGGAAGGCGCTCATGCTCCCGCCCCGCTTCGCTCGGCAGGGGCGTTCGCCCGTGCGCGCCTTTCCATGAATCGCTCGCTGCGCTCGCTCACGTCGCGGGGCCTCTCACACGGGTGGTTGGGACGGGAACGAGTCTGCCGCATGCGCACCGGTCACGGGGAACGCCCCCGTCGGTAGAGTGCGGCCATGAGCGATGGCGCGGTGCTGCACGTGCGGGGTCGGGTGCTGGTCGGTCCGGAGGACGTCCGGGACGAACTCTGGGTGGTGGACGGCCGGGTGAGCTTCACCCGCCCGCCCGGCGCCGAGGACGTCCGGACGGTGACCGGATGGGTGCTGCCCGGCCTGGTGGACGCCCACTGCCACGTCGGCCTGGACGCGCACGGCGCCGTCGACGCGGAGACCAGCGAGAAGCAGGCGCTCACCGACCGGGACGCCGGCACCCTGCTGATCCGCGACGCCGGCTCGGCCGCCGACACCCGCTGGATCGACGAGCGCGAGGACCTGCCGCGGATCATCCGGGCCGGCCGGCACATCGCCCGCACCCGCCGCTACATCCGCAACTACGCGCACGAGATCGAGCCCGGGGACCTCGCCGCGTACGTGCGGGCGGAGGCCCGGCGCGGCGACGGCTGGGTCAAGCTGGTCGGCGACTGGATCGACCGCGAGCGCGGGGACCTGGCCGCCTGCTGGCCGGGCGACGCGCTGGTCGAGGCGATTGCGGCGGCGCACGAGGAGGGTGCGCGGGTCACGGCGCACTGCTTCGCCGCCGAGTCGCTGCCGGACCTGCTGGCGGCCGGCATCGACTGCGTCGAGCACGCCACCGGGCTGACCGAGGAGCTGATCCCGGTCTTCGCCGAGCGCGGGGTCGCCATCGTCCCGACGCTGGTCAACATCGCGACCTTCCCGGGCCTGGCGGCGGGCGGCGAGGCCAGGTTCCCGGCCTGGGCGGCCCACATGCGGCGGCTGCACGAGCGCCGGTACGACACCGTGGGCGCGGCGCGCGACGCGGGCGTCCCGATCTTCGTCGGCACGGACGCGGGCGGCTCGCTCGCGCACGGGCTGGTCGCCGACGAGGTGGCGGAGCTGGTGAAGGCCGGGCTGAGCCCGGCCGAGGCGCTGTCGGCGGCGAGTTGGGGCGCCCGGGAGTGGCTGGGGAGGCCGGGGCTGGAGGAGGGCGCGCCGGCGGACCTCGTGGTGTACGGGGAGGACCCGAGGGCGGACGTCCGGGTGCTCGCCGACCCGCGGCTGGTGGTGCTGCGCGGGCGGCCCGTCGGGTAGGGCGGGTCCGACGACCGCCGCCGGGTGTGCGACGCGACCGGCCGGGCCCTCCCGGGGTCCGCGGCGCCGCCCGCGCCCGCGGCGGGTCATGGCCGCGGCATGATCATCCGCTGAACGCGCTGTCGGGGTAGGCCGATAGGGTGCCGTCATGGCACCGCGTCCACTGAACGAGATCGTCGAGCCCGGTTGGGCCACCGCCCTGGAGCCCGTCGCCGGGCGGGTCGCCGCCATGGGCGACTTCCTGCGCGCCGAGCTGGCCGCCGGCCGCACCTACCTGCCGTCCGGGCCGAACGTGCTGCGGGCCTTCCAGCAGCCCTTCGCCGACGTGCGGGTGCTGATCGTCGGGCAGGACCCGTACCCGACCCCGGGCCACGCCGTGGGGCTGAGCTTCTCGGTGGCGCCGGAGGTCCGGCCCGTCCCGGCGAGCCTGATCAACATCTTCCAGGAGTACGGCACCGACCTCGGCCTCCCGCAGCCGTCCAACGGTGACCTCACCCCGTGGACGCGGCAGGGCGTGCTGCTGCTCAACCGTGCGCTGACCACCGCGCCGCGCAAACCCGCCGCGCACCGCGGCAAGGGCTGGGAGGAGGTCACCGAGCAGGCGATCCGGGCGCTGACGGCGCGCGGCGGCCCGCTGGTGGCGATCCTGTGGGGGCGCGACGCCCGCAACCTGCGGCCGCTGCTCGGGGAGGTGCCGGCGATCGAGTCGGCGCACCCGAGCCCGTACTCGGCCAGTGGCGGCTTCTTCGGGTCGCGGCCGTTCAGCCGGGCGAACGAGCTGCTGGCGCGGCAGGGGGCGCAGCCGGTGGACTGGCGGCTGCCGTAGGGCGTGTCCCGGGCGGGCAGGTCCTGACAGAGTCCGGTCATCCGCGAACGTCGATCTCACTCCAACGGGTGAAATCGCGTTCTGTGTTACTCATATGACGGATCGTTTGAGAAGACTGGCGGCTCATCCTTTCAGCCCTGTGGGGGTACCGCCATGTCTGCTCGCCGAATCGTTTCCGCAGTCGCCGTCGCCGGAGTCTGTACCCTGCTCACCGTCCCGCCCGCCCAGGCCGCCCCGACGGCGCCCGCGCCCACCCCGTCACCCGGCAGGGCGCGGGCCGTCACCGCGGAGCTCGACCTGGACGTCAGCCTGCTGAACAAGGCCGTGGACGTCCCGGTGAACATCGCGCTCAACAAGGTCGAGACACCCGCACAGCGGACGGCCTCCCCGCGGCCCGTCACCGGCGGCGGTTCGATGCTCACCGCCACGGTGGACGGCGTCGACCAGCAGGGCCCGGTCACCCTGGTCAAGGCCGACGTCGGCACCTCCGTGGTGCGGGCCGACGCCCGGGGCACCGCCGCCTCCGTCAAGCTGGTCAACGCCGACGTGCACGCCCCCGGTCTGCCCGCCACCGCCCTGCTCGGCCTGGAGGCGATGAGCGCCGAGGCGACCTGCCCGGTCGACGGGCAGCCGACCGCCGACGTCGTCGCCCCCGTCCGGCTGACGGTGCTCGGCAAGCCCGTCACCGTCGGCCTCTACGGCCCGACCAGGGTGGACGTGCCGCTGGTCGGCAGCGTTTCGGTGGAGTTCTCCAAGCGGACCACCACCTCGACCACCGCCGCCGCCTCCGCGCTGGAGGTGCGGGTGGAGGTGAACCCGTTGAACCTGAACGTCGCCAAGGTCACCGGCACGGTCACCGTCGCCTCGGTGAGCTGTGAGAAGCCCACCGCACCGCCCGCCACCCCGACCCCCACCGCCACGGCCGCGCCCACCACGGACGCCCCCGTCACCGCCGGGCCGACCACCGCTCCCGCCGTCCAGCCGGTCGCTGACACCACCACGGGCGCGGCCGCTCCCCGGAGCGCCCCGGCGAGCACCGGCAGGCCCGCCGAGGGCCTGGCCACCACCGGCGGCGGCAGCGCCACCGGCCCGCTGGCCGCCGGGGCCGCCGCGCTGGTCGCCGGCGGGGCGGGCGCCCTGTGGGCCACCCGGCGCCGGCGCGCCGCGCACGCCCGCCGGCACTGACCGACCGGGCCGGGCGGCGGGGCCGCCGCCCGGTGGCACCACGGGCCGCGGGAGTGCCGGGCCCGGCACTCCCGCACCGTAACCGTGCCGACGCGGACGGTTGGTTCACATGCGCGTTACACGAGAGGAACAACCGGGAAACGGCGGCTTGCGACGCTACGCGGGCACCCACCACCCAGCAATGCGAGGTACACCGCCGTGGCAATCAAGGCCGAGTACATCTGGATCGACGGCACCAAGCCGACCGCGAAGCTCCGTTCCAAGACTCGCGTCCTGCCCAACGCCGACAAGATCCCCACCTGGGGCTTCGACGGCTCCTCCACCAACCAGGCGGAGGGTCACGCGTCGGACCGCGTGCTGGAGCCGGTGAAGGTCGTCAAGGACCCGATCCGCGGCGGTGACAACATCCTCGTCCTGTGCGAGGTCCTGGAGACGGACGGCACCCCGCACGAGTCCAACACCCGCGCCCTGCTGCGCGAGGTCGAGGAGAAGTACACCGCGCAGGAGTCGATCTTCGGCATCGAGCAGGAGTACACCTTCTTCAAGGGCTCCCGCCCGCTCGGCTTCCCCGAGGGCGGCTTCCCGGCCCCGCAGGGCGGCTACTACTGCGGCGTCGGCGCCGAGGAGGTCTTCGGCCGCGAGATCGTCGAGCTGCACCTCGACCGCTGCATCGACGCCGGCCTGGCGATCTGCGGCATCAACGCCGAGGTCATGCCCGGCCAGTGGGAGTTCCAGATCGGCCCGGTCGACGCCCTGACCGTCTCCGACGACCTGTGGATCGCGCGCTACCTGCTCTACCGCACCGCCGAGGAGTTCGGCATCGACGCCACCCTCGACGCCAAGCCGGCCAGGGGCGACTGGAACGGTGCGGGCGCGCACACCAACTTCTCCACCAAGGCGATGCGCGAGGGCTACGAGGCCATCATCACCGCCTGCGAGTCGCTCGGCGCCTCGCAGGAGAAGGTCCTGGAGCACGTCAGCCAGTACGGCGACGACATCCAGTCCCGCCTGACCGGCAAGCACGAGACCGCCCCGTGGAACGTCTACAGCTACGGCGTGTCCAACCGCGGCGCCTCGGTCCGCATCCCGTGGCAGGTCGAGGTGGAGCAGAAGGGCTACATCGAGGACCGCCGCCCGAACGCGAACGTCGACCCCTACGTCGTCACCCGCCTCCTGATCAACACCTGCTGCGAGGCGCTGGAGAAGGCCGGCCAGGTCTGATCCGCCGCTCCCCGAGCAACCCGCCGGGCCTCCCCTCCACGCGAGGGGAGGCCCGGCCTCGTTCCGCCCCGGCCGTGACAAATTGGTGGCGAACCTCCGGGGGCCGCAACACAATTCACCCATGACACGGCCCCTGCTGCTCCTCGACGTGGACGGACTGCTCAATCCGTACGCCGCGCCGGCCACCCGCCGGCCGGACGGCTACGACACCCACCGGATGCTGCCCCCGTCGTGGCTGGCGCGCCGCCCGCCGTGGTCCGAGCGGCGGGTGCGGTCGCTGCGGGTCTGGCTGAACCCGGCACACGGGCCGGAGTTGCTGGCCCTGCCGTACGAACTGGTCTGGGCGACCACCTGGATGGACGAGGCGAACACCTACATAGCCCCCCTGATCGGCCTGCCCGAACTCCCCTACATCCGGTGGACGGAGGTCTTCGGCGAGGATCCGGACGGCCTGCACTGGAAGACCCGGGACGTGGTGGCCTGGGCGGCCGGGCGGCCCTTCGTCTGGGTGGACGACGAACTCGGCCCGCAGGACGCCGAGTGGATCGCCGCCCACCACCCCGGTCCGGCGCTCGCCCTCCACGTCAACCCCCGGATCGGCCTGCGCGCGGGCGACTTCGCGACCCTGCGGGACTGGGCGGCCGGTGACGGGGCGGTCGGCGGCGGGGTGGGCGGTGACGGGGCGGTCGGCGGCGGGGTGGGCGGTGACGGGGCGGTCCGCGGCGAGGTGGACGGCGACGGGGCGGTCGGCGGAGGGGCGGCCGGCCCGTGATCGGGACGGTCGAACGGCTGCGGCGCTACCCGGTGAAGTCGCTGCTGGGGGAGGAGCTCGGCGGGTCCGTCGAGGTGACCGCGCGCGGCCTGGCCGGGGACCGCGGCCGCGCCCTGCTGGACGTCGCGACCGGCCGGGTCGCCAGCGCCAAGAACCCGCGCCGGTGGGTCGGACTGCTCGACTACACCGCGACGGCCACCGCGGGCGGCGGCGTGGCCGTCACCGGTCCGGACGGGCGGCCGGTGGACGAGGCGGAGCTGTCCGAGGCGCTCGGCCGCAAGGTCGTGCTGATCGCCGACCGGCCGCCCGGCGCGGCGATCGAGCGGGCGGTGCCCGAGGAGGTGCTGGCGCGCGGCGTCGCGGCCGAGGTCGAGGTCACCGTCAACGAGTTGGGCCGTGCCGCGCCGGAGGGCACCTTCTTCGACTTCGCCCCCGTGCACCTGATCACCACGGCCACGCTCGCCGCGACCGGCACCGGCGGGGAGGCGCAGCGCTACCGCCCGAACCTGGTGATCCGCGTCGAGGGCGAGGGCTACGTCGAGAACGCCTGGGTGGGGCGGGAGTTGGCGATCGGCCCGACGCTGCGGCTGCGCGTCCTGGTGCCGACCCCGCGCTGCGCCGTCCCCACCCTGCGGCACGGCCCGCTGCCCCGCCGCACGGCGGCCCTGCGGGTGCCCGCCGAGCAGAACCGGCTGGTCCCGCTGGAGGGCATGCCCGCGCTGCCCTGCGCCGGGGTGTACGCGCAGGTGCTGGTGCCCGGGCGGATCGGGCCGGGCGACGCGGTAGGGCTGGTGGGTTAGGGCTGGTGGCGGAGAGCCTGGCTGCGTCGGGGCGTCGGGGCGTCGGGGTGTCGGGGTGCCGGGGTGTCGGGGTACGGGACCGGGGGAGCGGCCCGGGTCGGCGGCTCAGGCCTCGGTGAGTACCGCGGCGAGCGCGTCCAGGAAGCGGTCGGTGGTGGCCTCGTCCCGGACGGCGATGCGCAGCCACTCCTCGCCCAGCCCGGGGAAGGTGTCCCCGCGCCGGACCGCGAAGCCGTGCGCGCGCAGCCGCTCCCGGACGGCCGCCGCGCCCGGCAGCCGCACCAGCACGAAGGACGCGGCCGGCTCGCCGTACATCCGCACGGACGGGAACGCGGCCAGGCCCTTGCACAGGTGGGCGCGCCACAGCGCCAGTTCGGCGGCGGCCCGCTCCGCCTCGGCCAGTGCCGCCGGGGTGCTGCAGGCCTCGGCGGCCGCGAGGGCCGGGGTGGAGACCGGCCAGAGCGGCTGGGCGGCGCCGAGCGCGGCGATCAGCGGGGCCGGCCCGAGCACGTAGCCGATCCGCAGTCCGGCCAGGCCCCAGGTCTTGGTGAGGCTGCGCAGGACGACGACCCGTCCGGGCAGCCCGCGGGCGGCGGCGAGGGACTCCCGCTCGCCCGGCACGGTGTCCATGAACGCCTCGTCCACCACGAGGGTGCGCCCGGGCCGGGCGAGGGCGGCGACGGCCTCGGCGGGGTGCAGGACGGAGGTCGGGTTGGTCGGGTTGCCGAGCACGACGAGGTCGGCCTCCTCGGGCACGGCGCCCAGCCGGAACCCGTCCCCGGGGGAGAGCAGCACCCGGTGCACCCGGTGCCCGGCGTCCCGCAGCGCCGCCTCCGGCTCGGTGAACTGCGGGTGCACCACGACGATGTGACGTGCCGTCAGGACGCGCGCCAGCAGGACGAAGGCCTCGGCGGCCCCGGAGGTGAGCAGCACCTCGTTCGCCGGCCGCCGGTGCCGGGCGGCCACCGCGGCGCGGGCGGCGCCCTGGTCGGGGTAGGCGGCGAGGTCGCCGAGGGTGGCCGCGAGGCGCTCGCGCAGCCAGGCCGGCGGCGTGCCGGTGCGGACGTTGACGGCCAGGTCGACCAGGCCGAGCCCGTCGGCGCGCACCTCGGCGTCACCGTGGTGGCGCAGGTCGGGTTCGGTCGCGGTCACGCGGGGTCTCCTTGCGGGTGGCCGGGCAGGCCGGGGACGCGGTGGACGTCGTACGGGCCGGGCGGGACGGCGAGCCCGGTGCCGTCGCCGAGTGCGACCAGGGCGACGGCCTGTCCGAGCGAGGCGAGGTCGACGGCCGTCCGGGCGTGGTCCCCGGCGGTGATCCGCCGGGTGCCGGGCCGCAGCAGTCCGGCGATCGACTCGACTGCTCCGACGGCCTCGACGGGGCCCACGACGCTGTGGGCGCGCCGCAGTTCGGCCGCCGCGCGCGGCACCAGGAGGTCCGGTTCCCCGGGGCCGAGGCCGACCAGGGCGAGCCGCCCGCGCACCGCGGACCGCGCGACCGCGACCGTCGCCAGGGCCGACTTCCGCTTGGCGACGACGAGTTCACCGCCGGGCGCGCTGGCCAGTGCCGCCGCCTCGGCGACGCTGGGGGTGCCGACGGCCGCCCCGACCAGGTCGGAGGGGTTCGGCACCGCCACCGTGGCCAGGACGTCCGCCGGGTGTTCGTCCACGGGGACGGAGCCGAGGCAGAACGCCGCCCAGCGCACCGCCGGGTGGTCCGCCTTGCCCGTCACCGTCGCCAGCCGGGCGACCGACCCGCGGGACAGGCCCGCGTCCCGGAGCGCGTCCAGCAGAAGCCGGATCACCTCGGTCTGCTCGGCGCGGGCGCCCGCGCCGACCCCGACGACGAGGCTGCGCGGCTGCGTCGGGAGCCCGCCCTCGGCCGGGCGGGTCCGGTCGCCGTGCTGCTGGTCGCCGTGGTGCTGGTCGCGGTGCTGCCGGGCGCCGTGCTGCTGGTCGCCGTGCCGCCGGTCGGTCTGGCGCAGGCCGGAGGCGGGGGGTGCGTCGGCGGGTGCGTCGCCGCCGGCCGGAGCCGGCGTGCCGGTCAGGACCGCCCGCACGCCCAGCAGCGCGGCCAGTTCCACCGCCAGCTCCTCGGCACCGGTGTCGCGCCTGGTCAGCGGGACGGCGTACCGCAGGTCGAGGTCCAGGCTGACCAGGCCGGGGCGGCGCCGGCCGGGCGGGAGGCCGTCCGCGTACAGCCGCACGGTAACGGCGACGGGGGCGATGCAGACCACCAGGTCGTGCCGGTCCAGGGCGTACGCCAGGGCCTCGGTCGGGCCGAAGCAGGCGGAGACGCGGGCCTGGTGGATGCGGGTGGTGTCGGGCCAGGCGGCGTGGATCTCCTCGGCCAGCAGGCGTCCGGACGCGCCGAGGGCGACCAGTCCGATCACGTACCGCACTCCTTCGTCCCGGGGGCAGGATCCGCCGGGCGGGCCCGAGCCCCCGTGATCCCACCACGCCCGGGCGGAACGGGTCAATCCGGACGACTGTGACGTCGACCGCCCGCGGGCGGCAGGTGTTCGTCTGTTCTTCACCTGCCTTGTGCCGTACACGACACCGCCGCGATCCTACTGTTCTCGGCGCTCCAGCCAGGCAGCCCCGACGCACGGAGGACCCGATGGCCTTCGCACGACTCCGCACCCCCGGTACCGCCAACGCCACGGCCACCGCCGCCGTCGTCGTCACCGACCTCCGGAACTGACGCCCGTGTACGTCGCGGACTCCCGCAGCTCCAAGGCTCCCGCCGCCCCCGGCCCCGCCCCCGCCCCCGGCCCCGCCCCCGCCCCCGGCCCGGCCGCCGCCCCCGGCCTCCCGGGGCGGCGCGGCGCCGCCTGGCGCGCCGTGCCGGGCACCGTCCTCGCCCTCGGCGCCGTCAGCCTGGTCACCGACGTCTCCTCCGAGATGGTCAGCGCCGTGCTGCCGCTCTACCTGCTCACCGGCCTCGGTCTCTCCCCGCTCGGCTTCGGCCTGCTGGACGGCATCCAGAACGGCTTCAGCGCCCTCGTCCGGCTCGCGGGCGGCCACCTCGCCGACCGTCGCGGCCGCGACGGGGCCGCCCGGCACAAGGCCGTCGCCGCCGTCGGCTACGGGCTGTCGGCGCTCTGCAAACCGCTGCTGCTGCTCGCCCACACCGTGCCGCTGATCGGCGCCGTGATCGCCGTCGACCGCACCGGCAAGGGCCTGCGCACCGCCCCCCGGGACGCGATGATCTCGCTCGCCACCGAACCCGCCCACCGCGGCCGGGCGTTCGGCGTCCACCGGGCGATGGACACCGCCGGCGCCCTGCTCGGCCCGCTCACCGCCTTCCTGGTGCTGCGGCTGGCCGGTGGCCCGCTGCTCGCCGACGGCGGCGAACGACACGGCTACGACGCGGTGTTCACGGTCAGCGCCTGCATCGCCGTCCTGGGCGTGCTGATCCTGCTGCTGTTCGTGCCCGGCCGGCAGCCGGCCGACGAACCGTCGGCCGCCGCCCCCTCGTTGCGCGACAGCCTCACCCTGCTGCGCCTGCCCGGGCTCCGCCGGCTCACCCTCTGCGCCGTACTGCTCGGCCTCACCACCGTCAGCGACTCCTTCCTCTACCTGCTCGTCCAGCGGCGGCTCGACCTCCCCACCCACCTCTTCCCGCTGCTGCCGCTCGGCACCGCCGCGGCCTTCCTGCTGCTCGCCGTCCCGCTCGGCGCGCTGGCCGACCGGATCGGCCGCCGCCGGCTCTTCCTCGCCGGGCACGCGCTTCTGCTGCTCGCGTACGGGCTGCTGCTGTTCTCGCCGGTCAGCGGGGTGCCCGCGGTGGTCTGCGTGCTGCTGCTGCACGGCGCCTTCTACGCCGCCACCGACGGGGTGCTGGCCGCCGCGGCGGCGGACGCCGTCCCGGCCGAGCAGCGCGGCGCCGGGCTCGCGCTGGTCGGCACCGGGCAGGCGCTGGCCCGGTTCGCCTGCTCGCTGCTGTTCGGCGCGCTGTGGAGCGCGGTTGGCGGGACCGCCGCGCTGGGCTGGTCGGCCGGCGCGCTCGCGCTGTGCGTGCTCGGTGCGACGGCGGTGCTGCGCGAGGCCGGGGGGCCCGACGAGCCCGGGACGGCCGCGTCCACGCCGACCACGTCCGCGCCGCCCGCGTCCGCTCCGATTCCGTCCGAGACCGCCGCATCCGAGACCGTCGCCCCCGAGGACCCCAGGTGAACCGACTCCAGAACCGGACCAGAGTGCTCGTCCTGCTGGTCGCCGTGCTGCTGCTCGGGGCCGTCGGCACCGGGGCCGTCCTCCGCGCGGCCGACCGCACCGCCCGCCGCGACCAGGACCAGCCCGGCGGCCCCGCCGTCACCGAGGGCACCGTCACGCTCGGGGATCCCGCGGGCGGGCGACGACTCGTCTTCCGCAACATGGCCTGGGGGCCGCACCGCGACGAGCTGACCGCCGTCCCCGCGGACCGGCCCGATGGCCCGCGCACCGCCTCCGGCGTCCGGTGCCTGCGCTTCTACGCCGCCGCCGGCACCGGCATCTGCCTCCAGGCCCAGCACGGCGCCCTGGAGGACACCTACCGCGCGGTCGTCCTCGACGACCACCTGCGCGAGCGCCGCGCCTTCCCGGCCGCCGGCATCCCCACCCGCTCCCGGGTCTCGCCGTCCGGCCACCTCGCCGCCTGGACGGTCTTCGTCAGCGGCGACTCGTACGCGGGGACCGACTTCTCCACCCGCACCTCCATCGTCGACGTCCGCGACTGGAACCTGCGGGAGAACCTCGAGGAGTTCGCCGTCGTCAAGGACGGCAAGCCGTACCAGGCCCACGACGTCAACATCTGGGGCGTCACCTTCGCCGACGACGACGCCTTCTACGCCACCCTCGCCACCGGTGGCCGGACCTACCTGGTCCGCGGCGACCTCGCCGCCCGCACCCTCACCACCCTGCACGAGAACGTCGAGTGCCCCTCGCTCTCCCCGGACGGCACCCGCATCGCCTACAAGAAGCGCGTGCCCGGCCTCTCCGCCGACGCGCCCTGGCGCCTCTACGTCCTCGACCTCGCCACCATGACCGAGACCGCCACCGCCGAGCAGCGCAACATCGACGACCAGGCGGTCTGGTCCGGCCGGGGCGACCTGCTCTACGCCCTGCCCGGTGACTACGGCGCCGACCTGTGGACCGTCCCCGCCGACGGGAGCGGCGCCGCGCGGCGGGTCACCGAGGCGGCTCTAGCCCCCGCCTACCAGGGCTGAGGAACTCTCGGATACGGTCCCTCGTCGAGCACAATGACGTCCTGATCGAACGGGGGAACGAGAACCGTGGACGGCATCCCACCGGAGCGGACGGTCACCGACTCCTGGCCGGTCCTGCACGGCCGACCGGTCCTGCGGCGCACCGTCGCCGTCGGGCTGGTGCTCTGCGTCTCCGTCGCGGCGGCCCTGGTCGTGCGCGGCGTCAACTCGCTGACGATCGGGCTGGACGGCCGCGAGACGGACCGCGACCGCGCCGAACTGCTCGCCGGCCTCCACCCCTCCCAGCACCCGGGCGCCGACCGGTACTACGTCCCGGTCGGTGCCGTGTACACGCGCACCGCGGACGGCGCCCCCGTCGCCTACCTGCACTACCGGGTCACCGGCCGGGGCGTCGGCCTCGGCGACTTCCTGCGCACCTACGACCTCCCCGCCCCCGGCGCCGCGGCCCCGCTGCCGCCCGACCTCGCCGAGGCCCTCGGCGGCGACGAGCCGGTCGAGGCGCCGGAGCTCCCGGAGACCGCCGCGGACGTCCCGCCGCCCTCGCCGACCCCGGCGCCCACGCCCACGGCCATGCCCTCGCCGACCCTGACGCCCACGGCCACGCCCACGCCGGCCCCGCTGGTCGCGGCGACGGTCACGCCCGGCTCGTCCCCGGCCACGGTGGCCGACGCGGCGTCCCCCGGCCTCCTGGCGGCCGACACCGATCCGGGTGCCCCGGACGGGGATCCGACCGGAGACCCGGATCCGGGCGCGGATCCGGACGCCGCCCCGGACTCCGAGCCCCGGACGGACACCGAGCCCCGGACGGGCCCCGACGCCGGGACGGCCGACCCGGTGCCGCCCACCCCCGACCCGTCACCCACCCCCGCCCCCGAAGTGACGGTGACACCCTCGCCGGCGCCCACGACGACCGCCGGGCCGAGGCCGACGCCCGCCCGCACCCCGGCCACCGCCCGCCGCATCTACGTCGCCACCATCCCGGGCGGCCCCCCGGGCGCGGCCGACATCTACGTCCGGGCCAGCGGCTGAGCGCGGCGCCACCCGCACGCCCGAGGCCCCGCCGGTGAACGGCGGGGCCTCGGGCTGTTCTGAGGGGGGTGGCGCGGGGGTGGGTCGTCCGGTGTCCGGCCGGGCGGCTCAGCCGGTCAGGCCGGCGACGGCCGCGACGGTGACGGGGTGTCCCATGGTCTCGATGCGCCAGGCCGCGAGGGCCTGGTAGGCGGGGGAGCCGTACCAGCCGTGGGCGTCGGCCTCGGTGGGGAACTCCAGGATCGCGGTCCTGGTGTACGCGGTGTCCCCCTCCAGCCGGGCCGGGGCGCCGAAGGCGAGCAGCCGGCCCCGGTAGGGCTCCATCGTGGCGCCGACGTTGGCGAGGTAGTGGCCGAGGGCGGCGTCGGGGGTCAGGTCGGTGCGGGTGATGACGACGTAGTGCACGGTGTGTTCCTCGTGTTCCTTGATCCGGGTCAGTCGGTCAGTCGGTCAGTGGGGCGGCGGGTCAGCGGGCGGCGGGTACGGCGGGGGTGACGGGTACGGCGGGTGTGCGGGGCGCGGCGGCCGTGCGGGGGGTGACCCGTTCGGCGGTGCCGGTCGCTGCGGCGGCCTCGCCCGGTGCCGCGGGGGCCGGCCGCCGGGCCGGTGCCTGGCCCGCGAACATCGCGCCGAGGGCGAGCAGCAGCCCGAGGAGCTGCCATCCGGTGAGGGTCTGGCCGAGGACGACGAGGCCGCCGACGGTCGCGACCACCGGGTTGACCAGTCCGAGGAAGGAGGTCGGCCCGGCACCCAGCCGTTCGATGCCGCGGAACCAGAGCACGTACCCGAGGGCGGTGCTGAACAGTCCGAGGTAGGCGAAGCCGGCCAGGTTGGCGGCGCTCAGTGCGGGCGGCGCACCCTCGACCAGGCCGGCGAGCGGTACCAGGAAGAGCGAGCCGGCCAGCAGCTGCCAGGCCGTCAGGTCGAGCAGCGTGGCACCCTCGGGGCGGCCCCAGCGCCGGGTGAGGACGGTCCCCGTGGCCATCAGCGCGATCGCGGTGACCATCGCGGCGATCCCGACGCCGTCCAGCCGGGCGCCGGCCTTCAGCACCAGCAGGGCGACGCCGCCGAGGCCGGCCAGCCCGGCGAGCAGTGCCCGCCGCCCCGGCCGCACCCCGAGCACACCGGCCGAGAGCCCGGCGACGAGCAGGGGCTGGATCGCCCCGATGGTGGCCGCGACGCCGCCGGGGAGCCGGTAGGCGCCGACGAAGGTGAGCGGGAAGAAGAGTCCGATGTTCAGCATGCCGAGCACCGCCGCCCGCCCCCACCAGCGCCCCTTGGGCAGTCTGCGGCCGATCAGCAGCAGGAGCAGCCCGGCCGGCAGGGCGCGCAGGGCGGCGAGCAGCAGCGGCCGGCCGTCGGGCAGCAGCTGGGTCGTCACCAGGTAGGTCGTGCCCCAGGCCGCCGGTGCGAGCGCCGCGGTGACCGCTACTCCTGCTCGGGTCCCGAACATGGAATCCCCCTCAACGTTGATTATCTGAACGTTGAGATAAGTTCTACGCCCCGAAGTGAGTGAACGTCAAGTATGTGAATGTTAAGATAGTTGTCGGCGGTCCGCCCGGGCCGCAGGGAGGTGGCCGACCATGCAGCAGCGCGACACCGTCGACGACATCGTGGACCAGTGGACCAGGACCCGCCCGGACCTCAACGCCGAGGCCATCGGTCTGATCGGCCGGATGCGACGCCTCAACATCCGGGTCGACGGCGCCCTGCGGGAGTACTTCGCCTCCTGCGGTCTGGACTCCTCCGAGTTCGACGTCCTGGCCACCCTCCGCCGCTCCGGCGAGCCCTACGAACTCAACGCCCGCGCCCTGCTCAAGGCTGCGATGGTCACCTCCGGCGCCATCACCAACCGGGTCGACCGGCTGTCCGCCAAGGGCCTGGTCGAGCGCGGCCCCTGCCCGGACGACCGCCGCGCCGTCCTGGTGCGCCTCACTCCGGCGGGCAAGGAGCTCATCGACTCCGCCCTGGACGGCCACGTCCGCAACGAGGAGCGCATCCTCGCCGCCCTCGACCCCGCCGAGCGCGCCCGGCTCGACGCCCTGCTGCGCAAGCTCCTCATCGCCCACGGCGACACCGAGCCCCTCTAGCCGCACCCTCCGCGGCGGCGCACGGGTCGTCCACCCGTGCGCCGCAATCGCGATTGACTTCGGATCGTGTTCCGAACTAGCGTCGATGCATGGCGACCCTCACCGTGTCCTTCTCCGACCTGTCGAAGAACTCCAAGCGCGTCGCGGACACCGTGGCGCGGGCCCAGCGCGTGCACGTCACGCGGCGTGACGGCGAGGACCTGTACCTCACCACGGAGCGTCATGACCGTCAGCGCGAGGAGACGGCGGACGTCACCGCCCGGCTGTTCACCGCGCTGATCGGCAGCGACGAGGGCGCGCGGGCCGTGCTCCTGGCCCTGCCCGCCGTCTTCCCCTGGGTCAGGCACCTGTCCGCGCAGGAGGTGCGCGAGTTCGTCGTCGACCTGGTCGACGCCACGCGCGACGTCGTCGAGCTCGACGTGCACGCCAATCTGCACCGCGTGATAGCGGAATGGCGCGCCACCGCCAGAGTGCTGGCGGATCCCGACCTGGCCGCCGAGCTCGGCAGCCCCCTGCCCGGCCTCGATCACGGAGAGGTGATCGAGCCGTGAGCCCCAAGCGAGGAGAAGACGTCGCACCGCCGGCGGTCGGCGCCGAGTGGCGGCTGCGCTTCGGCACCAGCGAGGCGGCCAAGGGCTGGGGCGAGCTGTGCGCCGAGGCCCGGGCAACACCCGCCGCTGCTTCGAGGCGCTGCGGGCGAACCCCCTCGCCAGGTCCGACCCCGATCGGCAGCACCGCCTCCGTGGGCGCCTGGCGACCCGGGTCTTCGGGGGTGTCGAGCTGCCGCAGTGGGAGTACGAGGTGACCGCCGGCGGCCGGATGCGGTACCTGGTGGACGAGGCGGCCCGCACCGTGCACCTCGTCTACGCCTCGCCCCGGCACCCGAAGGACACCGACACGTAATCGGCCGCCGGGGCAGGCCGCCTGACGGGAAGTCGACAGGGGTGGGTCTGGGGTCGCCCGGGAGCCCTATACTCCGGGTGCGCGATCGGCCAAGGGGGAGAGCATGAGCGTGGTCGTCCTCGTCGTACCGGTGGTCCTGCTGCTCGTGCTGCTGGTGGTGCGGGTGGTGTCGCTGCCGCTGCTGGTCTGGATCCAGCGGGGGGAGCGGCAGCGGGCGGCGGCCGCCGTGGGCGCGGGTGCGCCGGCCAGTCTGGCGCCGTTCATCGCCGCGCCCGTCGTGGGGCTCGTCTGCGTGGTGGGGCTGGAAGTCCTGCTGTTCGCCGGCGAAACGCCCCTCCTGCGGATGCTGCGGGAGCCGATCGACCCCGACAACGCGCGCTACCTGGGCGTGGCGGCGCACCTGGCGCTGCACACGGCGGAGCCCTGGTACCTCGCCCCGGCGGTCTCGGCCCTGGTGCTCTGGTTGCTGTTCTGGTACCTGACCCAGCGCAACCTGCTGACCCGCCGCATGCCGGCACGGGTCTGGGCGGCACGCGCCACCCGGCTCCGGGTCCTGGCCCTGCTCGCCGCCCGTGCGGTGATCGGCGCGTTCGTCCTGCCGTACTGGCTGATCCTGGCCGTCGTGCTGTTCCAGATCGGCGCGACGGTCACCAGCAGGAAGCACGAGCCGGTCGTCGCCGGGCCGGACACCGCCGCGCCGGCCGCACCGACCGCGCCGACGGCACCCGTGAGCCACGCGGTCGCGGCCACCCCGCCGCCGCCGTACGTCCCGACGCAGCACGTTCCGGTGGCCCAGCCCGCCCAGCCGCCCGTCCAGCCGTTCGCGGCGCCCGCGCAGCCGGCCCGGCCCTTCGCCGGGCAGCCCCTCGGGCAGCACGAGCCGCGGACGATCGGCGGCTACCAGCTGCTCGGGCGGATCGGCTCCGGCGGCATGGGCACGGTGTACCTGGCGCAGCGCCAGGGCTCCGCCACGCAGGTCGCGCTGAAGACCATCAACCTCGAACTGCTCACCGACACCGAGTTGTTGCGCCGCTTCCAACGGGAGTCCGAGGTGCTGGCGATGGTGCCCGGCGCCTACACCGCCCGGGTGCTCGACTCCGGGGTGGACGCCGGCCGGCCCTTCCTGGCCATGGAGCTCCTGGACGGCCGCCCGCTGGACGTCCACCTGCGCGAGCAGGGGCCGATCCGTTCCGCGGAGGCGTTGCGCGCCCTCGCGCTGGCGCTGGCGGTGGCCCTGTCCGGAGTGCACCGGCTCGGGCTCGTCCACCGGGACCTCAAGCCCGCCAACATCATGCTGACCACGGCCGGCCCGCGGCTGCTCGACTTCGGCATCGCGGCGATCGTGGACGGCACCCGGCTGACGATGACCGGCGGCGGGCCGGGCACGCTGACGTACATGGCGCCGGAGCAGTTCGGGGACGAGCCGGTCGGCACGGCCGCCGACGTGTGGGCCTGGGCGTGCTGCGTGGTGTGCGCGGCGCACGGCGCCAGCCCGTTCGCGGCGACCAGCACGGGGGCGGTGATCCGCCGGATCGTGGACACCGGGCCCGAACCGGCCGCGCTGGCGGCGGTCCAGGCCCTCGACCCGGCGCTCGCGGCCGTCGTCACCCGTGCCCTGGCCGTCGACCCGGTGGAGCGCCCGGCGGACGGCACCGGCCTGCTGGCCGCGCTGGAGGCGGCCCGGTCGACGGCGCCGGATCCGGCGGCCCTCCACGAGCAGATCACCCGGGGCTGGCGGACCCTCGCGCTGTAGGGGCCGACCTCAGGCTTGGGCGGCTGCGGCCAGTCGTGCGGCGATCAGCCCGGCGCAGTCGCCGGGTGCGGTCCGGGAGGTGTCCACGAGCAGGTCGTACGAGACGCCCCGGTGGACGGACTCGGCCTGGGCGGCCGCCATGCCGGGGACCCGGTCGCCGCGCGAGGCCTCCCGGGCGGCGGCCACGGCCGGCTCGCAGTGCACGCCGACCCAGAGCACGTCCAGGCCGTCCAGCGCGGCGCGCCACCGCTGCTGCGAGGCGGCGCCGCCGAGGAAGACCTCGTCCACCACGATCCGCGCCCCGGCCCGGGCCATTGCCGCGACGCCGAGCGTCCAGGCGGCGTCCAGGGCCGCGAAGGCCGCTCCGACGCCGACCGTGCCGTCGCCGTCCGCCAGGCCGCCGATGCCCTCGCCGCCGTCCCGCAGCCGGGCCGGCAGCGCGTCGACCAGGGTGTCCGCGCCGAGGTGCAGCCACGGGTCCGGGAGCCGTTCCTGGAGGAGCCGGGCGATGCTGGACTTGCCGGAGCTGGAGCCGCCGTTGAGGACGATCACGTGCATGTCCACATCCTAAGGACGCTCCCTAGGGGCGGGCGTCACGTTCCGTCCCGGCGTCGAACGCCGCCGCGGCCGCCGCGAACGAGGCCGCCAGGGCGGGCGATCCGGCCCAGTGCAGGTGGAGGTAGGAGGCGTGCACGGTGCCGCCGGCGAAGCCCTCGGTGCGCGGGCCGGTGGGCAGGTGCCAGCCCCAGGCGGGGTGGTCGCCGGCGCCCGGTTCGCAGACCGTCCGGTGGAACTCGTGGCCGCGCAGGCGGGTGCCGGCCGGGGCGAGCGGGGAGTCGTGCAGGGCGACGGCCTCCCGGTAGCCGAGGGTGAGGCGTTCGGTCATCCGGGCGCCGGTGTCCAGGACGCCGCACATCGGCAGGCCGTCCAGTTCCCGCCCCAGGTAGAGCAGTCCGGCGCACTCGGCGGCGATCGGGCCGCCGTCCGCGGCGAACGCGGCGATGGCGCCGCGCAGTTCGGCGTTCCCGCTGAGCTCCCGCACGTAGAGTTCGGGGAACCCGCCGCCGATGACCAGGCCGGCGGTGCCCTCCGGCAGCGCGGAGGCGTGCAGCGGGTCGAACGGGACGACCTGCGCGCCCGCGGCGGTGAGCAGTTCGGCGTTCTCGGCGTACGAGAAGGAGAACGCGGCCCCGCCGGCCACGGCGATCCGCGGCGCCCCGGGGACGGGTGCGACCTCGGCGCTCGGGTCCCACGGGTCGGCGGCCAGGTCGGGTGCGGTGCGGGCGAGTTCGAGCAGCGCGTCCAGGTCGACGGAGGAGGCGACGAGCTCGCCCATGTCGGCGACGGCCTTGAGGGCCTCCGCCGAGCGTTCCACCGCGGGGATCAGCCCGAGGTGGCGGGAGGGCGTGGCGACGGCGGCGGAGCGGCGCAGCGCGCCGAGGACGGGGACGCCGGAGCCCTCCTCCAGGGCCTCCCGCAGGAGGTGCTCGTGCCGGTCGGAGGCGACCCGGTTGAGGATCACCCCGGCCAGCCGGACCTCCGGGTCCCAGGAGGCGAAGCCGTGCACCAGCGCGGCCACCGAGCGGGACTGCGAGGAGCCGTCGACCACCAGCACCACCGGGGCCCGCAGGAGCTTGGCGACGTGGGCGGTGGAGGCCAGCTCGCCGCGCCCGGACGCCCCGTCGAACAGGCCCATGACCCCCTCGACCACCGCCACGTCCGCCCCGGCCGCGCCGTGCAGGAACAGCGGTGCGACCCGTTCCGGCCCGCAGAGGAAGGCGTCCAGGTTGCGGCCCGGGCGCCCGGCGGCGAGCGCGTGGTAGCCCGGGTCGATGTAGTCGGGGCCGACCTTGTGCGGGGACACCGCCAGCCCGCGCGCGGCGAGTGCCGCGATCAGGCCGGTGGCGACGGTGGTCTTGCCGGCGCCCGAGGAGGGCGCGGCGATGACGAGGCGGGGGATGTTCACGTTCTCGGGGCTACCACTCGATACCGCGCTGGCCCTTGCGGCCGGCGTCCATGGGGTGCTTCACCTTGGTCATCTCGGTGACCAGGTCGGCGGCGCCGGTCAGCGCCTCGGGTGCGTACCGGCCGGTGATGACGACGTGCTGGCTGCCGGGGCGGTCCTCGAGCACGGCCACCACCTCGGCCGGGTCGATCCACCCCCAGTGCATCGGGTAGGTGAACTCGTCCAGCACGTAGAAGCGGTAGGTCTCGGCGGCGAGGTCGCGCTTGACCTGCTCCCAGCCCTCCTTGGCCGCCTCCTCGCTGGTCATCTCCTGCTCGGCGGAGCGCTGGATCCAGGACCAGCCGGAGCCCATCTTGTGCCAGTCGACGGTGCCGCCCTCGCCGGAGGCGCCGAGGACGCGCAGTGCGTTCTCCTCGCCGACCTTCCACTTGGCGGACTTCACGAACTGGAACACCCCGACCGACCAGCCCTGGTTCCAGGCCCGCAGCGCCATGCCGAAGGCGGCCGTGGACTTGCCCTTCCCGGGGCCGGTGTGCACGGCGGTGATCGGCTGGGTACGGCGCTGACGGGTCGTCAGGCCGTCGTCGGGGACGCTTTCGGGGACACCCTTGGGCATGTCGGCTCAGGCCGCCTTTCGCATCGAGGTGGTGACGGGTCGGTTGGCGCGGACGAGCGAGGCGACGCCCTCGGCGCGCAGCTCGTCCAGGCTGACGGCGCTGCCGCCGAGCAGCCCGGCCAGGGTGCGGGCGAGGCCGAGGCGGACGGGGCCGGACTCGCAGTCCAGCACGACGCTGGCGGTGCGCTGGGCGGCGAGGAGCCCGGCGGCACGCCGGGAGTCGGCGAGCGCGTCGCGTCCGCCGGTGGCGCGGCCGTCGGTCACCAGGACCAGCAGCGGCCGGCGGTCGGGGTCGCGGAGCCGTTCCACCCGCAGCACCTCGTGCGCGCGCAGCAGCCCGGCGGCCAGCGGGGTCCGGCCGCCGGTGGGCAGCGACTCCAGCCGGGCCGCGCCGACCTCCACGGACGAGGTGGGCGGCAGGGCCAGCTCGGCGCCGGTGCCGCGGAAGGTGATCATGCCGATCTTGTCGCGGCGCTGGTAGGCGTCCATCAGCAGGGACAGCACGGCGCCCTTGACGGCGGTCATCCGCTGCCGGGCCGCCATCGAGCCGGAGGCGTCCACGACGAACAGCACCAGGTTGGACTCGCGGCCGCGGCGCACCTGCTCCCGGAAGTCGTCCTTGTGCAGCACCAGGGCGCGGCCGTCGCGCCCGCGGGCGACCTGGTGCGGCGCGGCGGCCTGCAGGGTGGCGGTGAGGTGCAGCCGGCTGAGGGTGCCCTGCGGCCGGCGGGCGCGCACGGTGTGGCCGGCGCTGGTCTCGGCGGGGGAGCGGCGGCCCTGGGCGCCGCGGCCGGTGCCCTGGACGGTGAACAGCCGGGTCCGGTACGGGTCGCCGGCCGCGACCGGCGCCGACTCCCGGGCGGGGGCGGGGTGCTGGGCCGGGACGGGCTGCGGCTCGGGTGCTCCGGCCTCCGCCGGGGCGTCCGCGGGGGCGGGCTCCGGGGCGGAGGTCTCCGGGGCCGCGTCGCCGGTCGGCTCGGGTGCGCCGCCGCCGTCGGGGCCGCCGTCCCCGTCCGGGTCGCCGCCGTCCGGGCCGTCCCCGTCCGGGTCGCCGCCGTCGGGGCCGTCGTCCTCCGGTTCGGGTTCGGGCTCGGTCTCCGGCTGGGCGTGCTCCTCCAGCGTCCGTTCCAGCTGCTCCTCGTCCAGCCCCGGGGCGTCGAAGGGGTTGCGGCGGCGCCGGTGCGGCAGGGCCAGCCGGGCGGCCTTGCGGACGTCCTCCTCCAGCACCTCCGTGCGTCCGTCCCAGGCGGCGAGCGCGACGGCGGTGCGGGCCATGACGATGTCGGCGCGCAGCCCGTCCACCTCGAACGCGGCGCACACCGCGGTGATCTGCCGCAGTGCGGTGTCGGTCAGCTCGACCTCCGGGAGCAGCTCCCGGGCGGCGGTGATGCGCCCGGCGAGCGCCCGCTCGTCCTCGGCGAACCGCGCGGCGAAGCCGGCCGGGTCCGCGTCGTAGGCGAGCCGGCGGCGGACCACCTCGGCCCGCTCGGCGGGCTCCCGGGTGGCGGCGATCTCGACGGTGAGGCCGAAGCGGTCGAGCAGCTGCGGCCGCAGCTCGCCCTCCTCCGGGTTCATCGTGCCGACCAGCAGGAAGCGGGCCGCGTGCCGCACCGACACGCCCTCGCGCTCGACGTAGGAGCGGCCCATCGCGGCGGCGTCCAGCAGCAGGTCCACCACGTGGTCCTGCAGCAGGTTGACCTCGTCGATGTAGAGCACGCCGCGGTGCGCCTTGGCGAGCAGCCCCGGCTCGTACGCCTTGACGCCCTCGGCCAGCGCCCGCTCGAGGTCGAGCGAGCCGACGATCCGGTCCTCGGCCACGCCGACCGGCAACTCGACCAGCTGGGACGGGCGTTCGTGGCTGCCGGCGGCCGGGTGCGGGCCGTCCGGGCACTGCGGGTCCGGCCCGGCCGGGTCGCAGGCGAAGCGGCAGCCGTCGACGGCGGCGATGGACGGCAGCAGGCCGGCCAGGGCGCGCACCATCGTCGACTTCGCGGTGCCCTTCTCGCCGCGCACGAGCACGCCGCCCACGGCCGGGGAGACCGCGTTGAGCAGCAGCCCGAGGCGCAGGTCGGCCATGCCGACGATCGCGGTGAACGGATAGCGGACGTCACTCATGCATACTCCCCAGGTGCCCCGGGCGCCAGGAACGGCAGCGATCCGGCCGCCGGCACCCCGCCCTCGATCAGCTTCCAGAGCGCGTCGGTGTCCGCGTGCTCCTCGATCAGGTCGCCCAGCCGGTCCAGCCGGGCCTCGCGCGCCTCGGCGAAGGACGTGTCCGGCGCGGGCACGAACGCGCGGCCCGCCGATCCGGCGACCTCGCGCAGGAGTTCGCGGCGGAACCCGTCGTTCTCCAGCGCGCCGTGCCAGGTGGTGCCCCAGACCTGGCCGACCCGGCAGCCGTCCAGGAAGGGCTCGCCGCCCTCCACCTCGACCACCCCGTGGTGGATCTCGTAGCCCTCGACCCGGTGCCCGTACGCCTCGCCGACCGGCCGGCCGAGCACCTTCTCGGCGCCGAACCGCACGCGCGTCGGCAGCAGTCCGAGACCGGCGACCTCGCCGGCCCCGGACTCCACCTCGTCGACGATCGAGCCCGCCAGCATCTGGTAGCCGCCGCAGACCCCGAGCACCGGCAGCCCGGCCGCCGCGCGGGCCTTCAGCGCCGGTTCCAGGCCGCGCTCGCGCAGCCAGGCCAGGTCGGCGACGGTGGCCCGGGTGCCGGGCAGCACCACCAGGTCGGCGTCGGCCAGCTCCTCCGGCCGGGTCGCCCAGCGCACCAGCACGCCCGGCTCCTGCGCGAGCGCGTCCACGTCGGTGAAGTTGGAGAGCCGGGGGAAGCGCACCACGGCCACCCGCAGCACGTCCGCGCCGAGCGGGCCGCGGCCGTCCACCCGGTCCACCACGGTCGACAGGTCCAGCGAGTCCTCGGCGTCCAGCCACAGGCCCGGCAGCATCGGCAGGGTGCCCAGCACCGGGCGGCCGGTCAGCCCGTGGAGCATCTCCAGCCCGGGGGCGAGCAGCCGGGCGTCGCCGCGGAACTTGTTGACGAACCAGCCGGCCACGTGCCGCTGGTCCTCCGCGGACAGCAACGCCAGCGTCCCGTACATGGCCGCGAAGACGCCGCCGCGGTCGATGTCGCCGACCACCACCACGGGCAGTCCGGCCGCGGTGGCCAGGCCCATGTTGGCGATGTCCCGGTCGCGCAGGTTGATCTCGGCGGGCGAGCCGGCGCCCTCGCAGACCACCACGTCGTAGCGGCGGCGCAGGTCCGCCAGGCACTCCAGGGCCCGCTCCAGCAGGACGGGCTTGCGCTCGCGGTAGTCCAGCGCGCCGACCTCGGCGACCGGCCGGCCGAGCAGCACGACCTGGCTGCGGCCGTCGGCGCCGGGCTTGAGCAGCACCGGGTTCATGGCCGCCTCCGGCTCCACCCGGGCGGCCTGCGCCTGCATCGCCTGGGCCCGGCCGATCTCGGCGCCGTCGGCGGTGACGAAGGAGTTCAGCGACATGTTCTGCGCCTTGAACGGCGCCACCGCGACCCCGCGGCGGGCCAGCCAGCGGCAGATGCCCGCCGTCACCACGCTCTTGCCCGCGTCCGAGGTCGTCCCTGCGACCAGCAGCGCGTTGCTCATGCCCGTCCCTTTCCGCTTCTGCTTCCGCGGCCGGCCAGCAGTCGCAGTGCGACGTGCCCCGCCACGGTCGTACCCAGGGCCAGCGCGCCCACCCTCCGGGAGAGCACGCAGGCCCGCTCGATGTCGTCCACCGTGACCGGCCGCAGTTCGGCGCCCAGGACGGGTCGGTGCTCGACCCGCTCGCCGTACTGCAGGGTGCCGCCCAGCCGGACGCCGACCGCGCCCGCGAAGGCGGACTCGGCCTGGCCGGCGTTCGGGCTCGGGTGCGCCGAGCCGTCCCGGCGCCAGACCCGCCAGGCGGTGCGCGGCTGCGGCGCGGCGGCGACGGTCAGCAGGGCGGTCAGCCGGGCACCCGGCCAGCCCGCCACGTCGTCCAGCCGGGCCGAGGCCCAGCCGAACCGGGCGTGGCGCGGCGAGCGGTGGCCGACCATGGCGTCCAGGGTGTTCACCGCGCGGAACGCCAGCAGCCCCGGCGTGCCCGCCAGCGCGCCCCAGACGAGCGCGTTGACGACGGCGTCGGCGGTGTTCTCGGCCACCGACTCGACCACCGCGCGGGCGATCTGCTGCTCGTCCAGCGCGCTCGGGTCGCGGCCGCACAGGTGCGGCAGCCGGGCCCGGGCCGCCGTCAGGTCGCCCGCGGCCAGCGAGCGGCCGATGGTGCGGGCCTCCCGGGTCAGCGAGGTGCCGCCGAGCACCGTCCAGGTCGCGGCGGCGGCCAGGGCCGCGCGGCCGAGCGGGCGCCGGCCCGCGGTGCGGTCCAGGGCCACCGCGGCGGCGGCCACGGTGCCCGCGCACAGGGCCGTGTAGCCGGCGCCGGTCGCCCGGTCGTCCCGCCAGAGCCGGCGCTCGAGCCTGGCCGCGGCGGAGCCGAAGACGGCCACCGGGTGGCCGCGGCGGGGGTCGGCGTAGCGGGCGTCGGCGGCGTAGCCCGCGAGGGCGCCCAGCGCGAACGCCGCCGCGCGGGTCAGCGGGCGCACGTCGGGTGCGGCGGGTTCGCGGGGGCGGCGGCCGGGTGCGGCGGGACCGGGGGGTGCGGCGGAAGGCAGCGTCGGGTCCGGCGGGGCGGGGCAGCCTGCATCGCGTGCGTGTCCTCACTCAGGGTCCGCGCCCTGGCTCGACGTAGCGGGGGCGAGAGTCTCCTGGCTTCCGGGTCGGACGCACCCCCGGGCCTTCCAGCGGCTTCTGACGGCGCGCCGTGGCAACCTGCCGAGCGTGCTCCCCGGTGACAGTGGCGGGACCGCGCCGGACTCGCACCGGCTTCCTCTGCATGCCTCCGTTTGGCCCCCGGATCCCATCACGCGGCCGAACCGGGAGTCAACCGAGGTCACGGAGGGGTTGGTCACACGGGACCGGGGGCCGCGGGGCGGCCGCGGGCTCCCGGCCGGGCGGCGGCGACGGGCGGCGGGGCCCGCGCCGGCACCTCCGTCGGTACCTCCGATCCGCCCGCCCGCAGGGGCATGACACCCTGTGCGATCGTCCAGCGGTCCGTAGGGACCTCCAGGACCGCTTCGTGTGTTCGGCGGCTGGGGCCGGCCGCCACCCGCACCTACCGTTCGTTCCCATGCGACGCAGACAGCCCCCCGCCCTGCCCCCGGTGCCGTTCTCGCCGGGCGCCGCCCGAGCCCACCGGGCCGGCCTCGGCCTGACCCCCGACCAGGTCGTCGGCGGGATGGCCGCGCACGGCGTCCGCCTGCTGCCCACCCACGTCCTCGCCTGGGAGAGCGGCGAGCTGCGGCCGACCGAGGAGGAGTTCATCGCGCTGGCCCGCGCGCTCTGGTGCCCCGCCGTCCAGTTGATGGGCACCCGCCCCACCCGGCTGCGGGACTTCCGGGTCGCCCGCGAACTCCACCAGGACGCCGCCGCCCGCCGGATCGGGGTCGCCCTGCGCCGCTACCAGGACGCCGAGCTGACCGGCCGGTGGGACGGCGACGAGGCCCAGACCCACGCGCTCGCCCAGGTGCTCGGCCTGCGGCTGCGCGAGCTCGTCGACGTCACCGGCCGCCGCGAGGAGCTCGACCGGTGCCTGCGCCAGTGCGTGGACGGCCGCTGGCAGGCCCACGTCCGGGCCGTCGCCCGGATCGTGCCGGTCCACGAGGACGACCTGGCGGCCGTGCTGACGGCCCTCCAGCAGGAGAACCAGGTCTCCTCCCACTGGGGCAGCGGCAGCTGGGGCTCCCCGGCCGCCGCGGTGCCGGACCCGGTCCGCGAGCAGCCGTTGGCGGAGCGCTTCTGGGAGCTGCTCGGGCGGCGCCGGACCGACATCCCTGTCTGACGCCGCGGCCCGCCCCCGCCTGCCCGCGCCGAACCGCCGCCCGTACCCCTCCGGCCCGCCCGCCGCCCGCCCGCCGCCCGCACCCCCGCCGGCCGCCCCGTCGTGCCCCGGACGGCCCAGCCCGGTGGCCGCCCGCCCGCCCTCCCGGTGAACTGGTGCTCGAACACCGTCCGGTCCAAGACCGTCCGACCGTCAGAGCGGGGAGCGATATGCGTTGGGGAACCGCGGCCGTCGTGGCCGCCGCCGCCGTCGGTGCCGGGGCCGCCGTCCTGGTCATCGGCCGCCGGGCCTCCGAACGGACGGTCCGCCCGGCCGCCGCCGTCGAGGGCTCCGGCCCCGTCCTGGTGCAGAGCCTGGCGGCCGGCCGGATCACCTTCACCCGGCGCCCCGCGAGCCTGCGCCCGGGCCGCTGGGCGGTCGAGTGGGACGACCACGGCCACGCCGTCGTCGAGGACGTCCTGCACAGCGACGAGCAGGGCGTGACCCGCAAGCTCCTGCGCGCCGACCGCGGCACCCTCACACCCGGCACCGAGGTCCGCTTCACCCCGCGCGTCCACCTCGGCGACCCGACCGCGGCGCTCGGCCTCCCGTACCGCGAGACCGCCGCGGACGGCGAGCTCGGCGCGCTGCCGGTCTGGTTCCTCGACGGCAAGCGCGGCACCTGGGTGATCCTGGTGCACGGCCCCGGCGGCGACCGGCAGCAGACCCTCCCGGTGCTCCCCGTCCTGGACCGGCTCTCGCTGCCCGCCCTGGCGGTCACCTACCGGGGTGACGAGGGCGCCCCGGCCTCGCCGGACGGGCTCAGCCACTTCGGCGAGACGGAGTGGCGCGACGTCGAGTCGGCGATGCGCCTGGCGCTGGACAACGGGGCCGGCCGGGTCATCCTGTACGGCTGGTCGGTGGGCGCCACCATGGTCCTGCAGGCGGCGGCCCGCTCCTCCTGGGCGCACGCGATCAGCGGGATCGTGCTCGACTCGCCCGTCCTGGACCTGCCCGCCACCGCCCGCCGCCGCGCCGCGCGGGCCGGGTACACCGGCCCCGCCGCCGAGCTGGGCGCGCTGGCCGCGGAGGGCCGCACGGGGGTCGACCTCGCCGACTTCACCCGGATCGCCGAGGGTGCCGACCTGCGGGTGCCCACCCTCCTGATGCACAGCCCGGACGACCAGCTCGCCCCCTTCCGCAGCGCGGAGCGCCTCGCCGGGCTCCGCCAGGACGTGGTCAGCCTGCAAACCTTCCCGGGGGCCGACCACGCCGCGCTCTGGAACTCGGCCCCCACCCACTACACCGAACTGCTGCGCCGCTGGCTCACCCCCCTGCTCTGATCCGTCCGGGCGGCGACCGCCCCCCGCGGCCGCCCGCGGGAGGCGCGGCCGGTGCGGAAACGCCGGCGCGCAGAGGCGGCTGCGGAAAGGCGGGGTGGACGCGGCCGGCGGCACCCCGGGGCCGGTGTCGTTCGAACGGCCGACTTCCGACGGCACCCGCTCCCCGCCGGCCCTCGTCGGCCGTGTGCGGAAAGTCGGCCGGGCCGACATTCCACGCCATTCCCGGTGGTCGCGCCGGGCCGTTCCGGCGGCTCCGGAATTCCTCGCGGCGGCCGGTTCCGGACGGGTGCGGAATGCCGTTTCAGCCGGATTTCCGCACCGTCACCCGCATGATCGGCAAACGCCGTCAATCGTCCCCGAAGATCCTCGCCGCGGCCGGTGCCGGGGTGGCCGACGGGCACGGAAAGTGACCGGACGGACGGGGAGCGCGACCGGCGCCGAGGCCCTCCCACCGGGCTGGCATGGCCCCGCCACACGTTTCCGGCCAGGCGGTTTGCCTCTGTTGCCCGATCTTGTGGAGGTGCTGTGGACGACAGCCCGTCCGTACGGCCAACCGGATGTGACAGAAGGCCGGTACAAGGGGAAGACTGCTCGACGTGACGTCTCGGAATCCGCGCGACCGTGATGCCCCGCTCCCGCCGACGATCGGTACCGGTGCGACGGTGACCCGTCTCCCCGGTACGGCCCACCGGCCCGCCGGTGGCAGGCCGGGCGGGGCCGGGGTACCCCGCCGACGAGGTCCGGCTCCTGCGCCCGGTCGCGGCCGGGTCCCGGTGCCCGAGGGCTTCCCGGCGCCGGCCGAGCTGGCGCCGCTGGCCCGCCGGATGCTGGTGGACGCCGTCCGGATCGCCCGCTGGGCGGGCGAGCTGGAGGAGGTCGACAAGCGCGGCGAGCTGCTGCCGGACGACGCCCGCGCGGCCGGCCGGGCGCTGGCCATGACGGTCGGCGCCGCCACCAAGGCGTGGGGCCAGGCCCTGCTGGTCGGCCTGGTCGAGGCCCGCGACGGCGGTGCCGGGCCGGGCTGGCGCCTGCACGCCTGGGAGCACGACGACGAGGCGGTGGTGCGCGGCTGGTCCGCGCTGTTCGACGCCTGGACGCTGCTCGCCCCGGTGCCGCCGGCCGCCCTGCGCGGCGTGTTCGCGGTGCTGGCCGGCCAGGCCGTGGACCAGGCCCCGCAACTGCTCTCCTTCCTGCACCTGGTGGCCGCCCCGGTGGCGGACAGCGAGCTGCTGGAGCTGCTGCGCCGCGGTCTGGACGAGCGCCGGGTGGGCGGGACGGACGGTTCCGGCCTGTCGCCGGTGCCGCACGCGGCCTCCGCCGTGTCGGCCGTCCGCGGCACCTGCCGGGAGCCGCAGATCGACACCCCGCCGTCGCCCGCCGACGTCGCCGCCGTCCTGGACTGGATGCTGGACGGCCTGACGGCCGTCGGCGCGGTGGAGCGCCGGGACGACGCGGCCGAGCTGTCGCCGCTGGGCCACTGGGCGGTGCGGGCGAAGCTGGAGGAGATCTGCACCGTCGCGCAGACCGCGGCCGGGCACATCGAGCAGAGCGCGTTCGAGCTGCTGAACGCCTGCGCGGACTACTCGCCGGGCCCGGCCCGGGCGGAGTTCCGCGCCTGGGTGGCGGCCCGTCCGGCGGACCGCGCGGTGGCGGAGCTGCTGGACGCCGCGCAGGGGGACGACGCGCTGGTGCGCGGGCTGGCCTTCGAGGCGCTGCGGGTGGCCGGCGGCCCGGCCGAGCAGGCGGTGCGGGCGGCGGTCGACGAGCCGGTGCTGCGCCCCTACGCGCTGCTGTGGCTGGCCGAGCGGGCCGACGAGGGGGTGTCCCCGGCGGACGTGCTGGGGGCCGAGGACGCGGCCTGGCTGTGGGTGGACACCGCGGCGGCGGTGCTGGACCACGGCGAGACGGAGCTGCTGGTGGGCCACGTCGAGGGCGCCTCGGCGGGTGATCCGGTGCGGCTGTTCGCCCGGGCCCGGCAGTCGGGGCACCCGCGGGCGGCCTCGGTGCTGACGGCGGTCTCGGGCGTGCACCCGGATCCGGGCGTGGCGCGGGCGGCCCGTCGTTCGGCCTTCAGCGTCCACACCGGCGGCGCGTAGCCCGGCGTCCGCACCGGGCCACGCGTGGCGCGGCGCCCGGACGGAGCACAACGGGAAGGGCCCCGGATCCTGGTGGATCCGGGGCCCTTCCGTCGTTCTCGGGGCGGGCTCAGCCGAGCCGGGACTCCGCCCGCCGGGCGCGGACGTCGCCGACCTTCTGCCCGACCTTGCGCCGGATGACCAGCAGCGGGGCCATCGCGGCGAGCGTGATCTGGGCGAACGCGCCGACGTGCATCAGCGCGTCGCCACCGGGCAGGCCGGTGGCCCAGGCCGCCAGGCAGCCGATCGAGACGACGATCCAGCAGAGCGTCGCGGTGGCCAGCAGCCCCTGCGGCTTCGGGTACTCGATCCGGCTGACCATCAGGTACGCCGCGCCGAAGATGGCGAGCAGACCGGGCAGGAACGGCGGGTCGAGCAGCACGATGGCGATGACCGTCATCGCGCCCATCGGGCAGGGCATGCCCTGGAACACCCCGGGCCGCATCTTCACGGCCGAGAAGCGGGCCAGCCGCAGGACGACCGCGAGCAGCACGGTCAGCGCGATCAGCGCCGAGAGCTTGCTGTTGGAGCCCTGGGAGACCATGCCCCAGACCGCGACGAAGTAGGCCGGCGCGATGCCGAAGCTGATCAGGTCGGCCAGGTTGTCGAGTTCCGCTCCGAGGGCGGAGGAGCGCAGCTTGCGCGCCACCAGGCCGTCGAAGAGGTCGCACATCGAGCCGATGAGCAGCAGGGTCACCGCGGTGGCGGCGCTGTGCCGGTCGGGTGCGGCGTCCGGGTTGGTGATGTGCGGGACGAGGACCCCGGTGGTGATCGAGTAGATCGCCAGGAAGCCGCAGACGGCGTTCCCCAGGGTCAGGAAGTCGGCGGTGGACAGGTGCTGGGGAGAGCGCGGGGCGCGCAGCTCGCGGTCGCGCGCCCAGCGGCGGCGGCGCAGGGCCGTCTCCTCGTCGTCCAGGCCGACGATTGTCTCAGGATCAGTCACGGTCAAGGCGCGTCACCCCGGCTGTGGTCTTCTGGCCGACCTCGACGCCGACCTCGACGCCGGCCGGCAGGTAGGTGTCGACCCGGGAGCCGAACCGGATCAGGCCGATCCGGTCGCCCTGCTCGACCTTGGTACCGGCGGCCACGTACGGCACGATGCGGCGGGCCACGGCCCCCGCGATCTGCACCATCTCGATGTCGCCGAGCTCGGTGTCGAAGTGCCAGACGACCCGCTCGTTCTGGTCGCTGTCCTTGTTGAACGCCGGGACGAAGCCGCCGGCGACGTGCTCGACGGAGGTCACCGTGGCGGGCAGCGGCGCGCGGTTGACGTGGACGTTGAGCGGGCTCATGAAGATCGCGACCCGGGTGCGGCCGTCCGGCCAGGCGTCGATGCTCTGCACCACGCCGTCGGCGGGCGAGATCACTCTGCCCGTGCCGATCTCACGCTCGGGGTCGCGGAAGAACCACAGCATGCCGGCGCCGAGCGCGCAGGCGGGAACCGCCGCCAGGGCCCACTTGCCGCTGCGCCGGGTGAGGGCGGTGGTCACGGCGGCCGTGGCGAGGGTGGGGACGAACCAGGGGGTGGCTCCGCGCGCGATGGTCACGCGGGGTCGCCGACCGGCCGTCGTGGCTGCGAGGGCATCGCGGTCCGTGACGGAGGAGTGAGGGGACGGGCTGATGGGCATCGAAGACCTTTGTCGCGGGGGATCATGGCCGCTGGACGGGGGCCACCGCGGGATCGGGTAATAGAGGGACGGCTTGCTGTCCCGGTGGATGCTATCGGGAGCACACGGTGGGTGGGCAACCCGCCTGCTCGTTCATGTGTCCGGGGGAGGCGCGTCTGCGCGTCCCACCCCTACGACCGTAGCTCGACCCGGTCCGGTTCCCAAGGGACCGGACGCGGCTGGTGACTCTTGTCTCAGCGGGGGTGCCGGCGGAACCCGGGGGGCGGAGCGGCCCGTACGCGCCCTGGCGAGGGTGTGCGGAAGCGGCCGCAGGGCGCGTCGTTGCAGCTGTACGCCCTGCGGCCGCTTCCGGCGGGCCGTGCCGGACCCCAGGCGGACCAGGCCGGGGCCGTGGTGGGCACGGCGTGGTGCCGGGACGGGCCCGCACGCCCGTCGACCGGCGGTTCGGAGGGGCCGACCCGGCCGTCCGCGGCGGCCCGGGGGCCACGTCGTCCGGGCGGGTCGACCGGGTGCTCAGTCGGCGATCCGGTACTCCTCCAGGAGCCGGCGTCCGACGATCATCTTCTGGATCTCCGCAGTTCCTTCACCGATGAGCAGCATCGGGGCCTCGCGGTAGAGCCGCTCGATCTCGTACTCCTTGGAGAAGCCGTAGCCGCCGTGGATGCGGAAGGCGTCCTCGACGACCTCCTTGCAGTACTCGGAGGCGAGGTACTTGGCCATGCCGGCCTCGAGGTCGTTGCGCTCGCCGCTGTCCTTCTTGCGGGCGGCCATGACCATCATCTGGTGGGCGGCCTCGACCTTGGTGGCCATCTCGGCGAGCTTGAACTGGATGGCCTGGTGCTCGGCGATCTTCTTGCCGAAGGTGGAGCGCTGCTGGGCGTAGGAGATGCCGAGCTCGAAGGCGCGGCGGGCGACGCCGCAGCCGCGGGCGGCGACGTTGACGCGGCCGACCTCGACGCCGTCCATCATCTGGTAGAAGCCGCGGCCGGGCACGCCGCCGAGGACGCGGTCGGCCGGGATCCGGACGTCCTGCAGGACGAGCTCGGTGGTGTCGACGCCCTTGTAGCCCATCTTCTCGATCTTGCCGGGCACGGTCAGGCCGGGAACCTTCGGGTTCGGGCCGAAACCGGCCTCCTTCTCGATCAGGAAGGTGGTCATGTTCTTGTACGGCGTGTTGCCGCCCTCGTCGGTCTTGCACAGGACCGCGACGAGGGTGGAGGTGCCGCCGTTGGTGAGCCACATCTTCTGGCCGTTGAGGACGTAGCAGTCGCCGTCCCGGACGCCCTTGGTGGAGATGGCCGAAACGTCGGAGCCGAGGCCGGGCTCGGACATCGAGAAGGCGCCGCGGATCTCGCCGGCGGCCATCCTCGGCAGGAAGTGGTCCTTCTGCTCCTGGGTGCCGTGGGCGTTGATCATGTGCGCCACGATGAAGTGCGTGTTGACGATGCCGGACACGCTCATCCAGCCGCGGGCGATCTCCTCGACCACCAGGGCGTAGGTGAGCAGCGACTCGCCGAGGCCGCCGTACTCCTCGGGGATGGTCAGGCCGAACAGCCCGAGCTGCTTCATGCCCTCGACGATGGCGGTCGGGTACTCGTCCTTGTGCTCCAGCTCGGTCGCGACCGGAATGATCTCCTTGTCGACGAAATCCCGCACGGTGGCGAGGATGTCCCGCTGGATCTCGGTGAGGCCGTCGGTCTGTGCGAGGCGTCCCATCGTGCGGCTCCGAAAGGTCTGGGGGTCGGGGGGAAGTCGTGGATCCCCCGGGGGGGGGGATTTCCGGGGGCCCCGCCGGCGTGGCGACGGGGCCCCCGGTACCGGGGTGGGGATCGGCCGATGACGGCGGCCTACCCGTCCGGGGTCAGGAGGGGTCAGGAGAGCGGGGTGGGGCGGCCGGGCTGCTCGCCGCCGCGCTCCTCGATGTACGTCCCGGTCGGCACCATCACCTTGCGGCGGAAGATGCAGACGACCGTGCCGTCCTGCTTGTACCCCTTGGTCTCGACGTGGACGATGCCGCGGTCGTTCTTCGACTTGGACGGCCACTTGTCGATGACGGTGGTCTCGCCGTAGATGGTGTCGCCGTGGAAGGTCGGTGCGACGTGGCGCAGCGACTCGATCTCCAGGTTGGCGATGGCCTTGCCGGAGACGTCCGGGACGGACATGCCCAGCAGCAGCGAGTAGACGTAGTTGCCCACCACGACGTTCCTGCCGAAGTCCGTCGTCTTCTCCGCATAGTTGGTGTCCATGTGGAGCGGGTGGTGGTTCATGGTGAGCAGGCAGAAGAGGTGGTCGTCGTACTCGGTGACCGTCTTGCCGGGCCAGTGCTTGTAGACCGCGCCGACCTCGAACTCCTCGTAGGTGCGTCCGAACTGCATGGCTCAGGCTCCCGGGATCTCGAACTTGGTGGTGCGCTGCATCCCGGCGGCCCGGCCCTTGCCGGAGATGACCAGGGCCATCTTGCGGCTGGCCTCGTCGATCATCTCGTCGCCGAGCATCGCGGAGCCCTTGGCGCCGCCCGCCTCGGAGGTGCAGTAGTCGTAGGCGTCGAGGATCAGCTCGGCGTGGTCGTAGTCCTCCTGCGAGGGCGAGTAGATCTCGTTCGCGGCGGCGACCTGGTCCGGGTGCAGCACCCACTTGCCGTCGAAGCCCAGGGCGGCGGAGCGGCCGGCGACCTCGCGGTAGCCCTCCTGGTTGCGGATCTGCAGGTACGGGCCGTCGATGGCCTGCAGGTCGTTGGCGCGGGCGGCCATCAGGATGCGCATCAGGATGTAGTGGTAGGCGTCGGCCGGGTAGCCGGGCGGCTGCTCGCCGACCACCAGGGACTTCATGTTGATGGAGGCCATGAAGTCGGCCGGGCCGAAGATGATGGTCTCCAGCCGGGGCGAGGCCTCGGCGATGGCGTCGACGTTGATCAGGCCCTTGGCGTTCTCGATCTGCGCCTCGATGCCGATCCTGCCGACCTCGAAGCCCATGGTCTTCTCGATCTGGGTGAGCAGCAGGTCGAGCGCCTTGATCTGCCCGGCGTCCTGGACCTTGGGCAGCATGATGCAGTCGAGGTTGGGGCCGGCGCCCTCGACGACGGTGATCACGTCGCGGTAGGTCCAGTGGGTGGTCCAGTCGTTGACCCGGACGACCCTGGTCTTGCCGCCCCAGTCGCCGTTGTTGAGGGCGTCGACGATGGTGTGGCGGGCGCTCTCCTTGACGAGGGGGGCGCAGGCGTCCTCCAGGTCGAGGAAGACCTGGTCGGCGGGGAGGCCCTGGGCCTTCTCCAGGAAGCGCGGGTTGCTGCCCGGCACGGCGAGGCAGGAGCGGCGCGGGCGCAGTCGGTTCGTGGTGGTCATGAGGGTCGTTCGGTTCCTTCCCAGTGGTCAGCTGGTGGTCGCGGGTGCGGGCGTCCAGGGCTGGAGCTTGTTGGCGAGCCGGATCTCGTCCACGATCCGGCCGATGATGGTCGTGATGCCGAAGTCCTTCGGGGTGAACACGGCGGCGACGCCGGCGGCCTTGAGGGCCTCGCCGTCCGCTGCCGGGATGATGCCACCCACGATCACCGGGACATCCTGCACCCCGGCCCGGCGCAGCCGCTGCAGGACGTCCGGGACCAGCTCGGAGTGCGCGCCGGAGAGGATCGACAGGCCGACGCAGTGCACGTCCTCGGCGACGGCCGCGGAGACGATCTGCTCGGGGGTCAGCCGGATGCCCTGGTAGACCACCTCGAACCCGGCGTCGCGGGCCCGGACGGCGATCTGCTCGGCGCCGTTGGAGTGGCCGTCGAGGCCGGGCTTGCCGACCAGCAGGCGCAGCTTGCCGGCGCCCAGCTCCTCGGCGGTGGCGGCGACCGCGGCGCGCACCGCGGCCAGTTCGCCGCCGGGCTCGGCCGCGACGGCGACCGGGGCGCCGCCGACGCCGGTGGGTGCGCGGTACTCGCCGAAGACCTCGCGCAGGGCGAAGGACCACTCGCCGGTGGTGACGCCGGCCCGGGCGCAGGCGAGCGTGGCCTGCATCAGGTTGACGTCGGTGGCGGCGACGGCCTTGAGCTCGGCCAGCGCCGTCTGCGCGGCGGCCTCGTCGCGCCCGCCGCGCCAGGCCTCCAGCGCGGCCAGCACGGACTGCTCGGAGGCCGGGTCGACGACCATGATCGCGGTGTCGAGGTCGGCCGTGAGCGGGCTCTCCTCGGTGGTGTCGAAGCAGTTGACGCCGATGATCTTGTCCTCGCCGGACTCGATCCGGGCCCGGCGGGCGGCGTGCGAGGCGACCAGGTTGGACTTCAGGTAGCCGGACTCGACGGCCGGGATCACCCCGCCCATCTCCAGCACCTTGGCGATCTCCGCCTCGGCGCCGGCCAGCAGCGCGGCGGTCTTGGACTCGACCACCTCGGAGCCGTTGAAGAGGTCGCCGTACTCCAGCAGGTCCGACTCGTAGGCCAGCACCTGCTGGATCCGCAGGGACCACTGCTGGTCCCAGGGCCGGGGCAGGCCGAGCGCCTCGTTCCAGGCGGGCAGCTGGACGGCCCGGGCGCGGGCGTCCTTGGAGAGGGTGACGGCCAGCATCTCGAGCACGATCCGCTGGACGTTGTTCTCCGGCTGGGCCTCGGTCAGGCCCAGCGAGTTGACCTGGACGCCGTAGCGGAACCGGCGCTGCTTCGGGTCCTGGACGCCGTAGCGCTCCAGCGTGACCTTCTCCCACAGCTGGGCGAAGGCGCGCATCTTGCACATCTCCTCGACGAAGCGCACGCCGGCGTTCACGAAGAAGGAGATCCGGGCGACGACGTCGCCCATCCGCTCGGCCGGCACCTGGCCGGAGTCGCGCACGGCGTCGAGCACCGAGATGGCGGTGCACATCGCGTAGGCGATCTCCTGGACGGGCGTCGCGCCGGCCTCCTGCAGGTGGTAGCTGCAGATGTTGATCGGGTTCCACTTGGGGATGTTGCCGACCGTGTAGGCGATCATGTCGGTGATCAGGCGCACCGACGGGCCGGGCGGGAAGACGTGCGTCCCGCGCGACAGGTACTCCTTGACGATGTCGTTCTGGGTGGTGCCGGTGAGCAGGGCGATGTCGGCGCCCTGCTCCTCGGCGACCACCTGGTAGAGCGCGAGCAGCCACATGGCGGTGGCGTTGATCGTCATCGAGGTGTTGGTCTGCTCGAGCGGGATGCCGTCGAACAGGGTGCGCATGTCGCCCACGTGGCCGACCGGGACGCCGACCCGGCCCACCTCGCCGCGGGCGAGGATGTGGTCCGAGTCGTAGCCGGTCTGGGTCGGCAGGTCGAAGGCCACGGACAGACCGGTCTGACCCTTCGCCAGGTTCCGCCGGTAGAGCGCGTTGGAGTCGCTCGCGGTGGAGTGTCCGGCGTAGGTGCGCATCAGCCAGGGCCGGTCGCGCTTCTGCTGCTGCTCGGTCATCGGAGGGGCCTCAGACGTTCCGGAAGCGGTTGATGGCGTCGACGTGCTTGGCGCGGAGCTCCTCGTTGCGCACGCCCAGGCCCTCCTCGGGGGCCAGGCAGAGCACGCCGACCTTGCCCTGGTGCTTGTTGTGGTGCACGTCGAGGGCGGCCTGGCCGGTCTCCTCCAGCGAGTAGACCTTGGACAGGGTCGGGTGGATCTTGCCCTTGGCGACCAGCCGGTTGGCCTCGAAGGCCTCGCGGTAGTTGGCGAAGTGCGAGCCGACGATGCGCTTGAGCGACATCCACAGGTAGCGGTTGTCGTACTGGTGCATGTAGCCGGAGGTGGAGGCGCAGGTGACGATGGTGCCGCCCTTGCGGGTGACGTACACCGAGGCGCCGAAGGTCTCCCGGCCCGGGTGCTCGAAGACGATGTCGACGTCCTCGCCGCCGGTGAACTCGCGGATCTTGGAGCCGAGCCGCTTCCACTCGCGCGGGTCCTGGTTGTTCTCGTCCTTCCAGAACCGGTAGCCCTCGGCGGAGCGGTCGATGATCGCCTCGGCGCCCATGGCGCGGCAGATGTCCGCCTTGGCCTCGCTGGAGACCACGCAGATCGGGGTGGCGCCGCCGGCCAGGGCGTACTGGGTGGCGTACGAGCCGAGGCCGCCGCTGGCGCCCCAGATCAGCACGTTGTCGCCCTGCTTCATGCCGGCGCCGTTCTGGGAGACCAGCTGGCGGTAGGCGGTGGAGTTGACCAGGCCGGGGGAGGCGGCCTCCTCCCAGGTGAGGTGCTTCGGCTTGGGCAGCAGCTGGTTGGTCTTCACCAGGGCGATCTGGGCCAGGCCGCCGAAGTTGGTCTCGAAGCCCCAGATGCGCTGCTCCGGGTCCATCATCGTGTCGTTGTGGCCGTCCGGGGACTCCAGCTCGACGGAGAGGCAGTGCGCGACGACCTCGTCGCCCGGCTTCCAGGCGTTGACCCCGGCTCCGGTGCGCAGCACCACGCCCGCCAGGTCGGAGCCGAGGACGTGGTACGGCAGGTCGTGGCGCTTGGTGAGCGGCGACAGCCGGCCGTAGCGCTCCAGGAAGCCGAAGGTGGAGACCGGCTCGAAGATCGAGCTCCACACGGTGTTGTAGTTCACCGAGCTGGCCATGACGGCGACCAGGGCCTCGCCGGGGCCGAGCTCGGGCAGGGCCACCTCGTCGAGGTGGAGGGACTTCCGGGGGTCCTTGTCGCGGCTGTCGAGGCCCGCGAACATCTGCTCCTCGTCCTTGTGGAGCGTGACCGCCCGGTAGGACTCGGGGAGCTTGACGGCGGCGAAGTCCTCCGACGTGGCGTCGTTGCTGAGGATCGCGTCGAGGATTTCCTGCATGGCTGCCTCCGAAGGCGTACCTGTGTTGAGGGCGCACAGGGCGTCTGGGGGAGCCGGGAGCGGACACCGGCTTCGCTGAGGTGGGTGGGTGGGTGCTGCTGGGCGCCCGGACTGGGCCGGGCCGATCTGGCACTGCTCCCGGGGTGTGGGAACGCCGGACGACGGCGCGCCGAGGTGGGGAGCCGCGGCGCCGCGACTGGTGAGTAACAAGGTAGTGGCACCCTGTGCCACTCGTAAAGACACCGGGTGTCAGGAATTCCGGGGCGTCGCGGCGGGGTGTGACGCGCGTTGAGCGGGCATGCGAAGGGCCCGCGCCGACTGTTCGGCGCGGGCCCTCGAAACTGCCCTGACCTGCGAATACTCCGGGCTCAGGACTCCCTGGCGCCGCTCAGCGCGGCCCGGATGCTGTCCACCACGACGTCCAGTGGAGCGTCCGTCCGGGCGACTGTGATGAGTACCTCACCTCCGGGGCTGGCACTCAGTGCGCTTTCCGCCACCCCTTCCACGCCCGCCCCACTGGCACCGGGTGCCACCAGGGAGCCCCGGCGTCTGGCACCCGGCTCGCTGGAGGCCCAGAAGGTCCGCCGGATGACCTCGAAGGAGTGGTCCAGCTGCGCCTCCACGTCCCCCCGGCCGCCGGCCCGCAGCCAGCGCCGCAGCACGTGGTTGTGCGCCGCGACGACCGCCGCCGCCGACACCTCGGCCAGCATCGAGTCGTCCTCGCCGCCGCGCTGCCAGCCCGACGGGATCGACTCGCCGGTGTCGAAACGGCCCAGCAGGTAGCGGGTGAACAGCCGCTCGTACCGGGCCACCACGGCGATCTCCCGCTCGCGCAGCGCCGGGACCTGCCGGATCAGCTGGTACCGCGCGACCGACACCCCCGGCGTGGAGGCGTACATCCGCAGCACCTCCTTGATGCCGCGGCAGACCACGTCCAGCGGGTGCTCCTCCGGCTCGGCGCTGGCCAGCAGGTCGGCGACCCGGACGAGGGTGTCGTCGTGGTCCGGGAAGATCGCCTCCTCCTTGGACCGGAAGTACCGGAAGAAGGTCCGCCGGGCCACCCCGGCGGCGGCCGCGATCTGGTCGACCGTGGTCTCCTCGTAGCCCTGCGAGGCGAACAGCTCCATCGCGGCGGTGGCCAGGTCCTGGCGCATCTGCTGGCGCTGCGCCGCCGCCCGGCGGCTGCCCGGCCCGGCGTCCGGGCCGGTGCCCCCGGTCGAGGAGGTCGTCCGGTCTGCGCCGCGCGGTCCGGCGGAGTGCTGCGGGGTGGCTGCCTGAACCCGATCCATGTCCGGAACGCTACACGGCCCGGCGGGCGCGGCCGCGGCCCTTCCCCGGCGGACCGGGGTGACCGGCCCGGTGGCGGCGGGCCGGGGCCAGCGCGCGGACACCGTGCCCGGGTTCCAGCCCGGCGGCCGGGACGCTCCGGAGCTGCCGTAGGGCGCCGACTCCCGCGCGGCGGCGCCCCCGGTCGGCGGCGTGGTCACCGGCGGGCGTGGTCGCGGAAGCCGCGGCCGGTCTTGCGGCCCAGGCACCCGGCCGCGACGAGGTGCTCCAGCAGCGGCGCGGCGGCCAGGCCCGGCTCGCGGAACTCCTGGTGCAGCACCTGCTCGATGGTCAGCGAGACGTCCAGGCCGACCACGTCCAGCAGCTCGAACGGGCCCATCGGGTAGCCGCAGCCCAGCTTCATCGCGGTGTCGATGTCGTCCACCGTCGCGTAGTGCTCCTGGAGCATCCGCACCGCGTCGTTCAGGTAGGGGAAGAGCAGCGCGTTGACGATGAAGCCGGCGCGGTCCCCGCACTCCACCGGGTGCTTGCGGACCTTGGCGGTCAGCTCCAGCACGGTGGCCGTGACGTCCGGCGCGGTCAGCACGGTGGAGACCACCTCGACCAGCTTCATGGCCGGGGCGGGGTTGAAGAAGTGCATGCCGATCACGTCCTGCGGCCGCGAGGTGGCGGTCGCGCAGCTGATCACCGGCAGCGAGGAGGTGGTGGTGGCGAGCACCGCGCCCGGCTTGACGATCTTGTCCAGGACGGCGAACAGCTCCCGCTTGACCGCCAGGTCCTCGGCGACCGCCTCGACCACCAGGTCCACGTCGGCCAGTTCGGCGTACTGGCCGACCGGGGTGACCAGCTCCAGCGCGGCGTCGCGCTGCTCGGCGCCCATCCGGCCGCGCTCGACCGAGCGGTTCAGCGACTTCGCCAGCTGTGCCTTCGCCGCGTCGGCCTTCTCCTGGCTGCGGGCTGCCAGCAGCACCGGGTACCCGGCCTTGGCGAACACCTCGACGATGCCGGTCGCCATGGTGCCCGAGCCGCAGACGCCGACCGTCCGGACCTCCCGGCCGGCGACCTTCGGCGTGGCCGGGCCGGTGGCCGCGTCCACGGCCCGGGACGATCCGGGCGCCTCGTAGGTGTAGAAGCCGCGGCCCGACTTGCGGCCCAGCAGCCCGGCCGAGACCAGCTGGCCGAGGATCGGGGCGGGCGCGTGCAGCCGGTCGCGGGACTGCTCGTACATCGCCTCCAGGACGGTCCGCGCGGTGTCCACGCCGATCAGGTCCAGCAGCGCCAGCGGGCCCATCGGCAGGCCGCAGCCGAGCCGCATCGCGGCGTCGATGTCCTCCCGGGACGCGTACTTGGACTCGTACATCGCGGCGGCCTGGTTCAGGTAGGCGAACAGCAGGCCGTTCACCACGAAGCCGGCCCGGTCGCCGGCCGCCACCGGCTCCTTGCCGAGGTCGCGGGCGAACGCGGCGGCGTCCTCGGCGGTCTGCGGGGAGGTCAGCACCGTGCGGACCACCTCGACCAGCTTCATGCTGTGCACCGGGTTGAAGAAGTGCAGGCCCAGCACCCGCTCCGGACGGGCGGTCGCGGCGGCGATCCTGGTCACCGACAGCGCGGTGGTGCCGGTGGCCAGCACGGTGGTCTCCGGGCAGATCCGGTCCAGCTCGGCGAAGAGCTCCCGCTTCAGCTCCAGCTGCTCGGGCACCTCCTCGATCACCAGGTCCGCGGCGGCGGCGGCCGCCAGCTCGTGGCCGACCGAGATCAGCGCGAGCAGCGCGGTGCGCTCCTCGGCGGTGATCCGCTCCCGGTCCACGGCGTGCGCGGTGGTCTCCTCGATCCGGGCCAGCGCCCGGGCCGCCGAGTCCTCGGTGGCCTCGATGCCGATCACCCGGCGGCCGCTCCTGGCGACGGCGACCGCGACACCGGCACCCATCGTGCCGAGGCCGACGACGGCGACCGTGGGAAAGGGACGCTCCATGTGTCCTGCACTCCTAGTCATGGGTGGCCCGCGCGCGCTCCGGCGGGCGCGCCGCCGCGCCCGGCCGTGGGCCGGGGGCGGCCGCCGCCGGAGGAGGGTCCGCGCGCGGGGGCTGGGGAGATGACGGGTCCGGCGCACCGGCGCAGCGGCCGGTCCGCTCCGGCCGAACTGCGGGTGTGCCGTGGTACTCAGGCGCTCAGGGTGGAAGGAAGCGGCTCTGATACGAGGAAGGGGGCCCGGCTGGCCGCGGTTCGCGGCACCGGCCGGTGAAGTCGCACCGCGCGGGCGCCGCAGACACGGCGACCGCAGGCCCCCGTCGGTGCGGCTCCCGAAGCCCGACGGTGGTGCGTCCGGCCACTGTAGCGAAGCTACCGACGGGTAGGAAAGGGGGCGTCGGCGGGAAATCCGCCCGGATCCGCGGGCGCCCGGGTCGGCCGGGGCCCCGCCCGACCCACCCGCCCCGAACGGGTGAACGGATGGACGGACGTCCGTTTCGACCACCCGATAGGGGAGTTACGCGCCCCCGGCGGTCGGGGCAGCATGGAGGCATGACCATCGGAACCGTCACCGCCGGCCCCACCGCGTCCGGCCCGGGCGGCCCGGGCGACCAGCCCGTCGGCCCGGCCGGCCCGCTCGCCGCCGCCGTCGCGCTGCCGCCGCGGGCCGAGCGCGCCGAGCGGGCCTCGGCGGCCGCCGACCGGCTGGGCGCCGCCGGGGTCGAGGCGGTGGCCGTCACCTGGGTCGACAACGCGGGCATCGCCCGGGTCAAGGCCGTCCCCCTCGGCGGCCTGGTGCACGCCGCGCAGTGGGGCGTCGGCGCCGCCCCCTGCTTCGACGTCTTCCTCGCCGACGACGCCGTCACCACCAGCCCGGTCATCGGCGGCCCCACGGGGGACCTCCGGCTCTACCCCGACGTCGAGCGCGTCGTCCCGCTGGCCGCCCAGCCGGGCTGGGCCTGGGCCCCGGGGGACCGGCACACCCAGGACGGCGCCCCGCACCCCGGCTGCCAGCGGCTGTTCGCCCGCCGGATGGAGGCCGCGGCGGCCGCGCGCGGGCTGGGCCTGCTGGCCGGCATCGAGGTCGAGTGGGTGGTCGCGCTCGCCGGGGATCCGCAGGAGGAGCCGCGCTACCCGACCCACGGCCCCGCCTACGGGATGCACCGGCTCACCGACCTCTCCGACTACCTGCGCGACGTCCTGCGTGCGCTCGGCGAGCAGGGGCTCACCGTCCTGCAGATCCACCCCGAGTACTCCCCGGGCCAGTTCGAGGTCTCGGTGGCCCCCGAGGGCCCGGTCGGTGCCGCCGACACCTCCGTCCTGGTGCGGCACACCGTCCGGGCCGTCTCCGCCCGGCACGGCCTGCGGGTCTCCTTCGCCCCCGTGGTGGAGGCCGGCGCGGTCGGCAACGGCGGGCACCTGCACCTGAGCCTCTGGCGGGACGGCCGCAACCTCGGCCACGGCGGCCCCGGCCCGCACGGCCTCACCGCGGAGGCCGAGGGCTTCCTCGCCGGAGTGCTCGGCGCGCTGCCCGAGCTGCTGGTGCTGGGCTGCTCCAGCCCGGCCGGCTACCTGCGGCTGGTGCCCTCGCACTGGGCCGGCGCCTACCAGTGCTGGGGCCTGGAGAACCGCGAGGCGGCGCTGCGCCTGGTGACGGGCTCCACCGGGGAGCGGGCGGCCGCCGCGAACGCCGAGGTCAAGTGCTTCGACGCGAGCGCCAACCCCTACCTGGCGGTCGGCGCGGTGCTAGCGGCCGGCCTGGCCGGGCTCGACCAGCGCCGGGCGCTGCCCCCGGAGTTCACCGGGGACCCGGCCGCCGCCGAGCCCGGCACGGTGCCGCGGCTGCCCGCGTCCCCGGCCGAGGCGCTGGCCGCGTACGAGCGCTCGGCGGTGCTGCGCGAGGCACTCGGCGAGCCGCTGTACGAGACGGTGCTGGCGGTGCGCCGGGCCGAGGCCGAGCAGTACGCCGGGGCCGCGCCCGAACGGCTGGTGGCGGCCACCCGCTGGCGGTACTGAGCGGTGCCCCCGTCGCCGGTGCCAGCGCTGGTCGACCACCACTGCCACAGCGTGGTGGCGGCCGAGCTCTCCGACGACGCCCTGGCCGGGCTGCTCACCGAGTCCGACCGCCCGCCCGCACCCGGCTGCTCCCCGTTCGACAGCGCGCTCGGCCTGGCCGTGCGGCGCTGGTGCCCGCCCGTCCTCGGGCTGCCCGCGCACGCCCCGGCGGCCGAGTACCTGGCGCGCCGGCGCGAGGTGGGCGCCGCGGAGGCCACCGCCCGGCTGCTGGCGGCGGCCGGGCTGGGCGCCTGCCTGGTGGACACCGGGCTGACCACCGCGGCCGGGCTGCCCCTGCTGCCGCTCGGTGAACTCGCCGCGGCCACCGGGGCGGTGGTGCGCGAGGTGGTCAGGCTGGAGTCGGTCGCCGCGGCGGTCACCGGGCCGGCCGGAGCCTGGCCGCAGGCCGTCGGCGAGGCCCTCGCGGCGGCCGCCGCCGGCGCGGTCGCGGTCAAGTCGGTGCTGGCCTACCGCGCCGGGCTGGCCGCCCCGGCCGAGCGCCCCGCGCGGGCAGCCGTGGTGGCCGCGGCCGGTGCCCGGCTGCGGGGCGGGCCCGGCCGGCTGACCGATCCGGTGCTGCTGCACCACCTGCTCTGGACGGCCGTGGACGTCTGCGCCGAGCTCGGCCTGCCGCTCCAGCTGCACACCGGTTTCGGCGACCCGGACCTCACCCTGCACCGGGCCGATCCGTCGCTGCTGACGGACTTCGTGCGCGCGGCCGAGCCGAGCGGCGTCCCCCTGGTGCTGCTGCACTGCTACCCCTACCACCGGCAGGCCGCCTGGCTGGCCCAGGCGTTCCCGACGGTCTACACCGATCTCGGGCTGACGGCCTCCTACGCGGGGCCGCGGGTGGCCGCGGTGCTGGGGGAGATGCTGGAACTGGCGCCGTTCGGAAAACTGCTGTTCTCCACCGACGCGTACGGGCTGCCCGAGCTGTTCCTGGTGGGTGCCGCCCAGTTCCGGCACGGGCTGGGGTCGGTGCTGGCCGGCTGGCGGGAGGACGGCGCCTGTTCGGCGGCGGACGCGGAACGGCTGGAGCGGCAGATCTCGGCCGACACGGCGCGCCGGCTCTACGCGCTGTAGGGCGGCGTCCCCGTCGATGACGGTCGGCGGTCAAGGGCGTCAGCTCGTCGGCACACCAACACTTTTTAACAATATGACTGACTGTTTGTCCTGTTGATGCCTGGAACCTGGCGTTCCGCTGTTGGTTGAGATGTGACGATTGGATGTCTGCCTCTTGCGCATCTAATCGGATATTCATTAGCGTCCCGATCATTACATCGCACCTGCCACACCGCAGCTGCTGCATGACGACTCGGGAGGGCCAACCCCAATGAGAGTTTCTCGGATCAGCCGGACCCGGTACGCGGCGGTGGGCCTGGTGCTCGCCACCGCCGGCGCCCTCGCGCTGCCGGCCGGCACCGCCGTCGCGGCCCCTGTGGCCGACTCGACGACCGGTCCGCTGCTCAGCTACGTCGTCAACACCAAGGCCAACCACGGTCAGGTGCAGAAGGTCGAGCAGGCCGTCAAGAGCCTCGGCGGCACGGTGGTCTACTCGTACGACCAGATCGGCGTCGTCATCGCGCGCTCGACGGACACCAAGTTCGCCGAGAAGCTGCGCCTGGCCAAGGGCGTCGACTCGGTCGGCGCCAGCCGCACCAAGGGCATCACCGCCGCCGACACCCAGAAGGCCGAGGTCGCCCCCGCGCCCGCCGCCGCCCCGGCCCCCGGCCAGGAGCCGCTCGAGGCCAACCAGTGGGACATGCGCCAGATCGGTGTCGACAAGGCGCACAAGATCTCGCTCGGCAGCCGCAACGTCACCGTCGGCGTGCTCGACTCCGGCATCGACGCCACCCACGAGGACCTCGCCGCCAATGTGGACGCCTCGCAGTCGGTCTCCTGCATCGACGGCGGCAAGCCGAACACCGACTGGAAGGCCTGGCAGCCGGGCCCCGACGGTGACCACGGCACCCACGTCGCCGGCACCATCGCCGCCGCCAAGAACGGCAAGGGCATCGTCGGCATCGCGCCGAACGTCAAGCTGGCCGCGGTCAAGGTCGTCGACGACGGCGGGTTCATCTACCCCGAGTACGCGATCTGCGGCTTCGTGTGGGCCGGTGAGCACCAGTTCAAGGTGACCAACAACAGCTACTACGTCGACCCGTGGATGTTCAACTGCCCGAACGACAAGGACCAGGCGGCCATCACCGCCGCCGTCCGCAAGGCCGTCGCGTTCTCGCAGCGCAAGGGCGTCCTCAACGTCGCCGCGGCGGGCAACGAGAACATCGACCTGGCGCACAAGACCACTGACGTCTCCAGCCCGGACGACACCACCCCCGGCACCCGCCCGGTCACCAACGACTGCCTGTCGCTGCCGACCGAGCTCCCGGGCGTCATCGCCGTCTCCTCGGTGGGTGTCAACGGCGACAAGTCGTACTACTCCAGCTACGGCAAGGGCGTCGTCACCGTCGCCGCGCCGGGTGGCGACCGCCGCTTCCAGCTGCCGGACACCCCGGACAAGGACGGCCGCATCCTGTCGACCATCCCGGGCGGCAAGTACGGCTACATGCAGGGCACCTCGATGGCCTCCCCGCACACCACCGGTGTGCTCGCCCTGCTCGCCAGCACCTTCCCGTGGGCCAGCCCCGAGGAGCTGACCGAGATGCTGACCAGCCAGGCCGAGTCGCACCCGTGCCCGAGCGGCGAGTTCAACCCGGGCGGCACCGGCCAGTGGAAGGCCACCTGTGAGGGCGGCGCGGACGACAACGGCTTCTACGGCGCGGGCATCATCAACGCCGAGAAGGCGGTCCAGTGGTGGCGCTGACGCGCTGACCGCGGCACCACCTGAACACTGAGCCGGGGAGCGGGACCACTTGGTCCCGCTCCCCGGTCGTTTCTGAGTAGTCGTACTCAGGCCGCCGGGCGACCGGCTCGCCAGGATGGACCCGTACCCCACGGAGTCCTCCCAGGAGTTGAGCAGCATGGCGCAGACCTTCCCCGGCTGGCAGGCCCCGCCGGTCCGCCCGTCCGCCCCCGGGGGCCGCGGCCGGCGCTGGCCGTGGCTCGTCCTGGGTTTCGTCGAACTGGCCGCCGCCGGGCCGATGCTGGTGGCGTTCGCGATGACCGGGCTGGTGGCCGGGGTGATGGGCCTGGCGGCCGGCGGCACCGCGAACGCGGCCGTCGGACTGGTGCTGATGCTGGCCGCGGGCCCGGTGGCCGGGCTGGCCGCGGCGGCGGTCGCGATCGCGCTGTTCGCCCCGGCGGTGAGCAGGTTCAGCCGCTCGGTGGTGTTCGCCGTCCTGATGGGCGGACTGCTGGCCGGCACCGCGGTCGAGTACGTCGGCTGGGTCGCCCCAGCCCTCGGCTGAGCACCCGCGGGCTCGAGGAGGCCCGCCCGGGGACGGAGACGGCCGCGGGGACGGGCTACGGCTCCTGGTCGACGTGCGGGTCCCAGACCGTCGCCACCGACGGCTTGCCGTGCAGGTCGGGGACCTCCTGCAGCCAGGCGGGCCGGCCGGCGCGGGTCCGGGCCTCCCGCCGCCGCTCGGCCTCGCGCAGCTGCTCGGGGGTGGCGAAACCCTCCGGCAGCCACTGCCCGGAGAGCGCCGCCCGGGCGGCCAGGTGGGTGACGTAGGCGTCCCGGACGGCGGCCACCGAGTCGAAGCCCGGCTCGTCGGCCAGCCACTCGTCCGGGACGAGGGCCAGCACCTCCTCCAGCAGCGCTGCGGTGACCAGCGGGCCGAGCTCCTCGTCGGCCAGCCGGACGTCCGGGGAGCAGCCGCCGAGGGCGTGCGCACTGAGGTCGTAGCGCTTGCCGACGGCCGCCCCGGCGGTGGCCCAGCGGTGGTGGAAGATCAGCGCGGCGCCGTTGTCGATCAGCCAGAGCCGCCCGTGCCAGACGACCAGGTTGGGGTTGTGCACGGTGCGGTCCACGTTGCCGGTGAGCGCGTCCAGCCAAACCACCCGTCCGGCCTCGGCGGAGCCCACCGGGATCATCCCGGGCCGGTAGTCCCGGGCGCCGGGCAGCAGGTCCATCCCGAGGTTGAGGCCGCCGCTGGCCCGCAGCATGTCCTGGATCTCGGTGTCCGGTTCGTCCGCGGCGACGGCCGGGTCGAAGTCCACCAGCCGCAGCTCGGGGACGCGCAGGCCGAGGCGCCGGGCCAGTTCGCCGACGATCACCTCGGCGACCAGCGCCTTGCGGCCCTGGGCGGCGCCGGTGAACTTGACCACGTAGGTACCCAGGTCGTCGGTCTCCACGACGCCGGGGACGGAGCCGCCGGCCCTCAGCGGGTCCACGTAGCGCACTGCTGTCACCAGATCGAGCACACCGGCCACCCTATCCCGCCCGGCCGGCGGGCGGCCGGGCCGGTGCGAGCCCCGGAGGGCCGCGCCCGCGGCGCTGTGATTGGCTTGCCGCTGAGACCGGAGACCCACCAGACAGAGGAGAGCACGTCCATGGGACAGGTGCAGGCCACCACGGCGCGGGACTACGACGCCGCCCCCGAGCGGGTGTACGAGGCGCTGGCCGACTACCAGGTGACCCGCCCGAAGCTGCTGCCCGCGCAGTACAGCGAGTACGAGGTGCGGGTCGGCGGCACCGGTGCGGGCACCCAGGTGCACTGGAAGCTCCAGGCCACCGAGAAGCGTGTGCGGGACTGCCTGTTCACCGTCTCGGCGCCGGCGCCCGACCAGCTGGTGGAGAAGGACGCCAACTCCACCATGGTGATCACCTGGACCGTCTCGGCGGTCGGCGAGGGCCGGTCGAAGGTCACCGTCTCCGCCACCTGGCAGGGTGCGACCGGCATCGGCGGCTTCTTCGAGCGGACCTTCGCCCCGAAGGGCCTGAACCGGATCCACGACCAGGTGCTGGCCAACCTGGCCGCCGAGGTCCGCTGACGGATCCCCCCCCGGAGCCACCCCCCGGGCAATTCGCCCGGGGTTTCGAGTGGTTCGTCCGCCCGTACGAGCGGAAAGCCGTACGGGTGGACGGCCCGCCACCTCCGGGTGACGAGGGCCGCCCGGCGCGCTGGAGCCACCCTAGGCTCGCCGCCGTGCATATGACGATCCTTCACATTTCGCAGCCGGTCGACGGCGGCGTCGCCCGCGTCGTCGTCGATCTGGTCCGGGGACAACGGGAGGCGGGCCACCGGGTCCTGGTGGCCTGCCCGCGGGGCGGCCGGCTGGCCGAGGAGGCCGCCGCGGTGGGCGCGCTCGTCCGGGACTGGCCGGCGGAGCGCTCACCGGGGCCGGGCTCCGCCGCGGAGGTCTGGCGGCTGCGCCGGATCGTCCGGTCCGCGGCGCCCGACGTGGTCCACCTGCACAGCGCCAAAGCCGGTCTGGCCGGTCGGCTGGCGGTGCGCGGCACGGTGCCCACGGTCTTCCAGCCGCACGCCTGGTCCTTCGCCGCCGTCGACGGTCCGATGGCCACCGCGACCCTCAACTGGGAGCGATTCGCCAGCCGTTGGGCGCACCGGCTGCTCTGTGTCAGTGTCCAGGAGCGCGCCGACGGCGTCGCCGCGGGCGTGAGCGCGGACTGGGCGGTGGTGCCCAACGGCGTCGACGTCCGCCACTACGCGCCCGCCGACCGCCGGGCCGCGCGGATCGCGCTCGGCCTGGACCTGGACGCCCCGCTCGCGGTCTGCGTGGGCCGGCTGTGCCGGCAGAAGGGCCAGGACGTGCTGCTGGCGGCGTGGCCGCAGGTGCTGCACGCGGTGCCGCAGGCCCGGTTGGCGCTGGTCGGCGGGGGCCCGGAGGAGCAGCGGGTGGCGGAGCTGGTCCGGGAGTCGGCGGAGCCGTCCCGGGTCCGGCTGGTCGGGGACGTGCCGGACCCGCGGCCGTGGCTGGCGGCGGCGGACCTGGTGGTGCTGCCCTCGCGCTGGGAGGGCATGGCGCTGGCCCCGTTGGAGGCGATGGCCGCCGCCCGTCCGGTGCTGCTCACGGACGTGCCGGGGGCCCGGGAGTGCCTGCCGCAGGCCGAGCGGGCGCAGGCGGTGGTGCCGCCGGAGGACGTGACCGCGCTTGCCACCCGAATGGCCGAAGGGTTGTCCGATCCGATCGAGTGCGAGCGGCGCGGTGCCCGACTGCGTGACCACGTGGTGGCCCGTCACGACGTCCGCACGGTGGTCGAACAGGTGGACGTCCTCTACCGCCATCTACTGGGTGCCGGCCCGGCCGCGGGGCGCCGCCGCACCCGTGTCCCAGAGCCGATCTGATCGTTTCACATGCCGTGAATGCCCGCCGTTCCGGGGCCGGCGTATTCGCACCCTCAACCGGATAAGGGTGAGGCGTCAATCCGAAATACCTATTAATGGGCGGCTGGAATGAAATGGCAAGTCACCTTCCGGCCTGCAAGTCCCGGTTCGGTATTGTCGGATTTCGCCTGCTTCATTTCGACTTCACGCCGGGAATTCGCGAGTGAGCACGTCGCGACCGGGCCCGCCGGGCCCCGCGCGCGAGAGCCGAAGGCCGCCGGCGGCAGCAGGTGCTGTCAGGACCGCGCCCACCGGCCCGGGACGACCGCTCCGCGCCATCCGGTGCCGGGGCACCGCCGCCCCGGGCACACAGCAGGGGAGTTCGTGCGCTGATGACCATTGACCACGACAGCGTGCCGCGGTCCGACCAGTCCCTCTCCGGCCCGTGGCGGCCCGGCACCGGGCTGCTCGACCGCCCGGCCGGATCGGCCCGGACCGGTACGGTGCCGACGCCCCGCCGGCACCGCAGGGCCGTCCGCTCCCGGCTCGCCCTGCCGCTCGCACTGGTCCAGGTCGACGCGATCGCGCTCTGCACCGCCACCGGCCTCGCCAACCGGGCCATCGACCCCGCCGTCCCGCTCGCACCGCTGCTCGGCGTCGCCGCCGTCCTCCCGCTGCTGCTCGCCCTCAACCTCGCCGGCGGCCTCTACCGGACCCGGCTCACCCTCTCCGTCCTGGACGAACTGCCCGCACTGGCCGTGCGCGCCGTCGTCGCCACCGCCTTCGCCGTCACCCTGGCCGGCTGCCTGGACGGCCGCTGGCCCGACTGCGGCCCCGCCACCCCGGCCCGTCTCACCGTCCTGCTCGGCGCCCAGCTGCTGATCGCCGCCCTCGGCCGCGGCGTGCTCTACCACCTGGTCCGGCGGATCCGCCGCAGTCGCCCCAGCCCCGTCCTGGTGCTCGGCGCCGGCCGGCTCGGCCGCCGGGTCGCCGCCGCCCTCAGCGAGCGGGGCGAGTACGGGATGCGCCCGGTCGGCTTCCTCGACGCCGACCCGCCGCTGCTCGCCACCGACACCGACCTGCCCGTCCTCGGCGGCCGCGAGGTGCTGGAGCGCGAGGTCCGCCGGCACCGGGTCCACCACGTCGTCGCCACCGCGGGCGCCGCCGACGAGGGCGAGACCGCCGCCGCCCTGCGCGACGCCGCCCGGCTCGGCTGCCAGGTCTGGCTGGTGCCGGCGCTGCGCGAGTTCGGCGCGCTGCCCACCTCCCGGCTCCCCGGCGCCGACCACCTCTGGGGCTTCCCCTGCCTGCGGGTCGACCGCCCGGCGATGCGCCGGCCCGGGTGGGCCGCCAAGCGCGCCCTGGACGTCACCGCCGCCGGGCTCGGCCTGCTGCTGCTCGCCCCCGTCCTGGCGCTCTGCGCCCTCGCCGTCCGCTTCGACACCGGCCCCGGCGTGCTCTTCCGCCAGCAGCGCACCGGGCTGGACGGCCGGATCTTCACCGTCCTCAAGTTCCGCACCCTGCGCCCCAGCAACGAGCACGAGTCGGCGACCCGCTGGAACATCTCCCAGGACCACCGGATGGGCGCCGTCGGCCGCCTGCTGCGCCGCAGCTCGCTGGACGAGCTGCCGCAGCTGTGGAACGTCCTGCGCGGCGACATGAGCCTGGTCGGCCCGCGGCCCGAGCGCCCCTACTTCGTCATGAGGTTCAGCCAGGCCTACCCCGAGTACGCCGACCGCCACCGCGTCCCGGTCGGCCTCACCGGCCTCGCCCAGGTCAACGGCCTGCGCGGGGACACCTCCATCGAGGACCGCGCCCGGTTCGACAACCGCTACATCGAGAGCTGGAGCTTCTGGCAGGACGTCAAGATTCTGTGCCGCACCGCGGTCCTGATGCTCCACCCGGACGGGAGCTGACCCGCGTGGCCCTGACCCTCCCCGCCGACCCCGCTCCGAACTCCCCGGGCACCCCGCGGGCGGACGGGCGCGCGGCGGCGGCCTTACGCAGGTCCCTCGCCGCCGCCGCCGACCGCCCTAGCCTGCTCGCCGCGGCCACCGTGCTGCTGGTCTGCGTGCCTACCGGCGAGAAGGACGTCACCGCCGCCGTCCACGTCACCGCCGCCGACATCGCCTCGCTGGCGCTGGTCGCCCTCACCGCGGTCAACCTGCTGCGCGGCCGGCTGCCCGCGCTCAGCCGCGCGAGCTGCGTGCTGTTCGGCGGGATCGTCGTCGCGGCCGCCGTCGCCACCGTCGGCTCGATCGACCCGGCGACGAGCCTCACCGGCTTCGTCCGGCTCACCCAGATCTTCGTCCTGGTGCCCGCCGGGGTGCTCTGCTCGCTGCGCGACCGCGCCGACCAGCGGTTGGTCCTCGGCTCCTTCGTGCTCGCCGCGCTGATCCAGGGCGTGGTCGGCGCCCACCAGTACCTCACCCGCACCGGCGCCTCCTACACCGGCCAGCCGATCCGGGCCGTCGGCACCTTCGGCGCGCTCGACATCATGGCGATGTCCACGGTCGTCAGCTACGGGCTGCTCGCGGCCCTGGCGCTCGGCCTGGCCGAACGGGGGGAGCGCGGCAACGCCCGGCTGCGCCGCGCGATGTTCGCCGCCGCCGCCTTCCTGACCTTCCCGCTGGCCGTCTCGTTCAGCCGCGGCAGCTGGATCGCCACCGGCGCCGCCGCCACCGTGCTGCTGCTGCGCGCAGACGCCCGGCTCGCCGTGCGCGGAGCCGTCCTCGGCACGGCCGCCGGGATCGTCCTGGTCGGCGGCCTCGGTCTGGGCGCCTCCGGCGTGACCGAGCGGCTCAGCTCGATCGGCTCGGTCTCCGCCGCCCCCGACCAGTCCGTCTCCGACCGCTACGACCTGTGGGCCACCGCCGGGCGGATCTGGCAGGACCACCCCGTCCACGGCGCCGGCCCGAAGGCCTTCCAGCAGCTGCGCGACAGCCACGCCCCGCTGCGGCTCTCCTCCGGCAGCGACGCCGCCGACGCCACCATCGGGTTCCAGCGCGAACCGCTGCTCTCCCCGCACAACATGTACTTCCTGGTGCTCAGCGAGCAGGGCCTGATCGGGATCGTCGCCTACACCGCGCTCTTCCTCGGCCTGCTCCTCGGCTGCCTGCGCCACTCGCGCGGCCCGGCCCTGGCCGCGCTGGCCCTGCTCACCTGGGTCCTGGTCGACTTCCTGTACGCCGACATCGGCGGCACCACCACGGTGCTGACCTCCGTCGTCCTCGGCCTCGCGGCCCGCGCCTGCGTGCAGGAGACGGCGTGACCACGGACCAGCCCGTGCCGACCCTCGCCGCACTCCCCGCCCCCCGCAGCGCCCCCGCCGACGACCGGATGCCCGGGCCCGCCGCCGGCCCCCGGCGCGGCTTCCTGGCCAAGGCCTTCGGCGTCACCGCCGTCCTCAGCGCCGCCGGCTCCGGCCTCGGCCTGCTCCGCGACCTCCTGCTCGCCCGCTACTTCGGAGCCGACCAGGGCACCGACGCCTTCCTCGTCGCCTGGACCGTCCCGGAGACCGCCGCGCCGCTGCTGATCGAGGACGCCATGTCCTTCCTCATGGTGCCCGCCTTCGCCCTCGCCCTGGTGCTGCGCGAGGAGCACCCGGACGCCCCCGACCCGGTCCGCCAGCTCGTCCGCGCCACCCTGCCCCGGCTGCTGCTCGCCCTCAGCGGGCTCGCCGTGGCCGTCGCGCTCGGCGCCCCGCAGCTGGTCGACCTGCTCGCCCCGGGCCTGGCCGACCCCGGCCTGGCCGTCGCCTGCACCCGGATCACCGCGATCACCGTGCTGCCCTTCGGGGTGGCCGGCTACCTCGGCGCCGCGCTGCGCGCCCACCACCGCTTCACCGCACCGGCCGGCATCTACGTCGCCTACAACCTCGGCATCCTCGCCGTGCTGCTCGGCTGCCACGCCTTCCTCGGAGTGCGCTCGGCCGCCCTCGGCGTGGCGCTCGGCAGCCTGCTGATGGCCGGTCTGCTGATCGGGCCCTTCCTGCGCCGGCTGCGCCGGGGCACACCGGCGGCCGGGGCCCGCGGCTCGCGCCAGGCCCTGGTGCTGATGCCGCTCGCCCTGCTGCCGGTGGCCGCGTTCACCCTGACCCGCCAGGCGCAGGTCTTCGTCGAGCGCTACCTCGGCTCGACCCTGCCGCCCGGCACCATCTCGCACCTCAACTACGCCGCCAAGGTCTCCCAACTGGCCATGACCGCCGGCATCCTGATCTGCACCGTCACCTTCCCGCTGGTCGCCCGGGCGCTGGCCGCGGGGGACCTCACCGCCGCCCGCGACCGGGTCGAGAAGGACCTCGGCCAGGCCGCGGCGGTCGTCCTGCTGGGCACCGCCTTCCTGATGTCCTGCGCACCCGCGGTGGTCGCGCTGCTCTTCCAGCGCGGCGCCTTCGGCCCGCAGGACACCGCCGCCACCGCCGCGGTGATCCGCGTCTACAGCTTCGGCCTGCCCGCCCAGGCGCTCATCGGCGTGATGGTCCGCCCGTACTTCTCGCTGCGCCCGGTGGTCCGGCGGGCCGACGACCCGGGGACCGAGGACGGCGGCCGCCGGCTGCTGGACTGGTACCCGGTCGCCGCGATGCTGCTCGGACTCGGCGTCACCGTCGCGGTCGGCCTGCTCGCCACCCCCCGCTTCGGCGCCCCCGGGCTCGCGGCCGGCAACGCGGCGGGCATCACCGTCGCCGCCGCGCTGCTGCTGCGCGGCCTGGTGCTGCGCGGCATCCCGCTGCGGCTGCGCCGGGTGCTCGGCGGCCACGGCCGGCTGGTGGCCGCCGCCGCGGGGGCCGCCGCCCTCGGCGCGGCCGCCTCCGGGCTGGTCGCCGATCCGCTGCTCTCGACACTCCTCGGGGGCCTGACCGTGGCGCTGGCCTTCGCCGCTCTCGGCACCGGCCTCGGTGCGCACGAGGTGCGCGGCCCGGTCCTCGCCGCCGCCCGGGTCCTGAACCCGGCAACCGTCGCCGATGAAGGGAAGCCCCCCCATGGACAATGAACGGGGAACCGTCCGTTCGGCCCGGGCGGGCGTGCACCGCCGGGCCGCACCGGCCGTGGCCGGACCCTGCGGCGACCTCCGCTCCGCCGACCCGGCGCGGTCGGAGCCGGGGCCGCCGCGCAGCCGCCGCCCGGCCGGCGAACCGCCCGGGCCGCGCCCCGCCTGGCCGTGGATCCCGATGTACCACTCGGTGCAGGCCCGGGAGAGCCGGCGCCTCCTGGAGGAGGTCGTCGGCGGCCCGGTCACCGGCTTCTGCTACCCGTACGGCGCCGTCGACCCGCCCGCCGCCCGGGCCGTCCACGAGGCCGGCTACGACCACGCCTGCGCGATCGCGCACTCGCCGCTCACCGGCCGTCTCGCACTGCCCCGCAGCTACGTCGGGGAGCGCGACGGCGCCTGGCGGCTGCGGGCCAAGGAGGTCCGGCACCGGCCGCGCGGCACCGTCACCGAGCTGCGCCGGACCACCGCCCGGAGGGCGGCCGGGTGAGGGTCCTGCACATCGTCACCGGGCTCGCCTCCGGTGGCGCCGAGCGCCAGATCCAGCTGCTGATCCGGCACCTGCCGGCGCACCAGCAGTGCGAGGTGGTCGCCCTGACCAACCCCGGGACGGTGGCCACCGCGCTGCGCGCCGACGGCGTGACCGTCCACCACCTCGGCATGCGTGGCAACCGGGACCTGAGCGCGCTGCCCCGGCTCGTCCGGCTGGTCCGCTCCGGCCGCTACGACCTGGTGCACACCCACCTGTACCGGGCGCAGCTGTACGGCCGCCTGGCGGCCCGGCTCGCCGGGGTCCGCGCGGTGGTCTCCACCGAGCACTCGCTGCACGCCGGGGTGATCGAGGGCCGCACCGTCACCCGGGGCGTGAAGGGCCTCTACCTGGCAGCGGAGCGGCTCGGCAGCACCACCGTCGCGGTCTCCCGCCAGGTCGCCCAGACGCTGCACTCCTGGGGCGTGCCGCCGGGCCGGGTCGAGCTGATCCCCAACGGCATCGACACCGCGAGGTTCCGCCGCCCGGCCGCCGACCGGGCCGCCGTCCGCCGCCGGCTGCGGGCCGAACTCGGCCTGCCGGAGCAGAGCTGGGTGATCGGCGGGGTGGGCCGGCTGGTCCCGGGCAAGCGCTTCGAGGTGCTGGTGGACGCGCTCGCCGAACTGGACCCGGCCAGCCGACTGGTACTGGTCGGGGCAGGCCCGGAACGCGCCGCGCTGGAGCGCCGGGCCGTCGACCTCGGCGTCCGGGAACGGATGGTGCTCACCGGTGAGCGCGAGGACGTCCCCGACCTGCTCGCCGCCCTGGACGTCCTGGCCGCCCCCTCCACCGCGGAGACCTTCGGGCTCGGCGTGCTGGAGGGCCTCGCGGCCGGACTGCCGGTGCGGCACAGCGCCTGCCCGGCCCTCGACGAACTGCCGCCGAGCGCCGCCCCGCAGGCCCGCCGGATCCCGTCCGAGGCCGCCGCCTACGCCGCGGCGCTGCGCGACCTGCGGCACCTGAACGACCACACCGCGGACCCGCTGCCGCACCCCCCGGCGGTCGGCCACTACGACATCGCCCGGGTCGCCGCCGACCTGAGCGCCCTGTACGACCGGCTGGCCCGCGCCTGACCGCCCGCCGCCGGAACCGCCGTCACATTCCCAAGGAGTCACACCCATGACCACACCGCGCCGAAGCGCCCGCCACCTGGTCCGCCGCTGGTGGCCGGTGGCGCTCGCGGTGCCGCTGGGCGCCGCGGCCGGAGCCGGGTACGCCGTCGTCTCGCACCCCTCCTACGCGGCCAGCGCCTACGTCCTCGTGGTGCCGGAGAGCCCGGGGGAGGCCGCCACCGCGACCAACTTCGCCCAGGCGTACGGACGGCTGGCGGGCCAGCCGCAGGTGCTCGCCGTGGCGGCCGCCGAGACCGGCCACACCCGCTCCGAGCTGGAGTCCCTGGTGCACGGGACGACCTCCCCGGACGCCCCGATGATCGAGATCACCGGGACCGGGACCCGGCCGCAGGAGGCCTCCCGGACCGCCGACGCGGTGGCCCGCTCGCTGGTCTCCTTCGCCAACACGAGCAGCCGGGACACCAACGTCCGGCTGGTCACGCTGGCGCCGGCCGCCGAGCCGGACAAGCCGACCACCCCGTCCGGGCGCCTGGACGTCGCGGTCGGCGGAGCGGCCGGCCTGCTGATCGGCGCGCTGGTGATGATGACCCGCCGCCGCGGCGGGGCGGACGCCGAGCCGCCGGCCCCGGAGGCCCCGGCGACGCCGGCCGCCCCGGCCGACCGCTCGACCACCCCCCGGCCGCGGACCGAGGAGCCGGCGGCCGCCGGCGCCGCAGCGTCGGAGGAGACGGGGCAGAAGGCCGCGCAGAAGTCCGGAGGGAAGTCTGCGGAGAAAACCCCCGCGGAGGCCCCCGCGAAGGCCGCCGCGACGGTCGCGGAGCCCCCGGCCAAGGCGAAGAGCGCCGCCGGGAGCCCGCGATGAGCACCGAGACCCGGCGGGCCGGCCTGCCGCACCGGGCACCGGCGCCGGTGTGGACCACCGAGCTGCGCCGCGAGGACGACGCCCTGGACTCCCTCGCCGAGGAGTGGGACGACCTGGCCGCCCGCTGCCGGACGGCCACCTTCTTCCAGGCCGTCGACTGGCAGCGCTCCTGGTGGCGCCACTACGGCAGCCCCGGCGGCCTGCGGGTGGTGCTGGTCCGCCGGGACGGCCGGCTGGTCGGCGCCGGCGCCTTCATGCGCCGCGGCGGCCCGCTCGGCGGCCTGACCGGCCTGGGCGCCGGGCTGGCCGACTACACCGACGTGCTGCTCGACGACGACTGCGCCGACCGGGCCGCCGCCGAGTTCGCCGCCGCCCTCCCGCTCACCCGCCCGTGGCACTGCCTGGAGCTGCGCGAGGTGCACCCCGAGGCCGCGGTGCAGCGGGTGTACGAGCACTGGCGCGGCGGGCGCCGCCGCTACCAGGACTCGCTCTGCCAGTACCTGCCGGCCGTCCCGATGGAGCGGCTGCTCAAGCGGGTGCCCGGGAAGACCGCGCAGCGCAGCCGGGTCAAGCTGCGCAAGATCGCCGAGGCCGGGGTGGAGGTCTCCTCGACGCCGCCCGCCGAGGTGCCGGAGGCACTGCGCCACCTGCTGCGGCTGCACTTCCAGCAGTGGCAGGAACGGGGCGTCACGCCGGAGCACCGCACCGAACGGTTCGCCCGGCACCTGACCGAGTCCACCACTGGGCTGGTCGCCACCGGCCGGGCGGCCGTCCACCAGTTCCGGCTGGACGGCGAGCTGGTCGCGGTGAACCTGCTGCTGCTCTGCCCGTCCTTCGGCGGCCTCTACCTGTACGGCGCGCACCCGCTGCTGCGCGAGCGGCTGGACATCGCCGGGCTGCTGTTCGGCGCGGCGCTGGACGAGACGGTCGGCGCGGGCATTCCGGTGCTCGGCCTGCTGCGCGGCCAGGAGCCCTACAAGCAGCGCTGGCGGCCGGACCGACTGCCCAACCAGCGGCTGCTGTTCGGCCCGCCCGGGCCGGCCCCGGCCGCCGCCGCCCGGGCCGGCGCGGTGCGCGCCCGGCAGACGGCGGCGGAGGTGCTGAGCACCCGCTTCCCCCGGCTCAAGGAGACCCTGCTGGCCCGGCGCCGAGGCTGACCGGGCCCGCCCCCGGGGCTCACCGCCGCGCGGGCGTCCCGGCGGCCGACGGACGGGGCGACGGGTCGGCCGCCGGGCCGGTGGCCGCGGTGGACGGGCTCGGCGAGGGGCCCGGGCCGGTGGCCGCGGCCGGGCTCGCCGCAGGGCTCGTGGCCGCGGTCGGCGTCCCCGGCTGGGCGGGCCGGTTCGGCGGGGTGGGGGCCGCGGACGCCGTCGGCACCACCGCCGGCGCCCCCTTCGAGCCGGACATCAGCCGCTTGAACCGGTCGGCCGAGCGCGGGTTGCGGTCGCACTGGAAGAAGCCGTGCGGGCAGTAGTCGGTGATGGTCTGGTAGGCCGTGTCGTGGGTGCGCATCCACTCGACCATCCGCTGCACGAACTCCGGGTTGTCGCCGTTGCGGAACAGCCCCCACTCCGGGTACGAGACCGGCTTCCCGCGCCTGGCGGCGAACTCCACCTGGTCCTGCAGCCCGTACGGCTCGCGCACGTACTCGTCGAAGGTGCCCCCGGCGGGCTGGTCGTAGCTGTCCATGCCGATGATGTCGACCACGTCGTCGCCGGGGTAGCACTTGGTCCACGGGATGGCGTCCAGGCCCCGGTTCGGGGTGAAGTCGAAGCGGAACCGCTGCCCGGGCACCGAGCGCATCACGCCGACGATCCGCCGCCAGTAGGCCTTCCAGGCGCTCGGGTCGGGCTTGCAGCGGTGGGTGTAGGTGACACCGTTCATCTCCCAGCCGAGGGTGAGCACGGTGTCCGCGCCGCCGAGGGCGACCAGCCTGCGGGCGAGCCGCAGGAAGTGCCGGTCGAAGTCCCCCCGCGCCCCTTGGGCGAGCAGCTTCGCGACCTCGCCGTCCGGCACGTTCGCCTCGTTGGGCACCAGCATCGGGACGCCGAGGACGAGCGTCCTGGACGGGTCGGCCAGCCGCCACTGCGACCACATGCCGAGCACCACCGGCTCGCCCTCGACGTCGGCCCAGCTGTTGCCCGCCAGATAGGTGTGGCCGACCTGGAGGTTGGCGTCGCCCAGCCACTGCGCGTACCGCCCGATCTGCGGGATGTAGCTGTCCCAGGAGCCGACGAAGGCACCGAACGGGGGCTCGTGCCGGGGCCGTTGCACGGCCGGGCGGGGCGCGGCGCCGCGCGGCTCGAAGGCGTCCGAGGAGAGGGAGTGCCGCTCGGTCTGGCTGAGCGGGGTCCCGGTCGGGACACTGGCGGTGGCCAGCAGCAGCAGCGCGGCGGCGGCCAGCGTCAGGCGGCCGATTCGCATGGTCTCTCCTCCGGGCGTCGCGGGGCGGGGGCGCGGTGGACGGACCGTGGCGCCCCGCTCGCCGACAGTAGGCCCGGCGGGCGTCGGAAAAGCCGAATGTCACCCTAAAGTGGGCGCCATTCGAACGCCGTCTGCCGCAGCGGCCACCCGGGTGCACCGCGTGTATCAGCTCTGTAACGGTCGATCCGACCCTCCGGGCCTGACTCCGGAGCGGTCGGCGACCCGGCCGCGCCCCCGACGGCGCAGGTCGGCGGGCGGGTGCGCGGGGAGGGCGCGCACGCCCCTGCGCGCGGTCCGCAGTGCGGACGGCGGGCGATTCCAGGCTGACTCGCGTGCCCGGTGCCGGGTACGCTCCGGCCGTGTCCTGGAAGCCGCTGCGTGTACTGACCCCCCGCTCGATCCTGCCTGCCCTGGCGGTGATGCTGGTCCTTGCGGCCGGAGCGGCGGCCCACGCGAACAAGCCGGTGCCGTTCGGCGACCGGGTGGCGGGCCCCGGGGACGCGGAGGCCACGCCGGTGAACTCGCAGTCGCTGAGCTCGGCCGACCTCGAGCTGAAGGTGGGCCCCGGGCTGGAGGCCTTCCACCGCGCGACCGGCGAGCAGGCCTGGTCCTACCGCCGCGAGGGCGCCACCGCGTTGTACCTGTCGATGGCGGGCGACAACGCCGTCGTGGTGTGGGACGACGGGCTGATCACCTCGGTGCGCCCGGGCGACCACGAGGTCCGCTGGCACCGGGCGGTGCCCGGCCTGGCGGACTGGCTGCGCGGCGACGGCGAGCCGGGCGCGGACAAGCGGACCGACGAGCAGCGCAGACAGCTCGCCCAGGACCGCGCCGCCGCGGCGATGCACACCGTCCAGCAGGGCGGCTCCGCCTGGGTGGCGGTGGTCACCCCGAACCTGACCATGGGCCTGCGCGAGGCCGACGGCGACCTGCGCTACAACTCCAAGCCGCCCGGCAACTGCGTCTACGACCCGCTGCGCACCGTCGGCACCGAGTACGCGGTGTTGGTGCCGCGCAGCTGCACCAACAGCTCCGGGCAGGCCGTCTCCGGCGGAATCAGCGGCTACCGGCTGGACAGCACCGGCTGGCAGCTGAACACCGGCCCGGCCGCCGCCATCAAGGCGCTGGACGGCAGCCGGGTGCTGATCACCGACGGGCCGATCGTGCCGCCCCGGGTCTTCGACACCAAGGCGGCCGCCCCCGAGGCGGCCTGCGGCAGCCCGTCCGTCCCGTTCGCGGCGGTGCGCCCGCAGGGCGGCTGCGCGGACCCGGCGGCGAGCCCGTCGACGGACGTCCCGGTGCCGGACCAGCCGGCCGCCCAGCCGCCGGTGCAGGACCAGTCGTCGCAGGCGCCGCAGCCGTCCCAGCAGCCGCAGCAGTAGCACCGGCGCCGGCGGTGGAGGCGGTGCCCCGGGGCGTTCCCGCGCGGCCCGGTAGACTTGCCGCCATGGCTGACTTCTCCGGGCACTAGCAGGCGTTGCGGCGCCGCGCTCCGCGCCGTGCCGAACACCGACGAAGCCCCTTTCCCGCTGCTCGGCCCCGGGCCCCGCCCGCCGCCCGCCCACGTCCCAGGAGTAGTCCACCGCCATGATTTCCGCCAACGCCCTCGAGCTGCGCGCCGGTGCCCGGATCCTGATCGAGTCCGCGAGCTTCAAGGTCGCCGCCGGCGACCGGATCGGTCTGGTCGGGCGCAACGGCGCCGGCAAGACCACCCTCACCAAGGTGCTGGCCGGCGAGGGCCTGCCCGCCGCCGGCACGGTGATCCGCTCCGGCCAGGTCGGCTACCTCCCGCAGGACCCGCGCACCGGTGACCTGGACGTCCTCGCCAAGGACCGCATCCTCTCCGCCCGCGGCCTCGACACCGTGCTGAAGAAGATGCGCGAGAACGAGGACCGGATGGCCAACGGCAAGGGCGCCACCCGCGACACCGCGATGAAGAAGTACGCCCGGCTGGAGACCGAGTTCCTCACCAAGGGCGGGTACGCCGCCGAGGCCGAGGCCGCCACCATCGCCGCCGCGCTCGGCCTGCCGGACCGCATCCTGAACCAGCAGCTGCACACCCTCTCCGGTGGTCAGCGCCGCCGCGTCGAGCTGGCCCGGATCCTCTTCTCGGACTCGGACGTGCTGCTGCTCGACGAGCCCACCAACCACCTGGACGCCGACTCGATCGCCTGGCTGCGGGACTTCCTGAAGACCTACAAGGGCGGCTTCATCGTCATCTCGCACGACGTCGACCTCGTCGAGACGGTCGTCAACAAGGTCTTCTACCTGGACGCCAACCGCTCCGCGATCGACGTCTACAACATGGGCTGGAAGCAGTACCAGCAGCAGCGCGAGGACGACGAGAAGCGCCGCAAGCGCGAGCGGGCCAACGCCGAGAAGAAGGCCGCGACCCTCAACGCGCAGGCCGACAAGATGCGCGCCAAGGCGACCAAGACGGTGGCCGCGCAGAACATGGCCCGCCGCGCCGAGAAGCTGCTCTCCGGCCTGGAGCAGGTGCGCCAGAGCGACAAGGTCGCCAAGCTGCGCTTCCCGGACCCGGCGCCCTGCGGCAAGACCCCGCTGACCGCCGCGGACCTGTCCAAGTCCTACGGCTCGCTGGAGATCTTCGCCGGCGTGGACCTGGCGATCGACCGCGGCTCGCGGGTCGTCGTCCTGGGCCTCAACGGCGCCGGCAAGACCACCCTGCTGCGGATGCTGGCCGGGGTGGAGCAGCCGGACACCGGCGAGGTGATCCCGGGCCACGGCCTGAAGATCGGCTACTACGCCCAGGAGCACGAGACGCTGGACCCGGACCGCACGGTGCTGGAGAACATGCGCTCCTCGGCCCCGGACACCGACCTGGTCCAGATCCGCAAGATCCTCGGCTCCTTCCTGTTCTCCGGCGACGACGTGGACAAGCCGGCCGGGGTGCTCTCCGGCGGTGAGAAGACCCGTCTGGCGCTGGCCTCGCTGGTGGTCTCCAGCGCCAACGTGCTGCTGCTCGACGAGCCCACCAACAACCTCGACCCGGCCAGCCGGGAGGAGATCCTGGGCGCGCTGCGCGAGTTCTCCGGCGCGGTCGTGCTGGTCACCCACGACGAGGGCGCGGTGGACGCGCTCCAGCCGGAGCGGATCATCCTGCTGCCGGACGGGGTCGAGGACCTCTGGAGCCCGGCCTACGCCGATCTGGTCTCGCTCGCCTGACCGGCAGTAGACACGGGATCCTCTTTTCGGACCAGAAAAACTAGTCCTTACGGCGTGTCCGGGAATGAAGTAGGCCTGGATTCCGTTTAAGGACTTCCTGTCGGCCCGCCACTCGATCGTGGTCGGGCCGACACTGCTGATCAGCCCTTTCACGGCGGTCGGCGCAACCCGCCCGGGGGCGTGCACTCTGCGTGAGCGCCCTGGTGCGCTCGGATCACCACCGTAGGACGGCACATTCCCGACATCGACCTTGTCGAATGGGTGGCCAGGACGCGGTGGATGGGTGATCATGGGAATCTGACCGAGCAACGCTACGAGGAGGCACGGGTGGCCGAGACTCTGAAAAAGGGCAGCCGGGTGACCGGTGCCGCGCGTGAGAAGCTCGCGGCCGATCTCAAGAAGAAGTACGACTCCGGGGCGAGCATTCGCGCTCTCGCGGAGGAGACCGGTCGTTCGTACGGCTTCGTGCACCGGATGCTGAGCGAGTCCGGAGTGATCCTCCGGGGCCGCGGCGGTGCCACGCGGGGCAAGAACAAGGCGACTGCAGGGGCCGGTTCCTGACGGTCCGTCAGCACATGGCTGGATGACGCGGCGGCAGGGCGCCGGCCGAGGAGACGACAGCTGACCGTCAGCTGGGCGTCCGCCCTCGGGTCGAGTGGACCGGCCGCCGATCGTCATGCCCGGGGTGTCGACCGCCCCCGGGCATTTTTCGTGCCCCGATCTTTCCCTGCCGGTGGCCTGCCGCCGCGCCCCCGGGTTTGTTACTCTCCGGTAGTCAAGCCCCTCGCCACCGGAGGTCCCCGCATGACCGCCCCCGTCACCGACCCGCAGGCCCCGAGCTGGGAGCAGGACGGCGTCCGCCTGGAGATCGACGGCGAGCTCGCCGTCGTCACCCTGTGTCAGCCCAAGCGGCGCAACGCCCAGTCGCCCGCCATGTGGCGCGCCCTCGCCGCCGCCGGCCGTGACCTGCCCGGCACCGTCCGGGTCGTCCTGCTGCGAGCGGAGGGCGTCTCCTTCTCGGCCGGCCTCGACCGCGCCATGTTCACCCCCGAGGGCATCCCCGGCGAGCCCAACTTCCTCCGGCTCGCCGCCGCGCCGGACCAGGAGCTCGACGACACCATCGCCTTCTACCAGGAGGCCTTCACCTGGTGGCGCCGCCCAGACCTGATCTCCATCGCGGCCGTCCAGGGCCACGCCGTCGGCGCCGGGTTCCAGCTCGCCCTCGGCTGTGACCTGCGGGTCGTCGCCGACGACGCCCAGTTCGCGATGAAGGAGACCTCGCTCGGGCTCGTCCCCGACCTGGCCGGCACCAAGCCGCTCACCGAGCTCGTCGGCTACGCCCGGGCGCTGGAGATCTGTGCCACCGGCCGCTGGGTCGGCGCCGAGGAGGCCGCCGCGATCGGGCTGGCCAACCTGGCCGTGCCCGGCGCCGAGCTGGACGCCGCCGCCCGCGACCTCGCCGCCGCGCTGCTGGCCGCACCGCGCAACGCCGTCACCGAGACCAAGGCCCTGCTCCAGGGCGCCTCCGGGCGGAGTTTCGAGGAGCAGCGCGCCGCCGAGCGGGCGGCGCAGGCCCGCCGACTGCGCGACCTCGCCGGGATCGGCGACTGACCTTCGGCCGTTCGAACGAGGCCCGGCCCCGGGGCGCCACCCGGGAGCCGGGCCTCCGCCGTTCCCGGCGGGCGCGAAACGTGGCGAAATGCCAGAGTTGGGGGGATCTGCGATATAGCTGGAGCCGTGACGACGGGAGACCCGCCCCATGCCTGACACTCCGACACCCGCCACCATGCACAAGAACGCCGGAGCCGCCGCCCCCGCCGCCCCCGCAGCGGCCGAGAGCCGGAGGGCGGTCGGCGAACGGGGCCGCACGGCCCTGGCCGTCGGCGTGGTCGAGAAGATCGCCGGCATGGCCGCCCGCGAGGTCTCCGGGATCCACGCCCTCGGCTCCGGCCTCGCCCGCACCTTCGGCGCGATGCGCGACCGGGTGCCCGGCGGCAAGTCCAGCATCGGGCGGGGCATCAAGGCCGAGGTCGGCGAGAAGCAGACCGCCATCGACATCGCGCTGGTCGTCGAGTACGGCGTGGTCATCCCCGAACTCGCCCGTCAGGTGCGGGAGAACATCATCGACGCGGTCGAGCGGATGACCGGCCTCGAGGTCGTCGAGGTCAACATCGCGGTCAACGACGTCCACCTCCCCGACGAGCCGGACGTCGAGGAGGAGGAAGAGGAGACCGTTCCGGCGGGGCAGCGGCCCAAGCTCAGATAGCGGGTTCAGGCGGCGCCCGACGGCGGGCGGCAGCGGGAGACGAGGAGTGAGCGGATGAACCTGGCCATCGTCGGCCTGGTGGTGGGCATGGCCCTCGGCTTCGCCGGGTACTTCGGCGGGTTCGCGGCGTTCCTGCTGGTGGCCGCCCTCGGGCTGGTCGGCTTCGTGGCCGGGCGCCTCCTGGAGGGCGACATCGAACTCGGTGACCTCGGCGACCTGCTCCGCGGCCGCGACCGGCGCCGCTGATGGCGGCCCCGGCCCCCGCCGCCCGCCGCCGTGAACCCGCCGTCCGGGGGCGCCTGCGGATCGCCGACCGGGTGTACGCCCGGATCGCCGCCCGCGCCGCCCGGGAGGCGCTCGCCGACGTCTGGACCGGCCGCAGCGCCGAGGGCGCGCCGCCGAGCGTCACGGTCGCCACGCCCGGCAGCACCGTGACCGTGCGGGTCGCCGTCGAGCTGCCCTTCCCCGCCGACCTCGCCGCGCTCGCCCGGGCCGTGCGCGAGCGCGTCGTCGCCCAGGTCGCCGGGTTCACCGGGACCAGGGTCTCCGAGGTGGTCGTCGTCGTCGAACGGCTGGTCGCCGGGGGAGCGTCGTGACCGCGGACGAGCCCGGGGGCCGGCCGGCCGGCGGGACCGCGGACGGGCCGGTGCAGGTGCAGGGCCCGGTGGCCGAGGGGCCTCCGGAGGCGCCGCCGGACGGCCCGGGGGGCCCGGAGGACGAGGCGGCGCCCAGGGTGCGGCGGCCGCGGGCACCCCGGACCACCGCGGCGGTGATCGTCGCCACCGTCGTGCTGGTGGTCGCCGGGGCACTGCTCTACGACGTGATCGCCGTCCGCGCCGGGCTCCCCGCCCGGCGGTGGCGTGCCCGGATCGCCGACGAACTGGCCACCCGGCACCTGGACGACCCGTGGGTCCTGGTGGGCGCCGGCGTCGCCGCGCTGATCGGCGGCACCCTGCTCTGGCTCGCCCTCGCCCCCGGGCTCGGACGCTGGCTCCCGTTGCGCCCGCACGGCGGGACCGGTGCCACCATCGACCGGGCCGGCATCGGACACCTGCTCGCCGACCGGGCCGCCGGGCTCCCCGGCGTCGACCACCTGAAGATCCGTCTCAGCCGCCGGCGGATCCGGGTCACCCTCACCGGGAGCGCCGATCCGGCGCTGGTGGAGCGACAACTGCGCGACGAGCTGGCCCGGGTGACCCTGGCCCGGCCGCCGCAGCTCGACGTCCGGTCGGCAGGCGGAGCGGCACGGGACGTCGCGCCCGAGCCGGAGACGGGGACGTCCGAGACGGAGACTCCGGGGACGGGGACGTCCGAGACGGGGACGGAGATGCCCGAGACGGAGACTCCGGGGACGGGAACGGGAACGGGGGCCGCGGGATGAGACGGACGACCGTCAACCGGGTGCTGCTCGGGGTGGTCGGCGCGGTGCTGCTGGCCGTCGGGCTCCTGGTCCTCGCCGGAGGGCTCGACCTGTACGGGCGGCTCGGTGTCCACCCGCCGGGCAGGTGGCCCCTCGCCGCGCCCGGCCGGCCGGTGCTCAGTGCCGCCGCGCGCGGCCGCTGGTCGGGCGCCGTCTGGTGGTGGCCCGTCGTCATCGGCGGGCTGACCGTGATCGTCGTCGGCACCGCCTGGTGGCTGGTGGCCCAGCTGCGGCGCAGCGGCCCGGGCGACATCTCCGTGCCGACGCCCGGTGCCACCGGTCTGCGGTTGCGGATCCGCACCCGGGCGCTGGAGGAGGCGCTCGAGACCGGGACGGCCACTCTCCCCGAGGTGGAGCGGGCCGGGGTGCACCTGGTGCGGGCGTCCGGCCGCCACCGGCTGCGCGGCGCCGTCCGGCTCACCCCGGGCGGCGACCCGGCGGCGCTGGTCGAACACTTCGAGACCGGCCCCAGGGCGGACGCCTGCAGCAGTCTCGGTCTGCCGGAGCTGCCGGCCGACCTGCGGATCAGGGTCCTCCAGGCCGCCCCGACCGAGCCCGCGCGGCGCCGCGGTCGGCGCCGCGGGCACCCTCGGGTGGAGTGAGCCGGAGGCGCGGGGGCCCGTCCGACCGGGCGGCCGCCCCGCGCCCCGAGCGCTCCTCAGAGGGTGCGCAGGGCGCCGCCGTCCACGGGCACCATCACGCCCGTCAGGTAGGAGGCGGCGGGGGAGAGCAGGAAGGCCGCGACCTTGCCGAACTCCTCCGGGGTGCCGTAGCGGCCGAGCGGGATCGCGGCGGATGCCTGGGCGCGGGCGCCGTCCGGATCGCCGCCCAGGGAGTCCAGCTCGCGGACGCGGTCCGTGTCGATCCGGGCCGGGAGCAGCCCCACCACCCGGATGCCGCGCGGGCCCAGCTCGTCCGCGAGGGACTTGGCGGCCATCGCCAGCCCGGGGCGCAGGCCGTTGGAGATGCCCAGGCCGGGGATCGGCTGGCGCACCGAGCCGGAGAGCACGAAGCCGATCACGCCGCCCTCGCCGAGCGCCTCGGCGGCCGCGCGGGCGATCCGCAGGGCACCGAGGAAGACCGACTCGAACGCGTCCCGCCAGGCCTCCTCGGGCGCGCCGACCACCTGGCCGGCCTGCGGGCCGCCGACGCTGATCAGCACGCCGTCGAGCCGGCCGAAGTGGGCGGTCGCCTCCGCGACCAGGCGCCCGGCGGTGGCCGGGTCGGCGTTGTCGGCGACCAGGCCGTGGGCGCGCCCGCCGCCGAGGGAGTCCAGCTCGGCGACGGCCGCGTCCACCGACTCCTTGCTCCGGCCGCTCACCAGCACCCGCGCGCCGTCGGCGGCCAGCTCCCGGGCACTGGCGAGGCCGAGGCCCCGGGTCGCGCCGGTGACCACGTACGCCCTGTCCTTCAGTCCAAGATCCATGGGCCCATCCTGCCGGGTGGCGGGTGACCGGGACAGCAGGCGGGGTGGGTCGGTGGTGCCGCCGCGGAGGCGGGGAGGGCGCCCGAGGCGCTGGCGTTGACGTCGGCGTCAAGGTCTACCGTCGGACGTGGCGGCGCGCGGAGGCGGTCGGGAGAGCGGGGGCGGGCATGCGGATCGGGGAGCTGGCGGAGCGCGCGGGGACGACCACGCGGGCGTTGCGGTACTACGAGCAGCTCGGTCTGCTGCCGGCCCGGCGGGCGGGCAACGGGTACCGGGCGTACGACGAGCGGGACCTGCGGCTGCTGCGGCAGATCCGGACCCTGCAGGACGCCGGGTTCGGCCTCGAGGAGACCCGGCCCTTCGTGGAGTGCCTGCAGGCGGGCCACCCCGAGGGGGACTCCTGTCCGGCCTCGCTGGAGGTGTACCGGCGCAAGCTGGCCGAGCTGGACGAGTGCATCGCCCGGCTGCAGGAGGCCCGGGAGCGGGTCGCCGGGCAGTTCGAGCGGGCCGTCAGGGCCCGGGACGGGCTCGCGGCCGAGGCCTCCGGGCAGCGGCCGCCGCAGTGTGGACTGTCGACCGAGTGGGTGGAGGAGTAGACGATGGTGCGGATTCCCGGAGTGCCGGCGGTGACGGACGACACGTTCGCCGAGCAGGTGCTGCAGGCCGAGGGGCCGGTGCTGGTGGACTTCACGGCGGACTGGTGCCCGCCCTGCCGGATGATGGCGCCGGTGCTGGCGGACATCGCCCGCGAGGAGGCGCACCGGCTGCGGGTGGTCAGTCTGGACGTGGACCACAATCCGCGCACCCAGGCGGCGTACGGGGTGCTGTCGATGCCGACGCTGATGGTGTTCCGCGCCGGTGAGCCGGTGCGCTCGGTGGTCGGTGCCCGGGCGAAGGCGCGGCTGCTGCGCGAGCTGGCCGACGTCCTGTGAACCGGCCCGGCCGGCGGCGATCAGGAGCGGCGGCGCCCGGCTAGGCCGCCGGGACGGGCTCGACCGGGGCCGCGGCCTCGGCGGCCTGCTTGGCGCGGTCCCTGGCCTCGCGGCGGGCCAGGACCCAGACCCCGACCGGGATCATCGCGGTGAAGAGCCACCACTGGATCGCGTACGCCATGTGCGGGCCGATGTCGGAGTGGTTGGGCTCGGGGATCAGCTGGGGCTGGTCGGCCGGGGCCGGTGCGGTGGCGGTGAGCTCCAGGTAACCGCCGAGCAGCGTGGTGCCGGTGTCCTCGGCCTGCTGGGCGGTGCTGATCAGGTTGAACTGGCGGTCGGGCAGTCCGGCCCGGTCCCTGATGCCGCTGCCGGCGCTGGTCTCGTCGGCGCGCAGCCGGCCGGTCAGGGTGACCTCGCCGCCCGGGGCGGCCGGGACCGGCGGGTAGGCGGTGGCGTCGTCGCCGGAGGCGACCCAGCCGCGGTTGACCAGGACGTCGCCCCGGCCGTCGGAGAGCTTCAACGGGGTGACCACGAAGTAGCCGATGGTGCCGTTGCTGTCGGTCCGCTTGCGGACCACGAACTCGTGCGCCGTGTCGTACCGACCGGTGGCCGTCACCGCGCGCCAGGTGAGGTCCTTGGGCACCGCGGTGCCGGGCGCGGTCGACAGGGTGTCGAACGGCACCGGGGCGGCGGTGAGGGCCCTGCCGATCAGCTCGTTGCGGGCCACCCGCGCCTCGTGGCGGTGGAGCTGCCAGAAGCCCAGCTCGATCGTGGCGGGGATCAGCAGCAACGCGATCAGCATGGTGATCAGCCACTGCCGGGTCAGCAGAAAACGGTACACATGGGCACGGTACGCCGACCTCACAACGGGCTCACGCACCGGGGTGCGGGGCTACCTCGCGCAGCAGCTGCAGGAAGGCGTCCTCGCCGACCACCGGGGTGCCGACCTCCCGGGCCCGGCGGGCCTTGCCGCTCCAGCTGCCGGGTTCGTTGGTGACCAGCAGGCTGGTGAGCCGGCTCACCGAGGTGGCGATGTGCAGGCCGGCCTCGACGGCGCGGTCCTCCAGCAGCTCGCGGTCGGTGGCGGTGTCGCCGGTGAAGGCCACCCGCATGCCCTGCACGAGCGGCTTGCCGTCCTCCCAGCGCCCCGGGTTGGGGTACGGGCAGGGCGGGCGCTTCTTGGCCTGGCGGTAGGCGGCGCCGGTCCAGGAGGCGCGGCCGGGGGCGGCGGGCTCCTCCTCGCCGAGGTCGGTCACGGCGACGCAGGTCTGCAGCGGCAGCGGGACTCCGCCGAGGCGGGCCAGCCGCAGGCTGGGGCGGAACGCCTCGGCGAGCACCCGGGCGTCGTCGAGGGCGTTGTGCGCCTGCTGCTGCCGGACGCCGAAGTGGGCGGCCAGCGAGGACAGCTTGCCGTTGGGCAGCGGCAGGCGCAGGTCGCGGGAGAGCACCATGGTGCAGATCCGCTGCTCGACCGGGGCGCGCAGGCCGGCCCGGGAGAACTCGCGGGAGATCATGTTCCAGTCGAAGAGCGCGTTGTGGGCGACCAGCACGCGGCCGCGGAGCCGGTCGGCGAAGTCGTCGGCGATCTGCGGGAAGGTCGGGGCGCCGTCGAGCAGCTCGGCGGTGAGCCCGTGGATCCAGACCGGGCCCGGGTCCCGCTCGGGGTTGACCAGGGTGTACCAGTGGTCGGTGACCTCGCCGTCGTGGTCCAGCTGGTAGACACCCGCCGAGATGACGCGGTCCGAGCGGCCGAGGCCGGTGGTCTCGACGTCGACCACCGCGAACCCCGGGGAGGGGTCGGCGGAGCGCTGGGCGGGGACCGGGGCGGTCCGCGGCGCGCCGTGGGTCTCGGGCTGGATCGGTTGCATGGTCCAACAGGATAAGCGCCGCCGGGCACCGCCCCGGTCGAAATGTTGCCGCCGACCGGCCGGAATAGAGTGGTCCGCATCGGTGTCGTACATCCGGTCGACCCCGATCCCCAGGCCGCCGACACCCCTGACGGCCGTCTCCGTAAGGACGAACACCCATGCGCGCCACCGTGATCCACGGCCCCAACGACATCCGGATCGAAGAGGTCCCGGACCCGGTGATCCAGCACCCGACGGACGTGGTGGTCCGGGTGGTGAACGCCTGCATCTGCGGCAGCGACCTGTGGGCGTACCGCGGGGTGGCCCAGCGGGTGGCGGGGCAGCGGATCGGGCACGAGTTCCTCGGCGTGGTCGAGGAGGCCGGTGCGGAGGTGCGCGGCTTCGCGCCCGGGGACCTGGTGGTGGCGCCCTTCGTCTGGTCGGACGGCAGCTGCGACTTCTGCCGGGAGGGCCTGCAGACCTCCTGCCCGCACGGCGGGTTCTGGGGCCAGGTCGGGTCGGACGGCGGTCAGGGCGAGGCGGTGCGGGTGCCGTTCGCCGACGGCACGCTGGTGAAGCTCCCGAAGGAGGCCGCGGGCGACGAGAAGCTGCTGCCGGGCCTGCTGGCGCTGTCGGACGTGATGGCCACCGGGCACCACGCGGCGGTGTCGGCGCGGGTCCGCCCGGGCGCGACGGTCGCGGTGGTCGGTGACGGCGCGGTGGGCCTGTGCGGCGTGCTGGCGGCGCACCGGCTGGGCGCGGGCCGGATCATCGCGCTGGGCCGGCACGCCGCCCGGACCGATCTGGCCCGGCGCTTCGGCGCGACGGACGTGGTGGCCGAGCGCGGCGAGGCGGCGATCGAGGCCGTGAAGGAGCTGACCGGCGGGCAGGGCGCGCACGCGGTGCTGGAGGCGGTCGGGACCGAGGAGTCGATGCGCACGGCCGTGTCGATCACCCGGGACGGCGGTGCGGTGGGCTACGTCGGCGTTCCGCACGGCGGCAGCGCGGGCGTCGACATCGGTCAGATGTTCGGCCGAAACGTTTCGCTGAACGGTGGGGTCGCCCCGGCCCGCGCCTACATCCCGGAGCTGCTGCCCGACGTCCTGTCCGGTGCCATCGAGCCGGGCCTGGTCTTCGACCGCACCGTGGACCTCGACGGCGTCCCGGACGGCTACCGGGCGATGGACGACCGGTCGGCGCTGAAGGTCCGCATCGCGTTCTGACGATGCGTCAGAAGGGGTGGCACCGCTGGGCGGTGCCACCCCTTCCGCGTGTGCGGGTGGTGTGCCGGACGTGACGCGAGTGGTGGTTTTCGGCCAATTGGATAGTGCGAGGGGGTGAACGGCTGGCTGATCGCGGTCAACCCCTTTCGGGGCGGGCACGACGCTCCTAGCATTGCGCGGCGCGCACACGGAATGTGACGCCCCTCACGTCGGATCGTTCCTCATGTGCGACCGCTACGCCGAAGGAGTGAGGAGACCAGAGAGTGGATTCGCCGCCGATCACCACTGCCCCTACGGATGTCCAACTCATCGATGACAGTGCGGAGTTCCGCGCCCTACGGCGCTCGTTCCGGAGCTTCGCCTTCCCGGTCACCATCGGCTTCGTGCTCTGGTACCTGCTCTACGTCCTGCTCTCCTGCTACGCCCCGGGCCTGATGGGCACCAAGGTCCTCGGGCACGTCAACGTGGCCCTGGTGCTGGGGCTCCTGCAGTTCGTCACCACCTTCGTCATCGCCGGTTGGTACGCCCGCTACGCGGACCGGCGGATCGACCCGCCCGCCGCCGCGATCCGCGAGGCCCACGGCGCCGTCGTCCACGCCCCCCGGGAGTCCGCCGAATGACCTTGCTCGCCAGTTCCGCCACCGAGCACCGCGGCCTGACGATGACCCTGTTCGGGCTCTTCGTCCTGGCCACCCTGGGCATCACCGTCTGGGCCGGACGGCAGACCCGCAGCGCCGCCGATTTCTACGCCGGGGGTCGAGGCTTCACCGGCTTCCAGAACGGCCTGGCCATCTCCGGCGACTACATGTCCGCCGCCTCCTTCCTCGGCATCGCCGGCACCATCGCGCTGGCCGGCTACGACGGCTTCCTCTACTCGATCGGCTTCCTGGTCGCCTGGCTGGTCGCGCTGCTGCTGATCGCCGAACCCCTGCGCAACTCCGGCCGGTTCACCATGGCGGACGTGCTCGCCTTCCGGATGCGCCAGCGCCCGGTGCGCACCGCGGCCGGCGTCTCCACCATCGTGGTGTCGATCTTCTACCTGCTCGCCCAGATGGTCGGCGCCGGGACGCTGGTCGCCCTGCTGCTCGGGGTCAACGGTGACGCGGCCAAGCGCTGGACCATCGTCGCGGTCGGCGCGCTGATGGTGGTCTACGTGGTGATAGGGGGCATGAAGGGCACCACCTGGGTGCAGATCGTCAAGGCGGTGCTGCTGATCGCCGGCGCCGCGCTGATGACCGTCATGGTGCTCGCCAAGTACCACTTCAACCCCTCCGAGCTGCTGGGCGCGGCGGCGAGCGCCAGCGGCAAGGGCGAGGCCTTCCTCCAGCCGGGGCAGAAGTACGGCAGCGGCACCGCCAAACTCGACTTCATCAGCCTCGGCATCGCGCTGGTGCTCGGCACCGCGGGCCTGCCGCACATCCTGGTCCGCTTCTACACCGTGCCCACCGCCAAGGTCGCCCGGAAGTCGGTGCTCTGGGCGATCGGCATCATCGGCGTCTTCTACCTGATGACCCTGGCGCTCGGCTTCGGTGCCGCGGCCCTGGTCGGCTCCAAGGCGATCAAGGCGGCCAACCCGGCCGGCAACACCGCGGCCCCGCAGCTGGCCGAGGCGCTCGGCGGGGTCGGCACCACCGGCGGCGCCGTCCTGCTCGCGGTGATCTCGGCCGTGGCGTTCGCCACCATCCTCGCCGTGGTCGCCGGTCTGACCCTGGCCTCCTCGGCCTCCTTCGCACACGACCTGTATGCCAACGTGATCCGCCGCGGCAAGGCCAGCGAGAAGGAGGAGGTGCGCTCGGCGAAGTGGGCCGCGGTGGCGATCGGCGCCGTCTCGATCGTGCTCAGCCTCTTCGCGGACAAGCTCAACACCGCCGCCCTGGTCGCCCTGGCCTTCGCGGTGGCCGCCTCGGCGAACCTGCCCACCCTGCTCTACTCGCTGTTCTGGAAGCGCTTCACCACCGTCGGCGCGGTCAGCTCGGTGTACGCCGGCCTGATCAGCTCGGTGCTGCTGGTGGTCTTCTCCACGGTCGTCTCCGGCGGGGAGAAGTCGCTCTTCCCGCACTCCGACTTCCACTGGTTCCCGCTGGAGAACCCCGGCCTGGTCTCCATCCCGGTCGGCTTCCTGGCGGGGTGGATCGGCACCCTGCTGTCGAAGGAACGAGCCGACCCGGCGAAGTACGCTGAACTGGAGGTCCGCTCGCTGACCGGGCTGGGCGCCCACTGATCATCCGGGGATGACTATGCTGGCCCGGCCCCGCCGTGACGGTGGCCGGGCCGGCCGCATTCTCGGGAAGGGACGCACGTGCTGCTCGACACCTTCGGACGACAGGCCGTCGACCTGCGGGTATCCCTCACCGACCGGTGCAACCTGCGGTGCACCTACTGCATGCCCGAGGAGGGCCTGCAGTGGCTGGCCAAGCCCGACCTGCTCACCGACGAGGAGATCGTCCGGCTGGTCACCGTCGCCGTGCGCGACCTGGGCGTCCGGGAGGTCCGCTTCACCGGTGGCGAGCCGCTGCTGCGCCCCGGGCTGGTCGCCGTCGTCGCGGCCTGCTCCGAGCTGGAGCCGCGCCCCGAGCTCTCCCTCACCACCAACGGCATAGGCCTGGCCAGGACGGCCACCGCACTGCGCACGGCCGGGCTCGACCGGGTCAACGTCTCCCTGGACACCCTCGACCCGGAGGTGTTCCACACCCTCACCCGCCGCCACCGCCACCAGGACGTGCTGGACGGACTGGCCGCCGCGGAGGCGGCCGGGCTGGCGCCGGTCAAGCTGAACGCGGTGCTGATGCGCGGGGTCAACGACCACGAGGCGGCCGACCTGCTGTCCTGGTGCCTGGAGCGCGGCTACGAGCTCCGCTTCATCGAGCAGATGCCGCTGGACGCCCAGCACGGCTGGGACCGCTCCTCGATGGTCACCGCCGAGGAGATCCTGGACCTGCTCCGCGCGCGCTTCACGCTCACGCCCGAGCCCTCCGCGCGCCGCGGTGCGGCGCCCGCCGAGCGCTGGGTGGTGGACGGCGGCCCGGGCCGGGTGGGCGTGATCGCCTCCGTCACCCGCCCGTTCTGCCGGGCCTGCGACCGGACCCGGCTGACCGCCGACGGTCAGGTGCGCAACTGCCTGTTCGCGACCGGGGAGACGGACCTGCGCACCGCCCTGCGCTCGGGCGCGGACGACGCCGAGCTCGGTGCGCTGTGGCGGGCGGCGATGTGGGGCAAGAAGGCCGGGGCCGGCATCGACGACCCGGAGTTCCACCAGCCCGAGCGGCCGATGTCGGCGATCGGCGGCTGAGCCGGCGTCAGGAGGCCTCGGAGGTCCCGGACGTCTCGGAGGTCTCGGGAGTCCAGTCGGCGAAGGCGACGACCTCCTTGAGGAAGCCGCGCACCCCCAGGAACTGGGACAGCGACTCGCGGTGCTCCTCGCAGGCGAGCCAGGTCTTGCGGCGGTCCGGGGTGTGCAGCTTCGGGTTGTTCCACGCCAGCACCCAGAGGGCGTCCGCCCGGCAGCCCTTGGCGGAGCAGATCGGGGTCTGCGGGGTGTCCATCGGGCCGTCCTCGAACGTTGGCGGGTGGTCTGCACCGCCAGTCTTTCACGTGCCTCCGGCCGCCCGGGTCGGGGCCGTCCGGATCGGGGCATGGCGACGCCGGGCAGCCACGGGGGGAGCCGCCCGGCGTCGGTCCGTCGCTCCGACGGGGGATGCGGAGCGCGTACGCAGTATGTCACGCCGGGGGGCCCGCTTGGGGAGGTCCTGCATGATTAATCTGAGCTTCTTTTGAGCTTTCCCTGAGCCGAACCGCCAGCAACCCCCGTGAACCGGGCGCTCAGCCCGCGTTCTGTGAAGGATCGGTGGCAGCCCCCGTGGCCCCTGCCGCACCGGTGGCCGCACCCGCCGCACCCGCCCCACCCGTCCCGCCCGGGCCGAGCATCAGCGGGGTGTCGGCCGGGATGTCGAAGGTGCTCGGCAGACCGGGGGCCCGCTCCCGGCCGGCATTGGCTATCAGCACGGCGAAGTAGGGCAGCAGCACGGCGCCGGCCAGCGCCCCGAACGCCAGCCAGCGCTGGACGTCCCACAGCACCACCGCGAGCAGCACGCAGACCGTCCGGAGCAGCATGGAGACCACGTAGCGGCGCTGCCGCCCGCGGACGTCCTCGGTGAGGCTGCTGCGAGCCTCCGTGATCCGGTGGACCTGCCCACCGCCGGCGCCCTTGCCCATGTCCTACCGCCCTCGTCCACGCACCCGCGCGCCTCGCCGCGCGGCCTCCTCACGGTACGCCCGGGCGCGGGCGGCGACGAGACCGGGTGGGCGGGGCCCACCCGGTCGGGTCTGCTACTGGCCTGTCCGGCGCAGTCGGGGAGGGCGGGCGGCGCGTCCGGGCCCGGCGGGGCCGGCGGCCGGGGCCGTCACGGCCGTCGGGAGAGGTACTGCGGGGGGACGGCGTCGGTGAGCCAGACCCCGTTGTCGCTGATCCGGAACTCGTGGCCGGCCGCCGACATCGCGGCCGCGTTCACGGTGAGCACGACCGGGCGGCCGTGCCGGGCGCCCACCCGCACCGCCGTCTCGGTGTCCGCGGACAGGTGGACGTCCTGGCGCGCCATCGGGCGCAGGCCCTCGTGGAAGATCGACGCCAGGTGGCGGTCGGCGGTGCCGTGGTACAGGACCGGGGGCGGCACGGTGGCGGACAGACCGAGGTCGACCGCCACCGTGTGCCCCTGGTTGGCGCGGATCGAGAGACCGTCCGCGGAGTAGCCGAAGCGGCGCTTGTTGTTGGTGGCCACCACGTGGTCGAGCTCGGCCCTGGTCAGCCGGTTGCCCTTGGCCGCGAGCGCGCCGAGCAGCACGTCGATGCCGACCCAGCCGGCCCCGTCCAGGGTGATGCCCACCCGGTCGGGGTCGTGCCGCAGGATGCGCGACAGCATCTTGCTCGTCTTGACCAGCCGCTTCTCGTCCATCATGTCTCTCGTATCCCCCCGTCGGCCGCCGGCTATGAGGCCTGGCTGACCGAACTCATGTTGAAGTCCGCGACACGCACGGGTGGCATCGCGGTGCGGGTGAAGTAGTCGTTCCACTCGCGGGGCAGGCAGCGTTCGGTGCGGCCCGCCTCGGTGATCCGGCCCAGCAGGTCCACCGGGGACTCGTTGAACCGGAAGTTGTTGACCGCGCCGACGACCTCGCCGTCCTCGACCAGGTAGACGCCGTCCCTGGTCAGGCCGGTGAGCAGCAGCGTCGCCGGGTCCACCTCGCGGATGTACCAGAGGCAGGTGAGCAGCAGGCCGCGCCGGGTGCGGGCGATCATCTCGTCCAGGGTCGGCGCGGCGTCCTGGTCGGCCGCCTCCAGCACCAGGTTGTCGCCGGCCGGGCGCAGCGGCAGCCCGCTGAGGCCGGCGGAGTGCCGGCTGGTGACCAGGTCGGCCAGGGCGCCCTCGCGGATCCACTCGGTGGCGGTGATCGGCAGACCGTTGTCGAAGACCGAGGAGTCGCCGCCGGTGGAGTGGGTGAGGACGAACGGGGCCGTCTCCAGGCCGGGTTCGGCCGGGTCGGAGCGCAGCGTCAGGGGCAGGGCGGCGAGCTTGTCGCCGATCCGGGTGCCGCCGCCGGGCCGGGAGAAGACCGTCCGGCCCTCGTGGGCATCCCGGCCGCCGGAGGACCAGTGCATGTAGATCATCAGGTCGGCCACCGCCGAGGGCGGCAGCAGCGTCTCGTACCGGCCGGCCGGCAGGTCCACCCGGCGGGCGCCCCAGCCGAGGCGCTTGGTCAGCTCGGTGTGCAGGGCGGCGACGTCCACGTCGGTGAAGTCCCGGGTGGCGGCGCCGGCCCAGGCCGAGCCGGACAGGTCGGCGGTCTTGGCGTTGATCTCGACCATGCCGGTCGGCTGGTCGTGCCGCAGCCGCAGGCCGGTCGAGGTGCCCAGGTAGCTGGTGACGATCTCGTGCCGGGCGAAGCCGTACAGCAGCTCGCCCTGCGCGGCCGCCCGGGCGAAGGCCTCGCCGAGGGCCGGACCGAAGGCGTCGAACACCTCGATCGAGGTCTCGCGGGGCGGCTCGGTGAAGTGCGGCGAGGACGGCCGCCCGGTGGGCAGCGGCTGGGCGTCCTCCGCCGGGCCGGCCGCGCGGGCGGCCTCCTCGGCGGCCCGGACCAGGCCCTCCACCTCCTCCGGGGCGACGGCCTCGCGGGAGACCACGCCGGACGCGGTGCCCTCGGCGCCGGCCACCGTGGCGATCACGGTGAGGCTGCGGCCGCGGGTGACGCCGTTGGTGGTCAGCGCGTTGCCGGCCCAGCGCAGGTTGGCGGTGGACTCCTCGTCGGCGATCACCACGCAGCCGTCGGCGCGGGAGAGGCCGAGTGCCAGCTCGACGAGTTCGTGGGGCTGCATCGCGGTCATCAGTGACCCGCCTCCTGCTGGGTGTTGAGCACGTTGACGTTGCGGAACAGCGCCGACGGGCAGCCGTGGCTGACCGCCGCGACCTGGCCGGGCTGTGCCTTGCCGCAGTTGAAGGCGCCGCCGAGGACGTAGGTCTGCGGGCCGCCGACCGCCGTCATCGAGCCCCAGAAGTCGGTGGTGGTCGCCTGGTAGGCGAAGTCCTTGACCTGGCCCGCGAGTTCGCCGTTGCGGATGGCGTAGGCGCGCTGGCCGGTGAACTGGAAGTTGTAGCGCTGCATGTCGATCGACCAGGAGCGGTCGCCGACGATGTACAGGCCGTTCTCCACCCCGGCGAACAGGCCCTCGGTGTCCGGGCCGCCCGCGGCGGGCTGGAGCGAGACGTTCGCCATCCGCTGCACCGGCACGTGCGCCGGGGAGTCCGCGAAGGCGCACCCGTTGGAGCGCTCGAAGCCCTTCAACCGCGCCATGCCGCGGTCGAGTTGGTAGCCGACCAGGATGCCGTCGCGGACCAGGTCCCAGGACTGGGTGGCGACGCCCTCGTCGTCGTAGCCGATGGTGGACAGGCCGTGCTCGGCGGTGCGGTCGCCGGTGACGTGCATCAGCTCGGAGCCGTACTTCAGCGAGCCCAGCCGGTCGAAGGTGGCGAAGGAGGTGCCGGCGTAGGCGGCCTCGTAGCCGAGCGCGCGGTCCAGCTCGGTGGCGTGGCCGATCGACTCGTGGATGGTCAGCCAGAGGTTGGACGGGTCGATCACCAGGTCGTAGCGGCCGGCCTCGACGCTGGGCGCCCGCATCTTCTCGGCGAGCAGGGACGGCAGTTCGGCGAGCTCGGCGTCCCAGTCCCAGCCGGTGCCGCGCAGGTACTCGAAGCCGCGCCCGACCGGCGGGGCCAGCGTGCGCATCGAGTCGAAGGCCCCGGTGCGCTCGTCCACCGAGGTGGCCTCCAGCGTCGGGTGCAGCCGGATCCGCTGCTGGGTGGTGACGGTGCCGGCGGTGTCCGCGTAGAACTTGTTCTCCTGGACGGTCAGCAGGCTCGCCTGGACGTGCGAGACGCCCTCGGCGGCCAGCAGCCGCGCGCTCCAGTCGGCGAGCAGCGCCGTCTTCTCCGCGTCCGGCACCTCGAAGGGGTTCTCCCGGTAGGAGGAGACCCAGGTGGCGTCCCGGTGGACGGGTTCGTCGGCCAGCTCGACCCGCTCGGTGGAGCCCGCGGTCCGGCTGATCCCCCCGGAGAGCCGGGCCACCGCGACGGCCTGCTCGGCCACCCTCGCCGCCGCGGCGGGGGTGAGGTCGACCCCGGCGGCGAAGCCCCAGGCGCCGTCCAGCAGGACCCGGACGGCGAAGCCCAGCTGCACGCTGTCGGAGGTGCCGGCCGGGCGGGCGTCACGCAGTCGCCGGGAGGCGCTGCGGACCCGCTCCAGGCGGAAGTCGGCGTGGCCGGCGCCGAGTTCGCGGGCCCGGGTGAGGGCGGCGTCGGCGAGGGTGCGCAGCGGCAGCTCGAGGAACAGCGGGTCGACGGCGCGCCCGTGCGGGGCGCCGACGCTGTCGGCCGGAGGGATCGGAGGCAATCGGGCTCCCTGGTCGCGGAGGGTGACGGTGCGGCGCCGCACAGGGGCGCCCGCACCGCATCATGGCCCGTCCAGGGGGTTTCGGCCAGCGCATTTCGACCGGTGCGCCGCCGTCATGCCGGCCGGGTCAGCCGACCGCCTCCCACCAGCCGTCCAGCTCCGGCGGGTTGTCCACGTCGACCCGCTCGCCGGGGCGCGGCACGGCCAGCGGGACGGCCTGCGTCTTCGCCTCGGCCAGCAGCCGCTCCACCGGCTCGGCCCACGGGTGCAGGCCGAGGTTGAAGGTGCACCAGTGCACCGGCACCAGCAGGCCGGCGCCGAGGTCGCGGTGGGCGAGCACGGCGTCCTCGGGGGTCATGTGGATGTCGGCCCAGGCCGCGTCGTAGGCGCCGATCTGCACCAGTGCGGCGTCGAAGGGGCCGTGCTGGGCGCCGATCCTGGCGTAGCCCTCGAAGTAGCCGGAGTCGCCGGTGTAGAAGACCTTGCGGGTCGGGCCGGCGATCACCCAGGAGCCCCACAGGGTGGTGTTGCGGGTCAGGCCGCGGCCGGAGAAGTGGTGCGCGGAGGTGAGGGTGAGCACCAGCTCGCCGAGCGTGCAGGTCTCGTCCCAGTCCAGCTCGATGATCCGGTGCTCCGGGACGCCCCAGCGGCGCAGGTGGCCGCCGATGCCCAGCGGCACCGCGAACGGCGCGGACTGGCTGCGCACCAGGCGCTTGACCGTCGCCATGTCCAGGTGGTCGTAGTGGTCGTGCGAGATCAGCACCGCGTCGACCTGCGGGAGCTCCTCCAGCTCGACCGGCACCGGGTGCAGCCGCTTGGGCCCGACGTGCGCGGACGGGGAGCAGCGATCGCTCCAGATCGGGTCGAGCAGCACCCGGGCGCCCTCGATCTCGACCAGCGCCGAGGCGTGCCCGTACCAGGTGATCGCGACCCCCTCGGCGCAGGCGTCCGCGGCCCCGGCCGGGCGGACGGTGGGCACCGGGTTGGCGGGGACGCGGCCCTCGCGCTCGAACAGCATCCGCCGGGCCGTCCCGCGGTCGAAGCCCGGCCCGGCGGCGGCGCGGGCGAGGGTCGAGGGGGCGTTGTGGAAGACGCCGTCGCGGTACTGCGGGGAGTCGCGCACCCGCTCCTCGCGCTCGCCGTCGGGCCGGCGCCCGAACGCCGCCGGCAGGTCGCGCAGCGACCAGGCGGCCGCTCCCAGGCCGGCCGCCAGGGCGGTCAGGGCCAGCAGTCGTCCGCGCCGGGGGGTGCTCCCGGGCCGTGCCTTGGTCATGCGCCCTGCCTTCGTTCCTCGCCGGGACTCACGGGGGGAGGCGGTACGGCCGGTCCCGGGTCGGTCCGCACCACGGGGGCAACGGGTGCGCCCGGGGGTGTTGTTCCCGTACGGTACCCCCGGCCCGGCTCCGGCCTCGACCCGATCGGGGCAGGTGAGCGGGCACCGGGCGCTCCGGGTACGGATTGTCGGATTGCGACAGTTCCGATCGTGCGGCGCTGTCGGAGCTCGATGCGTCGACACCGCCGACCGCCCGATAGCGTCACACTGCGTACGCGTTTCCGACGTACGCGCTCACACACGGAGAGAGGTGGATCGTTGAGCCGCTCGGTTCTCGTCACCGGAGGAAACCGGGGCATCGGCCTCGCGATCGCCCAGGCCTTCGCCGAAGCCGGCGACAAGGTGGCCATCACCAGTCGCTCGGGCGAGGTGCCCGAGGCCCTGGAGAAGTACGACGTCCTCGCGGTGCGCTGCGACATCACGGACGCCGCCCAGGTCGACGCCGCGTTCACCGAGATCGAGGAGAAGCACGGCGCCGTCCAGGTGCTGGTCGCCAACGCGGGCATCACCAACGACACCCTGCTGCTGCGCATGTCCGAGGAGGACTTCACCTCCGTCCTGGACACCAACCTGACCGGTGCCTTCCGGGTCGTGAAGCGCGCCTCCAAGCTGATGATGCGCGCCCGCAAGGGCCGCGTGGTGCTGATCTCCTCGGTCGTGGGCCTCTCCGGCTCGCCGGGCCAGGCGAACTACGCCGCGTCCAAGGCGGGCCTGGTCGGCTTCGCCCGTTCGCTGGCGCGCGAGCTCGGCCCGCGCAACATCACCGTCAACGTGGTCGCCCCCGGCTTCGTCGACACCGACATGACCGCCGTGCTCAGCGACGAGCGCCGCGCGGAGATCGTCTCGGGCGTGCCGCTGGGCCGCTACGCGTCGCCCGCCGAGGTCGCCTCCACCGTGCGGTTCCTCGGTTCGGACGAGGCCGCGTACATCACCGGAGCCGTCATTCCCGTCGACGGCGGATTGGGCATGGGTCACTGATCATGAGTGGAATCCTCGAGGGCAAGCGGATCCTGATCACCGGTGTGCTGATGGAGTCCTCCATCGCCTTCCACACCGCCAGGCTGGCGCAGGAACAGGGCGCGGAGATCATCCTCACCGCCTTCCCGCGCCCGAGCCTGACCGAGCGGATCGCCAAGAAGCTGCCGAAGCCGGTCAAGGTGCTGTCGCTGGACGTCTCCAGCGAGGAGGACCTGGCGGGCATCGCCGACCAGGTCCGCGAGACCCTGCCGACCCTGGACGGCATCGTCCACTCGATCGGCTTCGCCCCGCAGGACGCGCTGGGCGGCAACTTCCTGGACACCCCGTGGGAGTCCGTGGCCACCGCGATGCAGGTCTCGGCCTTCTCGCTGAAGTCGCTGACCATGGCGCTGCTGCCGCTGATGCAGGACGGCGGCTCGGTCGTCGGCCTCACCTTCGACGCGCAGTACGCGTGGCCGCAGTACGACTGGATGGGCCCGGCCAAGGCCGCCCTGGAGTCGACCAACCGCTACCTGGCCCGCTACCTGGGCTCGCGGGACATCCGCTGCAACCTGATCTCGGCGGGCCCGATCGGTTCGATGGCCGCCAAGTCCATCCCGGGCTTCGGCGACCTGGCCGACACCTGGAACCACCGTTCCCCGCTGAAGTGGGACCTGAGCGACCCGGAGCCGGCCGGCCGCGGCGTCGTCGCGCTGCTGTCGGACTGGTTCCCGAAGACCACCGGCGAGATCGTCCACGTCGACGGCGGTCTGCACGCCATCGGCGCCTGACCGCTCCGCCGTACGCCGCTGCCCGGTACCCCGTGGGGGTGCCGGGCAGCGGCGTTCCCGCGTCCGGGGCCGCTCAGGCGTCGGCCGGGCCGCAGGCGCCGATGGCGCGGCCGGCCTCGACCGAGGCGCGCTGGGCGTCGCCCGCCCGGATGGCGTCGAGGATGGTGTCGTGGCCGATGTAACGCTCGGCGATCAGCTCCGGGCCGACGTCGTGCCGCAGGTGGGCGCGGGTGACCTCGCCGAGGTCGGCGTACACGGCGGCGAGCACGTCGTTGTGGGCGGCGGCCACCACGGCCTGGTGGAACGCGGCGTCGGCCTGGACGAAGTCCTCCGCGTCGCCGGAGTGCCAGGCGGCCTCGCGGCGGTCCAGCGCGGCGTCCAGCAGGCCGAGGTCGCGGTCGGTGCGACGGGCGGCGGCCAGGCCGGCCGCCGAGGTCTCCAGGGCGGCCCGCAGCTCGGCGACCTGGGCCTGGTCGGCGTCGGCGAACCGGCGGTGCATCACCCCCGCGAGTTCGCTGGTGGCGAGCACGTAGGTGCCGGACCCCTGGCGGATGTCGAGCAGCCCGTTGTGCGCGAGGGCGCGGACGGCCTCGCGGACGGTGTTGCGGGCGACGCCGAGCTGCTCGACCAGCGCGGCCTCGGTCGGGATGCGCGAGCCGACGGGCCACTCCCCGGAGGTGATCTGGGCGCGCAGCTGCGCGATCACCTGGTCGGACAGGGGGGTGCGCCTCGGCGAGGACAGCGCCACGGGGACTCCTTGCGGCTGCGGGTGGGAGGACGAACGGGTCCGGTCGGTGGGGGCCGACGTCCGGTGGGGGAACGAACGGGGTCGGCACATCATGCCAAGTCCGAGGTGCATCAATTCATCCCATCATTCTATGATGGCGCCATGCCTCCCGCAGCAGACACCGCCGCCTCCCCACGAACCGAGGCCCGGCCGCAGACCGAGCGGCCCTCCCACCCCTCCCGCTACCTGGGTGTGCTGTTCGCCGTCGCGATCGCCGCCGCCGCCTTCAACCTGCGCCCCGTGGTCACCAGCCTCGGGCCGCTGATGGACCCGGTCCGCTCCGAGCTCGGGATGAACCCCACGCTCGCCGGGCTGCTCACCGCCGTCCCCTCGCTCTGCTTCGGGCTGTTCGGCTTCGCCGCGCCCTCGATGGCCCGGCGGATCGGCCCGATCGCGGTGATCACCGCGGGCATGGGTGCGATCACCGCGGGCGTGCTGGCCCGCTCCTTCGCCGGCGGCACCGCGGTGTTCCTGCTGCTGACCGCGCTCGCGCTGGCCGGTGTGGCCGTCTCCAACGTGCTGATCCCGGTGGTGATCAAGCGCTACTTCCCGGAGAAGGTCGGGCCGATGATCGGCCTCTACTCGATGTCGCTGTCGGCCGGCACCTCGCTGGCCGCCGCCGTCACCGTGCCGATGACCAGCGCGCTCGGCGGCGACTGGCGCGTCGGCCTGGGCGTCTGGGCCGGCCTCGGCGCCCTGGCCCTGCTGCTCTGGCTGCCGGTGCTGCGCGCCAACCGCGAGCGGCGCGAACGCGCCGACGGCCCGCCCGCCGTGCCCGCCAGGCTGCCGATCACCCGCAGCCGGACGGCCTGGGCGATGGCCTGCTTCTTCGGCCTCCAGGCCACCGGCGCCTACGTGGTGATGGGCTGGCTGCCGAAGATCTTCCAGGACGCCGGGGTCGACGAGGGCACCTCGGGGGTGCTGCTCGCCGTGACCATGGTGATCGGCGTGCCGGTCTCCTTCGTGCTGCCCAACCTGGCCGCCCGCCGCGGCGACCAGCGGCTCTTCGTCGTCGTGCTGGCGGCCTTCGGCATCGCCGGTTACGTCGGGCTGGCGCTGGCCCCGGCCGGTGCCCCCTGGGTCTGGGCGGTCCTGGTGGGCCTGTCCAACTGCGCCTTCCCGCTGGTGCTGACCATGATCGGACTGCGCGCCCGGACCGCGGGCGGGGTCGCGCAGCTGTCCGCCTTCGCCCAGGGCGTCGGCTACCTGATCGCCGTCCCCGGCCCGATCCTGATCGGTCGGATCTACGGCCTCACCGGCGAGTGGTACCTGCCGCTGGGCTTCCTGGCGCTGCTGCTGGTGCCGCAGATGCTGTTCGGGCTCCGGGCCGCGAGGGCCCGGCACATCGAGGACGAGGCGGTCCACCCCGCGGAGCGGGTCAGGGCCTGACCGCTCGGCGGGGTCCGACCGCGGGGGGCGGGGTCGGACCCCGCCCCGTCCGGGTGCGGGTCCGGCCGCGTCGGTCAAGGCCCGGCCAAGCGCGGGCCAACGGCTGCCCCGGATCGAGGGGCCGGTGCCGGGCGGGCGCGTTCGGGGTGGGAGAATTCCGGACATGCCCGTTCTCGATCCCAACCCCACCGACGGCCGCAAGCAGCTCGGCCGCCTCGCCCTCGCGATCGCCGGCGTCGTGGTGCTGGTGGCGGTCATCGCCTCCGTCGCCTCGTCCATGGGCTGACCCGCCCGCCCGTCGGAGCCCGCCCGCCGCCGTACCCGGGGTGACCCGGCGGTGAACGGCGCGTGACGGCACCCGCCACCCCTGGGAGTGGCGGCGGCCGGGAGCGTCGCGCCGCCGAGCGGCTTTTCTGCCAAGCTTGCTGGGTATGAGCGCCGACACGCCCCGCAGGATCATCGTTCTCCGCCACGCCAAGGCCGACTGGCCCAACGGCGTGGACGACCACGAGCGGCCGCTGGCCGACCGGGGCCGTCACCAGGCCCCGGACGCCGGCCGCTGGCTGTCCGACTCCGGCATCAACCCCGACTACGTGCTCTGCTCCACGGCGCTGCGCACCCGCGAGACCTGGAAGCTGGCGGCGCACGAGCTGCCCAAGCGGGCCCGCAAGACGGTGTACGAGGACCGGATCTACGAGGCCAGCCCGGGCGAGATCATCGCCGTCCTCCAGGAGACCCCGGAGGAGTACTCGGACGTGGTGCTGGTCGGGCACAACCCCGGCGTGCTGGGCCTGACCCAGGTGCTGGCCGGGGACGAGGGCGACCGGGACGCGCTGGAGCGGCTGCGCCTCGGGGGCTTCCCGACGGCGGCGATCGCGGTGCTCGACTTCAACGGGTCCTGGAAGGGCGTCGAGCCGGGCGCCGCCGCGCTCGTCGCGTACCACACGCCGCAGGACTGAGATCCGCCGGAACGGCCCCCGCCGGAGCGCGGCGGGCCGGCCTGGCCGGGCACGGGAGAGGGGCGCGCGGACCAGTCCGCGCGCCCCTCTCGTACGTCCTCGGGCCCTACTCGGTCGGGGTACCGTCGAGCGCGTCGGCCGCCTCGACCTCCTCGCGGGTGATGCCCAGCAGGTACAGCACGGTGTCCAGGAACGGCACGTTCACCGCGGTGTCGGCGGCCTCGCGCACCACCGGCTTGGCGTTGAACGCCACGCCGAGCCCGGCCGCGTTCAGCATGTCCAGGTCGTTGGCGCCGTCGCCGATCGCCACCGTCTGCTCCAGCGGCACCTTGGCCTGCTCGGCGAACCGGGCCAGCCAGCGGGCCTTGCCGGCGCGGTCCACGATCTCGCCGACCACCCGGCCGGTGAACTTCCCGTCCACCACCTCCAGGGTGTTGGCGGCCGCGAAGTCCAGCCCCAGCTGCTCCACCAGGTGGTCGGTGACCTGGGTGAACCCGCCGGAGACCACCGCGACCTGGAAGCCCAGTCGCTGCAGCGTGCGGATCAGGGTGCGGGCGCCCGGCGTGAAGCGGACCTCCGCGCGCACCTTCTCGGTCACCGAGGCGTCCAGGCCGGCCAGCAGCGCCACCCGGGCCCGCAGCGACTCGGCGAAGTCCAGCTCCCCGCGCATCGCGGCCGCGGTCACCCCGGCGACCTCCTCCTCGCAGCCCGCGTGGGCCGCGAACAGCTCGATCACCTCGTCCTGGATCAGCGTGGAGTCGACGTCCATCACCACCAGGCGCTTGGCCCGGCGCTCCAGCCCGGCCGCGACCACCGCGACGTCCACCCGCTGGGCGGCCGCCTCCTGGGCGAGCTCGGCCCGCAGCTCGTCGGTGGCCACGCCGGACACGGCGAGCTCGACCGCCGTCACCGGGTACTTGGCGAGCCGGAAGACGCGGTCGATGTTGCCGCCGGCGGCGGTGATCCGCGAGGTGAGCGCGGAGACCGCGGCGGAGGTCAGCGGGTTGCCGAGCACGGTGACGTGCGAACGGCCCTCGCGGCGCGGCCGGTTGTCGCCGATGCCGGAGAGGATCTCGGCCTGGAGCTTCTGCTCCTCGGCCCAGCGGTGCACGGTGGCCCGCAGACCGCCCTCGGCGCCGGGGGCGGTGGGCGGGGTGACCAGGGCGCACAGGGTGATGCGGCCACGGGTCACGACCTGTTCGATGTCGATCACGTCGACGCCGAAGCCGGCCAGGGTGGCGAAGAGGCCGGCGGTGATGCCGGGGCGGTCCTTGCCGAACACCTTGACGAGCAGGGTGCGCTCGTCCGCGGTCCGGGGCTGGGCGGCGGGGAGGGGCTCAGCGGCCAGGGGCGATGCGTTCATGGTGCCTCCCACGCTACCCGTCGGCCGCGGGCCCCAGAGCACCCGTCCCACGTCGCGGACGCGCGCCCGGGTAGCAGCCTGGTCACAGTCACCCGGGGTGACTTTTATTGGCGGTCGGCGGGCTGGAATGATTCCCCCCGTCAGTTTCAGGAACATCGCACCCCTGGTCGGGGGCCACAATTCGGGGGACCGAGAGAGCGGGGCAGGCGAGCAGTGCCGCAACTCGTCATTGAGATCAACGGACAGCAGCGGACTCTGGAGCCCGGGCGGTCCTACACCATCGGGCGCAACCCGCAGTCGGACTTCCCGTTCGACGACGCCAGGGTCTCCTGGCACCACGGGACCATCACCTTCAACGGCAGCGGTTGGCAGCTGGACGACCACGGCAGCACCAACGGCACCTACGTCGCCGGTGCCCGCACGATGCAGGCCCAGCTGTTCCCCGGTGCCGCCGTCAACCTCGGCAACCCGGAGAACGGCCCCCGGCTCGGCTTCTCCGCGCCCGCCCAGGCCGCCGCCCCGCAGGCCCCCGCCTGGCACGAGGCCGCCACCAGCCGCAGCGCCACCCCGACGCCGCAGCCGCCGGCCCCGCAGCAGGGCTGGTCGCCGCAGGCCCCGTACGCCCCGCAGCCCGAGCCGCAGCAGGGGTGGGCGGGCCAGCAGCAGCCGTTCCCGCAGCAGCAGGGCGGCCTCCCGCCCCAGCAGGGCGGTTTCCCGCAGCAGCAGGCCTTCCCGTCGGCGCCGCAGCACGGCGGCGGCGGTCCGCAGCCGACGATGATCCGCAACCTGACGTCGGCCATGCGCACCGTCCGGATCGGTCGTGCGCTCGACAACGACATCGTGGTCTCCGACCTCCAGGTCTCCCGCCACCACGCCGAACTGCATCAGCTGCCCGACGGCCGCTACGAGATCGTCGACCTCGGCAGCCACAACGGCATCTTCCTCAACGGCCAGCGGGTCCAGCGCCAGCTGATGGGCCCGCAGGACCGGCTGACCGTCGGTCACTCCAGCTTCGTCCTGGTCGGCGACCAGCTGCAGGAGTTCGTCGACACCGGCGCGGTCTCCTTCTCCGCCCGCCACCTGACCGTCGAGGTCGAGCACAAGGGCGCCAAGAAGATCCTGCTCAACGACGTCAGCTTCGGCGTCCCGGAGAAGTCCCTGGTCGCCGTCATCGGCCCCTCCGGCTCCGGAAAGTCGACCCTGCTGCGCGCCCTCACCGGTTACCGCCCGGCCGACCGCGGCGACGTGCTGTACGACGGGCGCAACCTCTACAAGCAGTTCGCCGAACTCCGCTCGCGGATCGGCCTGGTGCCGCAGTCCGAGATCCTGCACAAGGAGCTCACCGTCCGCACCGGCCTCAAGTACGCGGCCCGGCTGCGCTTCCCCGGCGACACCGAGGCCCGCGAGCGCGAGGCCCGGATCGACGAGGTGCTCTACGAGCTGCGCCTGGACAAGCGCGCCGACAACAAGATCACCGCGCTCTCCGGCGGCCAGCAGAAGCGCGTCTCGGTCGCCCTCGAACTGCTCACCAAGCCGTCGCTGATCTTCCTGGACGAGCCCACCTCGGGCCTCGACCCGGGCATGGACCGCGAGGTCATGCAGATGCTGCGGGGCCTCGCCGACGACGGGCGCACCATCCTGGTCGTCACCCACTCGGTGGCCGAACTCGCGCTCTGCGACCGCCTGCTGGTCATGGCGCCGGGCGGCTCGGTGGCCTACTTCGGGCCGCCGGACGAGGCGCTGCACTTCTTCGGGTACGAGACCTGGGCCGACGTCTTCCAGGCCTTCGAGAACTACCCGGACCACGACTGGGCCGGCCGCTACCGCGGTTCGGTGCACTACCAGCAGTACTCCGCCCCCGACGTGGAGTCCGGCGAGGTGCAGCACGCCCAGGTCGCGCAGGAGGCCGTCCGCCCGCCGAAGCCGCAGAGCTGGGGCTCGCAGCTGTGGACGCTGATGCGCCGCTACATGTCGGTGCTCGCCTCCGACCGGGGGTTCCTGGCCCTGTCGGTGCTGCTGCCCGCGGTCATCGGCGCGGTCAGCGTGCTGATCCCGAACGAACCGGGGCTCGCCCCCAACCCGAAGACGCAGCTCCACCTCAACAGCGGGGCCGCGACGATCATGCTGATCCTGGCGATCGGCGCCTGCTTCTCCGGCGCGGCCAACTCGGTCCGTGAGCTGATCAAGGAACGGGCGATCTACGAACGGGAACGGGCCACCGGGCTCTCCCGGTCGGCGTACATGATGTCCAAGATCATCGTGCTGGGCATCTTCAGCGTGATCCAGGGCGCCATCATCTCCGCCGTCGGCTTCCTGCCGCGCAAGCTGCCCGAGCACGGCCTGATCGTCAAGGACGTGCCGCTGATCGAGATGACCATCGGCATGATCCTGCTCAGCTTCGCCGCGATGATGTTCGGTCTGATGATCTCCGCGCTGGTGAAGACCGCCGAGAAGACCATGCCGCTGCTGGTCATGTTCGCCATCGTCCAGGTCGTCTTCACCGGCTGCCTGTTCCAGATCTTCAGCAAGCCCGGCCTGGAGCAGGTCGCCTGGCTGATGCCGGCCCGCTGGGGCACCGGCATCGTGTCCACCACGCTCGACCTGTCGAAGCTCATGGGCCCCTGGAACAAGGACTTCCAGAACCCCGAGTACGACCCGCTCTGGACGCACAGCGTCGCCCAGTGGGCGATCGACGCGGGTGCCCTGGTGGTCATCTCGATCGTCATCGGCGTCGTCGTCACCAGGCTCCAGCGCCGCCACGAGCCCGAGGTCATGCAGAAGGGCTGAGCCCCGCCAGCCCGGCCAGCAGAGGGCGGCCCTCCCACCCGGGGAGGGCCGCCCTCCGGCGTTCCCGGGGCGGGCCCCGCCCGGCCCGGGCCCGGCAGCCCCCGTCGCCCCCGGTCGCCCGTCGCCCCCGCCGCCCGGCCCGGGCCCGACGACCTAGGTCCCGGGACCTGCGTCCCGCGCGGCCGTGGACGGACGCGGCCGCCCCCGCGACGGCGGTAGTTTGGCGTCATGCCCAGCACGCCCAGTGACCAGCGGAGCCCGGCCGGCCCCGTGCCCGCCTGCGACCCCTGCCTGGCCGGCATCGAGGAGGTCAGCCAGGCGCTGCTCGCGATGAGCCGGCACCTGGAGGTCCGCGAGGTGCTGCGCCGCATCACCGCCTCCGCCCGCGACCTCCTCGGCGCCGAGTACGCCGCCCTCGGAGTGCCCGACGACCATGGCGGCTTCGCCCAGTTCGTCGTCGACGGCGTCACCGACGAGCAATGGCGGGCGATCGGCCCGCTGCCGCGCCAGCACGGCGTGCTCGCCAAGATGCTGCACGAGACCGGCTCCACCCGGCTCGCCGACGTCCGCCGGGCACCCGCCTTCGGCGGCTGGCCCGCCGCCCACCCCGAGATGGACGCCTTCCTCGGCATGCCGATCCTCGACGCCGAGGCCGCCGAGGACGAACCCCAGGTCATCGGTGTCGTCTTCCTCGCCAACAAGCGCGGCGGCGGCCTGTTCACCGACCACGACGAGGAACTGCTGCGGATCCTCGCCGCGCACGCCGCCCTCGCCCTGTCCAACGCCCGCCTCTACGAGCGCAGCCGCGAACTCACCCTCGCCGGCGAGCGCGCCCGGATCGCCCACGACCTGCACGACGCCGTCTCGCAGAAGCTCTTCTCGCTGCGGCTCACCGCCAAGGCCGCCGCCACCCTCGTCGACCGCGACCCGGCCCGGGCCCGCGCCGAACTCGCCGAGGTGGCCCGGCTGGCCGCCGAGGCCGCCGACGAACTGCGCGCCGTCGTCGTCGAACTGCGCCCGGCCGCCCTCGAGGAGGACGGGCTGAGCGCCACCCTCGCCTCCCAGGTGCAGGTCCTCGACCGGGCCCACACCGCCGACGTCGCCTTCGCCGCCGACGGGGTCCGCGCCCTGCCGCCCGCCCAGGAGGCCGCACTGCTGCGGGTCGCCCAGGAGGCGCTGCACAACGCGCTGCGCCACTCCGGCGCCGGCCGGGTCACCGTCACCCTGGCCGGCACCCCGGGGCGCGGCGCCGTCCTGCGGGTGCGCGACGACGGGCGGGGCTTCGACCCCGAGTCCGTCCGCCGGGCCGGCCGCCACCTCGGCCTCGCCTCGATGCGCGACCGCGCGGCCGCCGTCGGCGGCACGCTCATGCTGGATTCCGCCCCCGGTCGGGGGACGCTCGTCGAGATGGAGGTCCCCGGTGCCTGACAGCGCTGCGTCGATCCGTGTCCTGCTGGTCGACGACCACCAGGTGGTCCGCCGCGGCCTGCGCACCTTCCTGGAGGTCCAGGACGACATCGAGGTGGTCGGCGAGGCCGCCGACGGCGCGGAGGGCGTCGACCGCGCCCGCGAACTCGACCCCGACGTCGTGCTGATGGACCTCAAGATGCCCGGCGTCGACGGCATCGAGGCGCTGCGCACGCTCAAGGGCGAGGGCAGCCGGGCCCGGATCCTGATCGTCACCAGCTTCACCGAGCACCGCACCATGGTCCCGGCACTGCGGGCCGGCGCCGCCGGGTACGTCTACAAGGACGTCGACCCCGAGGCGCTGGCCGGTGCGATCCGCTCGGTGCACGCTGGCCACGTCCTGCTCCAGCCGGAACTGGCCGAGGCACTGCTCGCCGACGAGGGGCCGCGGGCCCCGCAGGGCCGCGGCGGCACCCTCACCGAGCGCGAGCGCGAGGTCCTCGGCCACATCGCCGACGGCCGCTCCAACCGGGAGATCGCGCGCAGCCTGCACCTGTCGGAGAAGACGGTGAAGACCCACGTCTCCAACATCCTGATGAAGCTGGACCTCGCGGACCGCACCCAGGCGGCGCTGTGGGCCGTCCGCAACGGCGAGGCCCGCTAGCGTCCGAGTCCCGCGCCGGCCCCGGGCGGTCAGCGCGCCTCGCGCTCGTCCACCAACGCGTTGTAGGCGGCCACCTGGGCCCGCCGGGCGGTGCGGCGCAGCGGCGCCAGCACCGCCCCGCGCGCGGCCATCTCGGAGGCGCTCACGGCCGCGCCGTGCCCGCCCGCGGCGATCGCCAGCAGCGCCGACACCTGCCGGGCCGACTCCAGCACCCGCACGGCCCGCGGCGGGTAGCCGGGCGCCAGCAGCTCGACGTGCCCGCGCCGCCGGTGGGCCTCCAGGGCCCGCAGCGCCGCCGGGCCCGCGCCCGCCACGTCCAGCCGGGTCAGCAGCAGCGTCGCCTCGCGCAGACCGTCCACCAGCTCCCGCTCGGCCTCGTGCAGCGAGGGCACGTCGGCCGGCGGGGCGTCCTCGACCTCGGTGCAGCGCCACAGGACGGTGGCCGAACGGTCACCGGCGGGGCCGAACACCTCCACCTCCGGGACCAGGCCGAGCGGCACCCCCACCGCCAGCACCGCTTCGCCCGCGCCCATGGCGCGCTCGTTGAACGGCGCCGGGCCGGTCAGCCCCAGCGGGTGCCCGGCGGACGGCAGGGCCAGCCGCAGGCCCTTCACGCCGAGGACCCGCAGCCGCCCCAGGGCCCAGGTGAGGCCGTGCAGCTCGCCCGGTCCGTCCCCGGGCAGACCGGTGACCCGATGGCTCTCGTCGTCGCCCAGCACGGCCGCGGCGGCGTCGTCGGGCGGCACCAGACCGGCCAGCAGGGCGTTGCCCCAGGCGGTCAGCCGCCCCGAACGGGGTTCTTCGTACGGATTGTCGGCAGGAGTCACGAGCATCCGGCCAGCCTACGGAATCGGCGGTCATCCGCGTGGCGTAGGTTTGCCCATGCGTGTGCGGCGCACCCACCCCGTGCCCACCGGCTGCCGGAGTAGGCTCGCCGCCCGCACCGGCGGCCGAAATTCTTGTATTGGGGAAGGCGTAGGCATGAGCGACGTGCTGGAGCTGGTGGACGTATCCGTGGTCCGGGAGGGGCGCGCGCTGGTCGACCAGGTCTCGTGGTCCATCTCCGAGGGGGAGCGCTGGGTCATCCTCGGCCCCAACGGCGCCGGCAAGACCACGCTGCTGCAGATCGCCGCCACCTACCTGTTCCCGACCGCGGGCAAGGTGTCCGTGCTGGGCGAGAAGCTGGGCGAGGTCGACGTCTTCGAGCTGCGCTCGCGGATCGGGCTGGCCGGCGCCGCCATGTTCGACAAGCTGCCGGCCGAGCAGACCGTGCTGCAGACCGTGCTCACCGCCGCCTACGGCATGACCGTCAGCTGGCAGGAGACCTACGAGCAGTCCGACGAGTCCCGCGCCCTCGCGCTGCTCGACCGCCTCGGCATGGCGGGCCTGACCGGCCGCAAGTTCGGCACCCTCTCCGAGGGCGAGCGCAAGCGCACCCTGATCGCCCGCGCCCTGATGACCGACCCCGAGCTGCTGCTGCTCGACGAGCCCGCGGCCGGCCTGGACCTCGGCGGCCGCGAGGACCTGGTCCGCCGGCTCGGCGCGCTCGCCCAGGACGAGTTCGCGCCCGCCATGGCGATGGTCACCCACCACGTGGAGGAGATCGCGCCGGGCTTCACCCACGTCCTGATGATCCGGCAGGGCAAGGTGCTCACCGCCGGCCCGATCGACACCGAGCTGACCGCCCGCAACCTCTCCAAGTGCTTCGGCCTGCCGCTCACCCTGGAGCGCCACGGGGACCGCTGGTCGGCGCAGGGCCTGCCGCTGGGCTGACCCGCCGTCCGCGACGCCGCCGGGAGACCGCGGAGACCGGTCGCACGTGCGACCGGTTTCCGCCCCTCGACCTGCGGGAACTGTCCGCCTGGAAGACCCTTCGCTCCCTAGGATGGACGCGTGGACAGCTGGATCTGGTGGCTCCTGGCCGCCGTCGGGCTCGGCATACCGCTGGTGCTGACCGCGATGCCGGAGTTCGCCATGTTCGCGGTCGGTGCGGCGGCCGCCGCCGGCGTGGCCGGGCTGGGTGCGGGAGTGGTCTGGCAGACCCTGGCCTTCGTCGGGGTCTCGGTCGCGATGCTGGTGGTGGTGCGCCCGATCGCGTACCGGCAGCTGCGCCGGGGCCCGCACGTGAAGATGGGCATCGAGGCGCTCCAGGGCGCCACCGCGGTCGTCGCGGAAACCGTCGACGGGGAGGGCGGCCGGATCAAGCTCAACGGCGAGATCTGGTCGGCCCGCGCGCTCCACCCGGACAGCGTGTACCAACCGGGGCAGCAGGTCGACGTCGTCGAAATCCAGGGCGCGACCGCCCTGGTCGTCTAGGGGAGAGTCCGTGGAACCCGTCCTTATCGTTTTGGTCGTCCTGGTCGTGGTGGCCTTCATCGCGCTGATCAAGACGATCCAGGTCATCCCGCAGGCCAGCGCCGCGATCGTGGAGCGCTTCGGCCGCTACACCCGGACGCTCAACGCGGGGCTGAACATCGTCGTCCCGTTCATCGACAGGGTCCGCAACCGCATCGACCTGCGCGAACAGGTCGTGCCGTTCCCCCCGCAGCCGGTGATCACCCAGGACAACCTGGTCGTCAACATCGACACGGTGATCTACTACCAGGTCACCGACCCCCGCGCGGCCACCTACGAGGTCGCCAGCTACATCCAGGCCATCGAGCAGCTGACCGTCACCACGCTGCGCAACATCATCGGCTCGATGGACCTCGAGTCCACACTGACCTCGCGCGAGGTCATCAACGCCGGCCTGCGAGGCGTCCTGGACGAGGCCACCGGCAAGTGGGGCATCCGCGTCAACCGCGTCGAGCTGAAGGCCATCGAGCCGCCGACCTCCATCCAGGACTCGATGGAGAAGCAGATGCGCGCCGACCGTGACAAGCGCGCCGCGATCCTCACCGCCGAGGGCCAGCGCCAGGCGCAGATCCTCAAGGCCGAGGGTGAGAAGCAGGCCGAGGTGCTCAAGGCCGAGGGTGAGGCGCAGGCCGCGGTGCTGCGCGCCGACGGTGAGGCGGCCGCGATCCGGACGGTCTTCGAGGCCATCCACGACGGCGACGCCGACCAGAAGCTGCTCGCCTACCAGTACCTGCAGACCCTGCCCGAGCTGGCCAAGGGCGACTCCAACAAGCTCTGGATCATCCCGAGCGAGGTCGGCGACGCGCTGAAGGGCCTCGGCGGCGCGTTCACCGGCATGACCGGCAACGGCGGCGCGGTGAACGGTGGCGCGGTCGCCGCCCCGACCGTCCCGCCGGTGGCGCCCGCCTCCACCCAGGTGCCGATCGACCCGGCCTCCGGCCCGCGCCCGGTGGACACCGAGAAGGGCGCCGCCCGTCCCCGGGTGGACCCGGCGCGCGAGTACCGCAAGATCGACCCGGAGTGACCGGCTGAGCCGTCCCGCTCCCGGGGCCCGTCGCCAGGTGGCGGCGGGCCCCCGTCGTTGCGCGGGCGGTGGGGCCCCGCCACGCGCGGGCGGCGGTGCCCCGCCACGCGGGCGCGGCCGGTCCGGGGGAGCCGGCCCGGTGGGCGCCCGGGCCGCGGTGTGGCGTGCGTCCCGAATCGTGGGCGGCTCTGGTCCGGCCGGTGGGCCGTCCGGCATGATCCGTTCGGACAGGACCGAGAGGAGAGGTGACCCATGACGCTCTGGGAGGCCGTCGCCGTCCTGGTGGCGGGCGTCGGCGCGGGGATGATCAACGTGATCGTCGGCTCCGGCACCCTGATCACCTTCCCGGTGCTGCTCGCCGTCGGCATCCCGCCGGTCACCGCCAACGTCTCCAACTCCTTCGGGTTGGTGCCCGGTTCGCTCAGCGGCGTGATCGGCTACCGGCGCGAACTGGTCGGCCAGGGCCGCCGGCTGCTGCGCCTGGGCAGCGCCTCGCTGCTCGGCGGACTGCTCGGCGCGCTGCTGCTGACCAAGCTGCCCAGCGCCGCCTTCGACGCCATCGTCCCGGTGCTGATCCTGCTCGCCCTCCTCCTGGTGGTCGTCCAGCCCCGGGTCGCCAAGGCCGTCGCCGCCCGCCGCCGCCCCGGCGGCGACCCGGACGGCGGCCCGGTCCTGCTCTTCGGCGTCTTCCTCACCGGCATCTACGGCGGCTACTTCGGCGCCGCGCAGGGCGTCCTGCTGATGGCGCTGATGGGCATGCTGCTCCAGGAGGACCTGCAGCGGATCAACGGCGTGAAGAACGCGCTGGCGATGATCGTCAACGCCGTCGCCGCGCTGTTCTTCCTCTTCACCTCGACCGTGAACTGGGCCGCCGCCGGGCTGATCGCGGTGGGCTCGTTGGTCGGTGGACTGGTCGGCGCCAAGGTCGGCCGCCGCCTGCTGCCGTCCGTGCTGCGCGCGGTCATCGTGGTGGTCGGCCTCGCCGCCGTCACCAAGCTGCTGCTGGCCTGACCGGCCGTCAGAACGCCCCGGCCGCGGGGCCGTCCCGCCGGCCCCCGACTCCCGAGGAGTACCCCCGTGGCCCTGGAGATGCGCGAGACCTGCGAGCGCTGCGCGGTGTCGCTGACCGCCGACGGCCCCGCCTCGATATGTTCCTTCGAGTGCACCTTCTGCCCGGACTGCACCGAGGCCATGGCCGGTGGCTGCCCCAACTGCGGCGGCGAGCTGGTGGCCCGTCCGCGGCGGAGGGCCGCCTGACCCCGCACCTGGACCCGACGACGAACGGGAGCGCTTCGATGAGCAACAGAGCACGGCTGAGCGAGGACGAGATCACCGGGGCCCTGGCGGCGCTGCCGCACTGGGCCCGGGAGGGCGACGCCATCGCCCGCACGGCCGATGCCCCCGACTTCCCGGCGGCGATCAGGGTCGTCGTCGCCGTCGCGGAACAGGCCGAGGCGCTCGACCACCACCCGGACGTCGACATCCGCTGGCGCACCCTGCGCTTCGTCCTCTCCACCCACAGCGCCGGCGGGCTCACCGCCCTGGACGTCGACCTGGCCGCCCGGATCGACGAGGCCCTGCGGGCCGAATCGGCGGTCTGACACCGGTCCGAGGCTGGTTCGACGCAGGCCTGCGGGAGGCCCGAGGGAGGCCTGCGGCAGGCCTGCGGGACCACCGGGGGAGGGCGGAGGGGCGTGTTCCGGCGGGCGTGAGATGCTGACTGCCGCATTGGCCGGCGGCGCGGAGGGACGGGAACGGATGGCGCAGGAGCCCTTCGGAGACGCCCACCAGCAGCCGTGGCACCCCCAACCGCAGCAGGCCTGGACGGGCGGTGGGTACCAGCAGCCTCCGCAGGCCGCGCCGTTCGGGCAGCCGCTGTCCGGAGAGGCGGCGTCCGGGCAGCCGCAGTTCGGGCAGTCGCCGTCCGGGTCGCAGGAGTACTGGCCGCAGGAGCAGTGGCCGACGAGTGCGGGCTATGGGCAGGTGCCGCAGTACGGCGAGCAGCCCGCCCACCTCGACCAGGCCCTCCCGTACGACCAGGCCTCCCGGTACGGCGGGGCCGAGCAGTACGACCGGACCCACCAGTACGACCAGGCCCAGTGGTACCAGCAGACCGCGCCGTACGCCGACCCCGCGCCCTACGGCGCGGGCCCGCACCACGGCGACGCCGGGTACGGCGCGACCGGGTACGTCCAGGGCGGCCACCTCCAGGACCGGTTCCAGCCGCACCAGGCGTACCCGGACCCGGACCCGGGGCAACAGCCCGCGGGGGAGGGGCTGTACGTCCCGGCGGGGGCCGAGTACTCGGCCGACGGGTACGTGCACCTCGACGAGGCCGAGCCGGAGACCGGGCCCGCTGCGGCGGACGCCACGGACCGGGACCGGGATCCGACCCCGGAGCCCGCACCCGTCGCACCCCCGCGGGCCGCCGGCCGCCGCGGCGGTGCGGCTGCGCCGGCCGGGTCCTCGCTCGGCGCCCGGGCCAGGGCCGCCGCCGGCACGGTGCTCTCCGGCGAGCACGTGCCCAGCCGACGGGCCCTGCTGGTGCGCACCGGCGCCGGGGTGGCCGCGCTGGGCGTGCTGGTCGCGGCCGCTCTGACGGTCGGTGCCGAGGGCGGTGGCACGGCGGCCGCCGACAGCGGTGGCGAGCCCGGCTTCGCCGTCGCCCACACCAGGACGTGGTCCGCCCAGCCCGCCGCCGCGGCTGGGCCGACCGGGACCGACGACACACTGGTCGGCAGCTGGCTGCTGGCCGACGCGGTGGTCCGCGCCGACGCCGCCGGGGTGCGCGCCTACGACCTCGCGGCGGGCAAGCCCGTCTGGTCGGTCGAGCCGCCGGCGGCCGGGGCCGTGCCGTGCGGGCTGTCGGCCGGAGTGAACAAGGAGGGCCTGGGGGCGGTGCTGTTCCGGCCGCAGGCCGACCCGAAGAGCCCGTGCACGCTCGTCGCCGCCGTCGACACCAAGACCGGCAAGACCGCGTGGACGAAGAGCGTCTCGGACGCCAAGGGCGCGTACGTCGCCCGGATCGGCGTCACCGAGGACAAGGTGATCGCGGTCGGCGACGACCGGGCGATCGCCTGGGAGTCCGCGGACGGCAAGGACGTCTGGCAGTACACCGGGCAGGGCAAGTTCTGCACGCTGTCCGGCGGCGTCAGCGGCAAGACCGTGCTGATCGCCTCCTCGTGCGCCGACTCGACCCCCGCCGACCAGGCCGTCGCGCTGAACACGGCGGACGGCAAGGTCGGTTGGTGGCGCGGCCTGAACAACCGGCCGAAGACGGTGACCGTCCTCTCCGCCGAACCCCCCGTCGTCCTCACCACGGGCGGGAAGCCCGAGGACGACCGGGTGTTCGCCTGGGGAGCGGGCGGCGACCCGGCCGCCGAGATACCGGTGGTCGGTGACGGGGGCCGCCTGGACCTCACCCACGGCACGTTCTCGGCCACGCCCGACGTGTTCTTCCAGGACCGCACGATGGTCACCACGCTCGTCCAGCCCAACGGCGGCGGCCCGGTCGTGGCGGTCGGCTACGACCTCGACACCGGCAAGCAGCGCTGGAAGTCGCCGACCGCGGCCAAGGGCACCGTCCGGGCCGTCGGCCTGGACGGCGGCTCGCTGGTGCTCGCCGCCGACGAGCGCCGCGACCAGCCCGCCCACCTCAACCGCTTCCCGCTCGCCGGCGGCCAGGAGGCGACCGGAGGCAACTTCCCGCCCGGCACCGGCTCGCTGCTGGTCTCGGGGCGGGTGCTGATCGGCGGCGGGCGGGTGGCCGTGGTGCCCGAGCACTCCGCCAACTTCGGCACGGCGGCGGTCTACCAGGCCAAGGGGTAGCCGCCGGCCCGGGTCGGCGGACCGGTCGGGGCCGGGGGCGGTCGGGGCCCGTCGAGGTCCGTCGACCGGGCTCCGACGGAAGGACCCCGACGGACGGACCCCGACGGACGGACCCCGGTCGGCCCGGCGTCAGGTCAGGCGGCCGGAAGTGCCGACGGGACCGCCTGGGCCGGTACCTCCGGCAGCCAGTCCGCCAGCTCCCTGGCCTCCGAGCCGCGCAGCCCGAGCGCGAGCATCAGGGTGGCTTGCGGGGTCGGCACGAACGGCCGGCGCAGCAGCCGCATCCCGGCCTGCTCCGGCGTCCGGTCCGCCTTGCGCTGGTTGTCCTCCGCGCACGCGGCCACCGTGTTCAGCCAGCTGTCCTCGCCGCCGCGCGACCGCGGCTGCAGGTGGTCCACCGTGGTGGCCCGCCGACCGCAGTAGGCGCACAGGTGCTGGTCCCGGGCCAGCACACCCCGCCGCGACCACGGGGCCTGTTGTCGGAACGGCACCCGGACGTAGCGTTGCAGTCTGATCACCCGGGGCACCGGGACGGTCACTCCCGTCCCCCGGATCGAGCGCAGCGGATGCGCCTGCTCCACCACCGCCTTGTCCTGGAGCACCAGGACGACGGCGCGCTGGAGCGACACCGTCGTCAGGGGCTCGTAGCTCGCGTTCAGAACCAGCGTGTTGCGCACTCGGCACGCCCTTTCCGCGGGCGTGCCACGGCGGCACGACCGTCTCCACACACGTCACTGCCGCCGCACGGCGGTGAAGCCACTCTGAACGGGCCCCCAGCCGACGAACAACGGAATTTCCGGTATCGGGGAGGCGAGCCGGGGATCCGGCGGGGAAACGCGGCACGCCGCCTCGGCGAAAACTCGCTGGCCCGGACCGCGTAGGCTCTACCACGCTGGAGTCGTACCGACCCGGGGCCCGACGGAACCGGGGCCACCACCGGGCGGGCGCCCGATCGAAGGAGAAGCGTGACCGTGACGGACATCGTCGACGAGCTGCGGTGGCGGGGGCTGATCGCCCTGTCCACCGACGAGGACGCACTGCGCAAGGCGTTCGCGGACGGCCCGGTCACGTTCTATTGCGGCTTCGACCCGACGGCCCCCAGCCTGCACCTGGGCAACCTGGTGCAGATCCTCACGATGCGCCGGATCCAGCAGGCGGGGAACCTCCCGCTCGGCCTGGTCGGCGGCGCCACGGGCCTGATCGGCGACCCGAAGCCCACCGCCGAGCGTGTGCTGAACGACCCGGAGACGGTCGCCGGCTGGGTCGAGCGCCTGCGCGCCCAGATCTCGCGCTTCCTCGACTTCGACGGCCCCTACGCGGCGCGCATGGTCAACAACCTGGACTGGACGTCCGGGATGTCCGCCATCAGCCTGCTGCGCGACGTGGGCAAGTACTTCCGCGTCAACAACATGATCGCCAAGGAGGCCGTCGCCCGACGGCTCAACTCCGACGCGGGCATCAGCTACACCGAGTTCAGCTACCAGATCCTCCAGGGCATGGACTACCTGGAGCTGAACCGCCGCTACGGCTGCAGCCTGCAGACCGGCGGCAGCGACCAGTGGGGCAACCTGACCGCCGGCACGGACCTGATCCGCAAGGCCGACGGCAAGTCCGTCCACGCGCTCGCCACGCCGCTGATCGTCAAGGCCGACGGCACCAAGTTCGGCAAGACCGAGTCCGGCACGGTCTGGCTCGACCCCGAGCTGACCACCCCGTACGCCTTCTACCAGTTCTGGCTGAACGCGGACGACCGGGACGTCTCCAACTTCCTGCGGATCTTCAGCTTCCGCTCGAAGGAGGAGATCGAGGAGCTCGAGCGCGAGACCACCGAGCGCCCCGCCGCCCGCCTCGCGCAGCGCGCCCTCGCCGAGGAGCTCACCACCCTCGTCCACGGCGCCGAGCAGTACGAGCGCGCCGTCGCCGCGTCCAAGGCGCTGTTCGGCCAGGGCGACCTCGCCGACCTGGAGGCCCCGACCCTGGCGGCCGCCCTGGCCGAGGTCCCGAAGGCCGAGGTGTCCGAACTCCAGCCGGTGGTCGACCTGTTGGTCGCCGTCGGCCTGGCGCCGAGCCGCTCGGCCGCCCGCCGGACGGTCAAGGAGGGCGGTGCCTACCTCAACAACGTCAAGGTGACGGACGAGGAGGCGGTGCCGACGGAGGCCGATCTGCTGCACGGCCGCTGGCTCGTGCTGCGCCGCGGCAAGCGCAACCTGGCGGCGGCGGAGCTGGCGCCGGCCACGGTCTGACCGAAACGCGACGCCGCTGACCTGCGGCTTCGACCATCGAGGGCGGGATCCAGCCGGATCCCGCCCTCGATGTTTGACGGTGACGTGCAGGTGGACTAGTGTTGAACGAGTCGCTGAAGCGGCCACACCACTCGGCAAGACCCACTCTCACCTCGACGCCCATTAACTTGGGTCTGTTGGCGTTCCCGTCAACCGCGGTGAGCGTGAATTTCGGGTAACACCCGGAATGCGCTAATGTGGAGGCCGTCGCGGAAAGCGACACCGACCAGTTCGGAAAATCGGATGAATGAAACTCCGGAAAACGGAGCGGAAAGCGTCTGATAAGCTGGGAACACGAAAGAACGAAGCGCCCGGAGGGCCTGCTGGAAGGCAGACCGAAGGAAGTGTCCGT
>NZ_JBIALK010000009.1:138002-233025 GCF_042873275.1 Kitasatospora sp. NPDC004745 | reverse complement strand
GAAGCTAAGCCTCACAGCGCCGATGGTACTGCAGGGGGGACCCTGTGGGAGAGTAGGACGCCGCCGAACAATCATTCACGAAGAACCCCCGCCGGGATATCCGGCGGGGGTTCTTTGCGTTGGGGGCGGAGCGGCGGCGTCCGTCGGAGCGCCGTACGACGGCGCCGGTCCTCCGGGGCAATTCCGGTGACACCGCGGGCGCCGTACCGGGAGACTGCTGACCGACGGAGCTGTACGAGCAGCCGGCGCGCGAAGAGGGGCGAAGAGTGGCACTGGTGAAGAAGGGCTCCCGGCGCATCGTCGTCGACGGCGTCGAGTACCGCTGGCGGGTGAGCCGGAGGCACTGGTGCTGCGACTACGAGGGCAGCACCCTGGGCTACGTGGTGGAGGACGTGGCGCGTCCCGGTACGACGCTCGTGGTGGAGACCGGTCGGCCTTCCGCCTCGGTACCGGACACGGCGCGGGGGGAGGTCGTCCTGCCGGGTGAGGTCGCCGCGGGCATCCGGGCGGCGCGGTCGAACGGCTGGACGCCCGGCTCGAGCGGTTCGCCGTTCAAGCTGCACCTCTCCGCCGTCTGACCCCGGGTGTCCGCCCCCGGGGCACTGCCGGAGGCGGGCGCGGTCTCGCGGGCAGGCGGGCAGGCGGTCAGACGGGCGGTCAGAGCCGTCCGGCCGCCTTGAGGGCGAGGTAGGTGTCGGCGAGGGCCGGGGCGAGCTGGGCGGGAGGGGCGTCGAGGACGGTCACCCCGAGGCGGGTGAGGCGCTCGGCGGTGGCGCGACGGTCGGCGCGGGTCTGTTCCGCGGCGGCGGCGCCGTAGACGGCCTCCAGGGTGCCGCGGCCCGCGGCGAGGACGTCCAGCCGGGGGTCGGCGACGGAGGCCAGGACGACCTCGTGGCGCTTGGTGAGCAGCGGCAGCAGCGGGCGCAGGCCGTCCTCGACGGGGGCCGCGTCGAGGCCGGTGAGGAGGACGACGAGCGAGCGGTGGGGGGCCATCCGCAGGGCGGTGGAGACCAGCGCGCGCATGTCGGTGTCGTGGAGGTCCGGTTCCAGGGCGGCCATCGTGTTGGTGAACGCCTGGAGGACCTCGCTGGGCGGGGCGCCGGCCACCGCGGCGCGCTTGCGGGCGTCGTGGGCGAGCAGGTCGACCCGGTCGCCGGCGCGGGTGGCGAGGGCGGTGAGGAGCAGGGCGGCGTCGAGCGCGGCGTCCAGGCGGGGGGCGTCGCCGACGCGGCCGGCGGAGGTGCGGCCGGTGTCGAGGACGACGAGGATGTGCCGGTCGCGTTCGGGGCGCCAGGTGCGGACGGCGACGGTGTTGCGCCGGGCACTGGCCCGCCAGTCGATGGAGCGGACGTCGTCGCCGGGCAGGTACTCGCGCAGGGAGTCGAACTCGGTGCCCTGGCCGCGGGTCAGGACGGAGGTGCGGCCGTCGAGTTCGCGCAGCCTGGCGAGCCGGGAGGGCAGGTGCTTGCGGCTGGCGAACGGGGGCAGGGCGCGGACCTTCCAGGGCAGGTCGTGCGAGCCCTGGCGCCCCGCCAGGCCGAGCGGGCCGAGGGAACGGACCGTCACCCGGTGCGCGTGGTGGTCGCCGCGGCGGGTCGGGGCGAGGACGGTGACGGTCCGGCGCCGTTCGCCGCCGGGGACGAGCAGGGTGTGCCGGGACGCCGCCACGGCGGTGCCGGGCTGCCAGGCGGAGGGGCCCCAGGCGTCGCGGATCCGGGCCCTGAGGGGGCGTCCGGACGGGTTGGTGACGGTCAGTTCGACGCGGGCGGACTCGCCGAGCCGGACGGTGGTGTCGCCGCCCCGGCCGAGCCGGAGGCTGCGGACGGGGGCGGCGAGCACCAGGTCGACGAGGGCGGCGAGCAGGACCGTGCCGCTGGCCAGGCCGATCCCGGCCCAGGAGGGCAGCACCAGGCCCACGAGGACCGCGCCGAGGGCGGCGAGCAGGGCGGTTCGCCCGGTGAGGGCCATGCGGTGCGCTCCTTCCGGAACGGGCGGTTCAGCGGGGGGCGGGCGTCTGGGCGAGGACGGCCTGGATGACGGAGTCGGCGGTGACGCCCTCCATCTCGGCCTCGGCGCGCAGTGCGACGCGGTGGCGCAGGGTGGGCAGGGCGAGCGCCTTGACGTCGTCCGGGGTGACGTAGTCGCGTCCAGCGAGCCAGGCCCAGGCGCGCGAGGCGCGGAGCAGGGCGGTGGCGCCGCGCGGCGAGACGCCCATGGACAGCGAGGGCGACTGCCGGGTGGCCCGGCAGAGGTCGACGATGTAGGCGAGGACCTCGGGGGAGACGGTCAGTTCGGCGATCTGCCGGCGGGCGGCGGCCAGGTGCTCGGGCCCGGCGACGGGGCGGACACCGGCCGCGGCGAGGTCGCGGGGGTCGAATCCGGCGGCGTGCCGGGAGAGCACCTGGAACTCCTGGTCGCGGTCGGGCAGCGGCAGGACCAGCTTGAGCAGGAAACGGTCGAGCTGGGCCTCGGGCAGGGGGTAGGTGCCCTCGTACTCGACCGGGTTCTGGGTGGCGGCGACCAGGAACGGGACGGGCAGCGCGCGGGGCTCGCCGTCGACGGTGACCTGGTGCTCCTCCATGGCCTCCAGCAGGGCGGCCTGGGTCTTGGGCGGGGTGCGGTTGATCTCGTCGGCGAGCAGCAGGTTGGTGAAGACCGGGCCGGGCTGGAAGGAGAACTCGGCGGTGCGGGCGTCGTAGACGAGGGAGCCGGTGACGTCGCCGGGCATCAGGTCGGGGGTGAACTGGATGCGCTTGGTGTCCAGGCTGAGCGCGGTGGACAGGGCGCGCACCAGCAGGGTCTTGGCGACGCCCGGGACGCCCTCCAGCAGCACGTGGCCGCCGCACAGCAGGGCGACGACGAGACCGGTGACGGCGGCGTCCTGGCCGACCACGGCCTTGCCGATCTCGGCGCGCAGGGCGGTCAGCGCCTGGCGGGGGTCGGTGGCGGTGCCGGGGGTGCCCGGGGTGGCAGCCGCCGCGCCGGGGGTGCTGGTGGGGGTGGCGGTGGCCTGTTCGGTCACGGGTTCCGTACCTGCCTTTCGAGGGCGTCGAGGTCGTCGGCGAGCCGCAGCAGTGCGGCGTCGTCGGTCGGGGGCGGGCCGTAGAGGAGGGCCCGGACGTCCCCGGCGGGTCGTTCGGGGAGGCGGTCGGCCACCGCGGCGCAGAGCGCCTCGGGGTCGGGTGCGCCGGCCCGGGGCGGGACGCCGAGGGCCGGGGCGATGCGGTGGGCGGCGGCCCGGCGCAGGGCCTCGGCGGCGCGGCCGTGGGCCCTGGCCCGGCGGTAGAGCCGGGCGCGGCCCTCGGTGGTCTCGGCGGCGCGGACCACCACGGGCAGGTTCTCGCTGATCACCGGGCCGAGGCGGCGGCCGCGCCAGAGGGCGGCCAGGACGGCGGCCACGGCGAGCTGGTAGCCGGCCCAGCGCCAGCCGTCCGGGATGTAGTCGCCGAAGGTCCGGTTCCGGGTGCCCTCGGCGAGCGGCGCGGTGTAGTCGGGCAGGTGCCAGGTCAGGTGGGGCCGGGAGCCGAGCAGCCCGAGGGCGAGGGCGGCGTTGCCGTCCTCGGCGAGCTCGCCGTTCTGCAGGAAGTCGCCGGTGCCGAGCACGATGACCTCGCCGCCCGGGGCGGGGGCGCTGACCAGCGGGTAGCCGTGGCCGCGCGGGTAGCAGCCCTGACCGCGGCTGCCACTGGTGTAGAGCATGCCGCCGATCCCGGCGCTGCCGGCCCGGACGGCCTCGGTGAGCGGGCACCGGGCGGGGGTGCTGCGGACGGTGGCGTAGGGCGGGCCGCCGTCCTCCTCGGAGGGGCGGATGCCGGGGGCCAGGGCGCTGAGGGCGGCCGGTCCGGGGGCGACGAGCACCAGCCGCTCGTGCCGGGCGCCGGCGACGGCCCGCAGTTCGGCCGGGGTGAGCAGGTCGGGCTCGGGCAGGACGAGGGTGTCGGGCCCGGTGGGGCGCAGGGTCGGGTCGGTGCTGATCGTGGTCCGCAGGCCCTGCTGCTCGAGCAGGGCGAGGACGGCGTGGGTGCCGTCGCTGTCGTAGGAGCGCGGGTCGAGGGGCGGGTAGCGGCGGTCCTGGCCGAGCGCGGCCACCGCGGTGGCGCCGATCAGCAGGACGGCGAGGGCGGCCAGGTACCAGCGGGCCCGGCGCCACAGGCCCCGCCCGGTGGGGGCGAGGCTGCTCGGGGCCGTCCCGCCGGGGGCGGGACGGGCGGTCCCGGCCTCGGCGGGAGGCGCGGGGGCGGTGCTGGTCATGCCGCTCCTTCCGGGGCCGTGTCGAGGTCCGGCCGGGCGCGTTCCAGGGCCCGGTCGAGGTCGCTCAGCAGCTGGTAGGCGGCCTGGTCGGCGGTGCGCTCGCCGTAGGCGATGTCGTCGAAGGTGCGGGCGGCGGCGGCCAGCGCGGCGGCGTGCCGGGGCAGTGCCCGGCCGGCCTCGGCGGCGGCCTCGTCGGCGGTGCGGCCGGGGCGGGCGTCGAGCAGGGTGCGCTCCTCCAGGCCCCGGACGAGGGCGCGCATCCGGGCGCGGACGGCCTCGGCCCACTGCCCGGCGGCGGCGTGCCGTTCGGCGTCGGCCCGGTACTGGGCGGCGCGGCGCGGGCCCTCGTCGCCGTAGACGTCCAGGACGGTGCGGGCCGCGCGGCGGGGTGCGCCCAGGCGCCACCAGAGTGCGGCGCCGATCAGGACGGCGACGACCAGGAAGAGCACCAGGCCGGTGGTGCCGCTGGTGCCGGTGCCGGAGATGCCGTCCAGCGCTCCGGTGATGTGGTCGTTGAGCCAGCTCATGACCCGTTCCAGGACGCTCGGGTCGTGCTTGTGGTACTCCGCGTCGAGCAGTTCGTCGCGGGCGGCGTCGCGTGCCGGGTCCCGCGGCACGGTGACCGGGGCGCCGCCCGCGACGAGGAGCCCGTCCCCCCAGGTAGGCATCCGCGTCAGCGCCTCGCCGGGCCGGGGCCGGCCCGGTCGCCCCGGCCGGCGCCGTCGGGCTCGGCGAGGCCGGCGGCGCGGGCCAGTTCGATGTCGAGGGCCTCGCGGCGGATCCGCTGGTCGACGTAGATCAGCACGTTCAGGGCGGCCAGGAAGGGGATGGTGAGGGTGGCCGCGATGATGCCGGCGACGGCGGTGGTGACCAGCATGGCGGCCGGCTGGTGGGCGATGCTGTTGAGGTCGACCTGGCGGTCGACGTCGTCGAAGCCGAGGACGAGCCCGAGGAAGCGGAACGGGACGGCGATGACCATCGCCACGATGAAGGACAGCACCTCGCCGAGCAGCGTGACGCCGAAGATCCGCCACCAGGAGCCGCGGACCAGGCGCCGGGAGCGGGACAGCGCGGTGACCACGCCCTGCTTCTCCAGCATCAGGGCGGGGGCGGCCAGGCTGAACCGGATCCACAGCCAGGCGGCGACCGGGAGGGTCAGGAAGCCGACGAGGAACAGCAGTGCCTCGGTGGCCGGCTCGCCGGAGCCGCCGGATCGGTAGAAGTACCAGGGGCTGAACCCGAGCAGCACCACGCCGCCGGACATCAGGCCGGTGAGCACGGTCAGTCCGAGCAGCTGCAGCACCCGGGGACGGGCGTCGCGCCAGGCGTCCCCGGCGGTCGCGGACCGGCCGAGGACGGCGCGGCTGACGACCACGGTGAGCAGGGAGACGGCGATCACGCTGCCCAGCACCCGCAGCGGCAGGGTGGCCAGCAGGATCACCACCTGGGTGGCCGGTCCGGTCCTGCCCGTGACCAGCTGGCCGGCGGCGACGACCCCGGCCTGCTGGATCACGGCGATGCCGAGCGCGAGCGGGAGCGCCGTCCGCCAGTGCCTGCGGATGGTGGCGACGGAGCCGTCGAGGAGTTCGCCGACGCCGAGCGGGCGCAGCGGGATGACGCCGGGCTTGGGGCTCTGCGGGGCTCCCCAGCCGTACGGGTGGGGGCCGCCGCCCCCGGCGGGCCGGCCGCCGGTCAGGGCGGGCGGGGCGTTCCACCGGGGTGCGGGGTGGCCCTGCGGGGGTGCCGACGGCCCGGGCACGGCGGCGGGCGCGTCGGCCGGCGGCCGGGCGTCGCCGCGGGGCGGCTCGGACGAGCCGGGCGAGGCCCAGCCCGGAGTGTCGGTCATCACTGCTCCTCGGAGGGCGTCACGGGCGCGGTTCCGGGCGGATCTTTCGCCCGCGCGCAGCGCCCATCGTGCCATGGGGCCAGGACGGGCCCCAGGGGCAGCCGCTCGATGATCGGCAAGCCGGGCCCCGTGGTGGGCGGGTGGTGGGCCGCGGAGGGTGCGGAGGTACTCCAGTGCGGGCCATTCGTCCGGTATGGCCGGAAATGGACGCCCGGCGAGTTGGCCGTTGTGGAGCATTGGCACTGCTGTGCGGCAGGTCACAATCCGGTAATGAGAGGATGGACGCATGAAGGGACGCGTCCTCGTCGTTGATGACGACTCCGCACTGGCCGAGATGCTCGGCATCGTGCTGCGTGGTGAGGGTTTTGAGCCGTTTTTCGTCGCGGATGGGGACAAGGCGCTAGCCGCGTTCCGGGAGACCAAGCCCGACCTGGTCCTGCTGGACCTCATGCTGCCCGGCCGGGACGGCATCGACGTCTGCCGGCAGATCCGGGCGGAGTCCGGGATCCCGATCGTCATGCTGACCGCGAAGACCGACACGGTCGACGTCGTGGTGGGCCTGGAGTCGGGTGCCGACGACTACGTCACCAAGCCGTTCAAGCCCAAGGAGCTGGTGGCCCGGGTGCGCGCCCGGTTGCGCCGCGCCGAGGAGCCCACCCCCGAGCAGCTGACCATCGGCGACCTCGTGATCGACGTGGCCGGCCACTCGGTCAAGCGGGACGGCCGGGGCATCCCGCTGACCCCGCTGGAGTTCGACCTGCTGGTCGCGCTCGCCCGCAAGCCCTGGCAGGTGTTCACCCGCGAGGTGCTGCTGGAGCAGGTCTGGGGCTACCGCCACGCGGCGGACACCCGCCTGGTCAACGTCCACGTGCAGCGCCTGCGGTCGAAGATCGAGAAGGACCCGGAGCGCCCCGAGATCGTGGTGACCGTCCGCGGCGTCGGCTACAAGGCCGGACCCAGCTGACGTGACGCACCAGGCTGACGAAGCCCCGTCGGGTACCGCGACCGACGGGGCCGACTCCGTTCGCGGGTCCGTGCTGAGCTCGACCACCCGCAAGCGCCGCCGCGCGGCCGCGTACGCGTTGCTGACCCGGCAGCTGCGCCGCCCCACGCGCCGGGTGACCGCCCTCTACCGGCGGTCGATCCAGCTGCGCGTGGTCGCGGTCTCCCTGCTGGCCTCCATCGCGGTCGTCCTGGTGCTCGGCGTGGTCGTGGTGGCGCAGGTGCGCACCGGGCTGCTCGACACCAAGATGGCGGCCGCCCGCGAGCAGGCCAGGATCGGCTTCCAGGCCGAGCAGAAGAAGATCGACGAGGCGAAGGACCAGCGGGTGCGGGTCGGTGCCACCGCCGACCCCACCACCGAGGAGACCGGCACCTGGCTGCTGCGCCAGGTCAACGACCTGGCCGCGAGCGGGCAGACCGTCTACTCGGTGATCGCGATGGCCCCCGGCACCGACGCGATCGTCCCGGAGACCGGCTTCGCGCCCCGCTACTCGGGCGACATCCTGCCCAGCAGCGTCCCGGACACCCTGCGCGACAAGGTGTACACCGAGGCCGGCCAGATGTACGACCAGCCGACCCGGATCCAGCGGGCCGACGACCGGACCGAGCCCGGGCTGGCCCTCGGCATGCAGTTCAGCGGCCCGGCCGGCAACAGCTACCAGATGTTCTACGTGTTCTCCTTCGGCCAGGAGACGGACACCCTGAACCTGATCACCGGCACTCTGGCGACCGCCGGCGTGTTCGTGGTGATCCTCATGGGCGGCATCGCCTGGGTCGTGGTGCGCCAGGTGGTCACCCCGGTGCGGATGGCCGCCGGCATCTCCGAGCGGCTCGCCGACGGGCACCTCGAGGAGCGGATGAAGGTCACCGGCACGGATGACATCGCCCGCCTCGGGGAGTCGTTCAACCGGATGGCCAACGCCCTGCAGGCGCAGATCCGCCAGCTGGAGGAGCTGTCCAGGGTGCAGCGGCGCTTCGTCTCCGACGTCTCGCACGAGCTGCGAACCCCGCTGACCACCGTCCGGATGGCCGCCGACCTCATCTACGACAGCCGCGAGGACCTGGACCCGATGGCGGCCCGCTCGGCGGAGCTGCTGCAGGGCCAGCTGGACCGCTTCGAGTCGCTGCTGGCCGACCTGCTGGAGATCAGCCGGTTCGACGCCGGCGCCGCGATCCTGGACGCCGAACCGGTCGACCTGCGCGAGATCGTCGGCCGGGTGGTCGAGGCCGCCGAACCGCTCGCCGAGGCGAAGGGCAGCGCCGTGGTGATCCGCGGCGACGGCGAGCCCGTGCTCGCGGAGGTCGACTCCCGCCGGATCGAGCGCATCCTGCGCAACCTGGTGGTCAACGCGCTGGAGCACGGCGAGGGCCGCGACGTGGTGGTCCGGCTGGGCTCGGCCGACGGCGCGGTCGCGGTCGGCGTGCGCGACTACGGCATCGGCCTCAAGCCCGGCGAGGCGTCCCGGGTGTTCCACCGCTTCTGGCGGGCCGACCCGTCCCGGGTGCGGACCACCGGCGGCACCGGCCTCGGCCTGTCCATCGCGGTCGAGGACGCGCACCTGCACGGCGGCTGGCTGCAGGCCTGGGGCGAGCCCGGCGGCGGCTCGCACTTCCGGCTCACCCTGCCCCGCACCCGCGGCGGCGAGATCAGCCGGGCGCCGTTCCGGCTGGAGCCGGAGGACTCCCGCAACAACCGCGGTCTGGGCGCCTACGGCACGCCGTACCGGCGGGCGATCAGCCCGTCCGGTGCGACCGCGCTGACCGTCGCCGAGGAGCAGGCGGAGACGCCGGAGGGGCCGGTCAACGGCTTCGGCAGCGGGCTCGGCGGGGTGCTGAACATCGGCCCCGGCCTGGGCCAGAGCCGGCTGCCCGTGGGCCCGCGCGCGGACCCCTCGGACGTGCGGACGGCGGGGGCCGGGTACGGTGCCACCGGCGCCCAGGTGATGGTGGACCCGACGCCGGGACGGCCGTCGGTGGCACAGCGGACGGCGGAGCCGGACGTGATGGGCGGGACGGACCTGGAGGGGTCGCAGCGTGCGAAGGACGAGCAGCGGGACTGAGCCGCGCTTCACGGCGGTGGCCGGCATGGTGCTCGGCGCCCTGCTGGCGAGCGGCTGCGCGGCGATGCCGGACTCCGGTGGCATCTCCAAGGTGGAGCTGTCCCAGGGGGCGGCGGACCGGAACCTGCAGGCCAGGGTCTACCCGGTGGCGCCCGCCAAGGGCGCCAAACCGCGCGCCCTGCTGACCGGCTTCCTGGACGCGGTGACCGCCGACGAGGGCTACGAGACCGCGCGCAAGTACCTCACCGAGGAGGCCGCGGCGACCTGGAACCCGGACGCCGGGATCCAGGTGCTCGCCGCCGCCACCCCGAACCTGCCGTCCGGGCAGGACGTCACCGACACGGACACCATGGTCTCCGCCTCGGTGACGGGCCAGGTGATCGCCAGGATCGACGAGAAGCAGTCCTACGTCCTGGTGGACGGTCAGCGCGACATCTCGTCCGACTTCACCTTCGTCCGGCAGAAGGACGGCGAGTGGCGGATCGACAAGCTGCCGGCCGGCGTGATCATGAACGAGACCAACTTCCGGAACAGCTACCGCCAGGTCGACCGGTTCTTCTACACCTCCCCGGACCCGTCCGCGGTGTCCACCGGCAAGGCCGACCAGGAGGTGCTGATCGCCGACCCGATCTACCTGCGGCGCCGAATAGACCCGCTGACCATGGCCGCGAAGGCCCTGGTCGCCGGGCCCTCGAACTGGCTCGCGCCGGTCGCCCGGACCGCCTTCCCGAGCGGCGCCCGCGTCGACCGGGTGACCGTCGACGACAGCCGGGTCGCCCACGTCCAGCTCGGCGGGGCCGACACCACCGACGGGGTGTCCTGCCGCCGGATGGCGACCCAGCTCTTCTACACCCTGGCCGACCAGGGCAAGGGGCAGGTCGAGCGGCTGGAGCTGAAGGGGCAGCGCGGCAGCTGCGCCGTCTCGCGCAGCGACGTGCAGGCCACCGGGCCCGGCGCCCTGGCCGGGCCGCCGCCCGCGCAGCAGTACTACCAGCGCGCCGACAACGGCGTCCTGATGGTCACCGAGGAACAGCGCAACGGGGACCCGGTGCGCGGCGTCCTCGGCAAGCCGCAGCCGGCCGGCAAGCCCGCACTCGGCACCGTCGCGGTCAACCGGGACGGCTCCTGGGCCGCCGCGATCAGCGGCGACGGCCACCAGCTCTACTCGGTGCCGCTCTCCGACAACGCGGTGGCGCTGCCCGAACCGGTGCTCGCCACGCCGGTGCGGACCGCCGACAAGGAGGACGGGCTGGCCTCGCCCAGCTGGGACGGCCGCGGCGACCTCTGGGTGGTGGACCGCAACCCGCAGGCCCCGCGGGTGGTGATGGTCCGCGGCAACAAGGCCTACCCCGTGCCGGTCGAGAAGCTGGACGGGCAGACCGTGCAGGCGATGAAGATCTCCTCGGACGGCGCCCGGGTGGCACTGGTGGTCAAGACCGCCGGTGTGCCCAGCCGTTCGCTGATGTTCGGCCTGGTGGTGCACGGCGGGACCCCGGAGGCGCCCACCGCGAAGATCGTCGGGCTGCGCCGCGCCGCGCCCTCGCTCACCGACGTCGTCTCGGTCTCCTGGGCGGAGGCGGACCAGCTGCTCGTGCTCGGCAAGGAGGCCGACCGGATCCAGCAGCTGCACTACATCAGCACCGACGGCTCGCAGAGCACCGACGGCCCGCTCCCGGGCGCCGACAGCATGCTCACCGTCTCGGCCTCCGAGTCCCGCTGGAGCGCGCTGGCGCAGGCGCCGCCGGTGCTCGCGGTGGCGGTGGGGAAGATCTACCGTCTGATCGGCAATCAGTGGCGGGAGGTCCCGCTCACCGACAAGGCGGGGTCCTTCTTCTACCCGGGCTGACCCGGGCTGACCCGGGCTCACCCGGGCCGATCCCCTCGGCCGCCTCGATCCGCTCCGCCCGGCCCCCGTGGCCGGGCGGCGGCGGTTCCGGGGCCGCTCAGCCGGGCCGGCGCGGGCCGGCCGTTCCCGTTGCTCCCGTCGCTCCCGTCGCTCCCGTCGCTCCCGCCGCGGCGACCGCGGCGCCCGCCCGGGCCGGCAGCCCGGCGTCGGCCAGCGCCCGGGCCGCCTCGGCCAGGCTGGCACCGGTGGTCACCAGGTCGTCCACCAGGACGGGTTGACGGCCAGCCAGGGCCCGGCCGGCGCGCGGCAGCACCGTCAGCGCACCGTGCAGGTTGCGGCGGCGCTCGGCCGCGCCCAGCCCCGCCTGGTCGGCGACCGGGCGGGCGTGCCGCAGCAGCGGCTCGGCCCGGACGTCCAGGCCGGCCCGGCGCAGCGAGCGGGCGGCGGCCCCGGCCAGCCGCAGCGTCGGGTCGTGGCCGCGGGCGCGGACGGCGGCCCGGGTCGAGGGCATCGGGACCAGCAGCAGCGGCGCGGCGTCGGCCCGCGGACCCAGCGAGGAGCGGACGGCCCGGCCGAGCGCCTCGCCGAGCGGCCCGGCCAGCCGCAGCGCGCCGCGCTCCTTGTGCGCGAGCAGCAGCTGTCGGACCGGGTCGGCGTACGGGGCGGCGGCGTGCACCCAGGGCAGCGGGGTGGGGCCGGGGAGGGCGGTGGCCAGCGCGAGCCGGCAGACCGGGCAGAGCTGGCTCCGTTCGGCGCCGCAGCCCGCGCAGCGGGCCGGCAGCAGGACGTCCAGCAGCCCGGCCAGTGCGTGGCCGAACGGCCCTTGGGCGGGGCGCGGACGGGTGGGTGCGGGAGTGGTCGGCACGGCTGCTCCTGGCGGCGGCAGGCACGAAGAGTGAGCAAAGGATGCGCCGTACGGGGGGTGTTGTCCAGGTATTCACCCATGCTTCACTCGCAGGAGGGTAGAGAGGGTGGAACAGCTTGACCGCCCTGCCCGCAGTACGGGGTGATACCCGTGTCCTCACCTGGGGAGGCGAAAACCCCGTGTGAGGTGTTCGATAAGCCCACAGGGGGTTTCAACCGTCCCTGGTGGGGAGGAAGTGAGGTGAGGGCCAGTCGTTTCCGTCGCTGGCGGCGGGGGCGGGGGGCCGGCAGTGGATGGGCTGGTCCAGCTGGGTCTCAGCCCGATCCGGTAGCACCCGGATCGGCGTCAGCACGAGGGATCGGAGTTCTGCGTGGACATCGTCGTCAAGGGCCGCAAGACCGAGGTGCCCAAGAGGTTCCGCGAGCACGTGGCCGAGAAGCTGGAGAAGGTCCAGAAGTTCGACGGCAAGGTGATCAGCCTCGACGTCGAGGTGTCCAAGGAGCACAACCCGCGGCAGGCCGACCGGTCCGAGCGGGTGGAGATCACTCTCCGTACCCGTGGGCCGGTGATCCGGGCCGAAGCCGCCGCCGGGGACCCGTACGCGGCGCTCGACCTGGCCTCGGCGAAGCTCGACGCACAGCTGCGCAAGTCGGCTGACCGGCGTCGGGTGCACAAGGGCGGCAACGGCCGCACCCCCATCAGCGTCGCCGAGGCGACCGCGCCGCTGGCCGCGCTGCCGCTGACGGCCACGCCGGAGAGCGAGACCAACGGCGCCGTCCGCAAGACCATGATGGGATCCCTGGAGGTCGAGGGCGAAGGCCCGCTGGTGGTCCGGGAGAAGACCCACCCGGCCGCCCCCATGGCGCTGGACCAGGCGCTCTACGAGATGGAGCTGGTCGGCCACGACTTCTACCTCTTCGTGGAGAAGGACAGCGGCCTGCCGAGCGTCGTCTACCGCCGCCACGGCTACCACTACGGTGTCATCCACCTGCAGACCGACTCGTCGGCCGGCTCGGGTAGTGGAGCGGGCGGGGCGATCGGGGCGAACGGCGACGAGGACTGACCGTCCGAGCAGTGATGGAGAGGTGACCCCGGTGGCTCCGGCCGCCGGGGTCACCGGCGTTCCGGGCCAGGTCGGCTCGAACCGCGCTCGAGGAGCGGCCCGGGGGGTCACCCGATGCGGAGCGATCGGCGCCGGAGGGTGACCGCGGCGGCTGCGGGGCGTGGAATGATTGGCGCACGACGACCCGCGAAGGGGGAGGAGCGGATGGGGGATCACTTCGGGCTGGGGCCCGCCAGGGGGCCTGCCGCCGGACTGTCACCGGGGCCGGAGGAGGAACCCGCGTACGCGCCGCACCGGGGTGAGCCGATCCGCGTGCTGGTGGTGGACGACCACGCGCTGTTCCGGCGGGGGCTGGAGATCGTGCTCGCGGAGGAGCCGGACATCAAGGTCGTCGGCGAGGCGGGGGACGGCGCCGAGGCCGTGCTGAAGGCCGCCGACCTGCTGCCCGACATCATCCTGATGGACGTGCGGATGCCGCGGCGCAGCGGGATCGAGGCCTGCACCGCGATCAAGGACGTGGCGCCCAGCACCAAGATCATCATGCTGACGATAAGCGACGAGGAGGCCGACCTCTACGAGGCGATCAAGGCCGGAGCCACCGGCTACCTGCTGAAGGAGATCTCCACCGACGAGGTCGCCACCGCGATCCGGGCGGTCGCCGACGGGCAGTCCCAGATCAGCCCCTCGATGGCCTCCAAGCTGCTCACCGAGTTCAAGTCGATGATCCAGCGCCGCTCCGACGACCGGGACCTGGTGCCCGCACCCCGGCTCACCGACCGGGAGTTGGAGGTGCTGAAGCTGGTGGCGACCGGGATGAACAACCGGGAGATCGCCAAGGAGCTGTTCATCAGCGAGAACACCGTGAAGAACCACGTGCGCAACATCCTGGAGAAGCTCCAACTGCACTCCAGGATGGAGGCCGTGGTGTACGCGATGCGCGAGAAGATCCTCGAAATAGGGTGACCGGGGCGGCGCCCGGGCCTCAGGCCGCCAGGAGCTTCTCCAGGGCCGGGCGCAGCCGCTCGTCGTGCAGGGCCTCGACCCGGACGGCGTCGCAGCCCACCCAGGCCGCCGCCTCGCGCAGGGCGGTGGCCAGGGCGTCCAGGTGCCGGGCGGAGTCCAGCGAGAGCTGACGGGCCACCAGGGTCCGGCCCTCGCGGGCCGGGTCCACCCGGCCGACCAGCCTGCCCCCGGCCAGCAGCGGCATGGCGAAGTAGCCGTGCACCCGCTTGTGCTTGGGCGTGTAGGCCTCCAGCCGGTGCGTCATGCCGAAGATCCGCTCGGTGCGCGCGCGGTCCCAGACCAGCGAGTCGAACGGCGAGAGCAGCGTGGTGCGGTGGCGGCCGCGCGGGGCGCCGGCCAGTGCGGTCGGATCGGCCCAGGCCGCCGCCGGCGCACCCCCGGGGCCCCAGCCGGCCACCTCGACCGGGACCAGCCCGCAGTCGCCGAGCACGCCGTCCAACTCCTCGGCGCGCAGTCGGTGGTAGTCCAGCAGATCGGCCCGGGTGGCCACGCCGAGCGCGGCACCGGCCTGGGCGACCAGGGTCCGCACACACTCCGCGTCGTCGGGCTCCTGGCCGAACAGTGCGTCGGGGACGGCCTGTTCGGCCAGCGCGTAGACGCGCTTCCAGCTCCGGCGCTCGGTGCAGACCACGTCGCCGAAGGCCAGGGCGCGCTCGACCGCGATCTTGGTGTCGGACCAGTCCCACCACTCGGCCGTCCGCTTGGCGCCGCCCAGCTCGGTGGAGGTCAACGGCCCCTCGGCGCGCAGCTTGTCGAGCACGTGCCGGTACGTCTCGGGGGTGACCTGGTGGCCCCAGAGGTGGCCGCGCTCGCGGTAGCGGCGGCGCCGGAAGGCGAACAGCGGCCACTCCTCGACCGGCAGGACGCAGGCGGCGTGCGACCAGTACTCGAAACTCGTGCCGGCACCCCAGTAGGCCGCCTCGACGGCCGGGCGGCCGACCGCGCCGAGCCGGGCGTACGGCACCAGCTCGTGCGAGCGGGCCAGCACCGAGATGGTGTCCAGCTGGACGGCGCCCAGGTGCCGGAGCACGCCGCGCACCCCGCTCCGGCGGTCCGGTGCGCCGAGCAGGCCCTGGGCCCGCAGGGCGATCCGGCGGGCGTCGTCGGCGCTGAGGACGGTGACGGGCGGGCCGGCGGGGGCGCCGGCGGCAGGCAGGGCGGTCATGTCCGCGAGGGTAGTCGCGGGCACCGACAACCGGGCGCCGGCCGGGGGCGGGGTGCGGGGTGCGGGGTCCGGGTGCGGCCCGGGGCCCGGGTGGGCGGCGGGCGCCGGGTGCGGTGGTACCGGGCTCAGACCCGGCGGTCGGCCGGCCCCGCGGCGTCGAGGAGGCCCGGGACGTCCGGGAGGTCGGAGGCGAGCAGCGAGGCGACCCAGGCGTCGCGGAAGGTGCCGCGCTGCTCGGCGTACGAGCGCAGGGTGCCTTCGAAGCGGTAGCCGACCCGCTCGGCGACCGCGCGGGACGCCTCGTTGCCGACGTAGGCCTGCCACTCGAGGCGGCGCAGGCCGAGCTCGAGCAGCCCGTGCCGGGCGACGGCGCGGGCGGCCTCGACGGTGTAGCCGCGCCCGCGGAACTCCTTCACCGCCCACCAGCCGACCTCGGCGGAGCCCCGGTCGCCGGGGCGCAGGACCAGCCCCTGGGTGCCGACCAGGGCGCCGGACGCGCGCTCGAACACGCACCAGATCAGGTTCCCGCCGGTGCGCCGGCCCTCGGCGGCGAGGTCGTGGACGAAGTACTCCGCGTCCTCCCGGCGGTACGGGCTGGGCACCACCGTCCAGCGCTGGATCTCCTCGTCCTGGCAGGCGGCGTGGACCGCGTCCACGTCCGAGGCCTGCGGGGGCCGCAGCAGGAGGCGGTCGGTGGTGAGGGAGGCGGGGTCGCCGCCGGGGCCTTCGACGTCTTCTTCCATGCCGGGATTATTCCGACGGAAGGGGAATTCGGTCATCCGAATATGCGGCCAACTCCCGGGTGGGCTGACCGGTTTGCCCCGGTGGGCGGTGCTATCGGTCCAACTGCTCGGGCGGGTGACACGGGAATAGCGTGCTGACGCACCTCCCGGGGCATTGGACTCCTCGCATACGATGGCCCGTGCGGTGGGGTGGACCCGCCGTGCAGTCGTCCAGTGCCAATACAGGCAAGGAGCCCGCTCAAGTGTCCGTCTTCGACAAGATCCTGCGCGCCGGCGAAGGCAAGATCCTTCGCAAGCTGCAGCGGATTGCTGCCCAGGTCAACTCCATCGAAGAGGACTTCGTCAACCTCACCGACGCCGAGCTCCGCGCGCTGACCGACGAGTACAAGCAGCGGCTCGCCGACGGCGAGACCCTGGACGACATCCTCCCCGAGGCCTTCGCCACCGTCCGCGAGGCGGCCAAGCGCGTCCTGGGCCAGCGGCACTACGACGTCCAGCTGATGGGCGGCGCCGCCCTGCACCACGGCTACGTCGCCGAGATGCGCACCGGCGAGGGCAAGACCCTCGTCGGCACCCTGCCCGCGTACCTGAACGCGCTCACGGGCAAGGGCGTCCACCTGATCACCGTCAACGACTACCTCGCCGAGCGCGACTCGGAGTGGATGGGCCGGGTGCACCGCTTCCTGGGCCTCGAAGTCGGCGTGATCCTGGCGAACATGACGCCCGCCGAGCGCAAGCAGCAGTACGCGATGGACATCACGTACGGCACCAACAACGAGTTCGGCTTCGACTACCTGCGCGACAACATGGCCTGGTCGAAGGACGAACTCGTCCAGCGCGGCCACAACTTCGCCGTCGTCGACGAGGTCGACTCGATCCTCATCGACGAGGCCCGCACCCCGCTGATCATCTCCGGCCCGGCGGACCAGGCGACCAAGTGGTACGCCGACTTCGCCAAGCTGGTGCTGCGCCTGAAGGTCGACCGCGACTACGAGGTCGACGAGAAGAAGCGCACCGTCGGCATCCTGGAGGAGGGCGTCAGCCGGGTCGAGGACTACCTGGGCATCGACAACCTCTACGAGTCGGTGAACACCCCGCTGGTCGGCTTCCTGAACAACGCCATCAAGGCGAAGGAGCTGTACAAGGCGGACAAGGACTACGTCGTGATGAACGGCGAAGTCATGATCGTCGACGAGCACACCGGCCGCATCCTGGCCGGCCGCCGCTACAACGAGGGCATGCACCAGGCGATCGAGGCCAAGGAGGGGGTGGAGGTCCAGAACGAGAACCAGACGCTGGCCACCATCACCCTGCAGAACTTCTTCCGCCTGTACGACAAGCTCGCGGGCATGACCGGTACCGGCACCACCGAGGCCGCCGAGTTCCACCAGATCTACAAGCTCGGCGTCGTCCCGATCCCGACCAACAAGAACCCGCTGCGCATCGACCAGCCCGACCTGATCTACAAGTCGGAGCCGGCCAAGTTCGCCGCCGTGGTCGAGGACATCGCCGAGAAGCACGAGAAGGGCCAGCCGGTGCTGGTCGGCACCGTGTCGGTCGAGAAGTCCGAGTACCTGTCGCAGGAGCTGCGCAAGCGCGGCATCCCGCACGAGGTGCTGAACGCCAAGCACCACGAGCGCGAGGCGCAGATCGTCGCGCAGGCCGGCCGCAAGGGCGCCGTCACCGTCGCCACCAACATGGCCGGCCGCGGTACCGACATCATGCTCGGCGGCAACGCCGACCACCTCGCCGCCGCCGAGCTGGCGCAGCGCGGGCTGACCCCGACGGACACCCCGGAGGAGTACGAGGCCGCCTTCCCGGCCGCGCTGGAGAAGGCCAAGGCTTCGGTCAAGGCCGAGCAGGACGAGGTCAAGGAGGCCGGTGGCCTCTACGTCCTCGGCACCGAGCGGCACGAGTCCCGCCGGATCGACAACCAGCTGCGCGGCCGCTCCGGCCGTCAGGGCGACCCGGGCGAGTCCCGCTTCTACCTGTCGCTGGGCGACGACCTGATGCGCCTGTTCAAGGCCGGCATGGTCGAGCGCGTGCTGTCGATGGCCAACGTCCCCGAGGACGTGCCGATCGAGTCGAAGATGGTCACCCGGGCGATCGCCTCCGCGCAGACCCAGGTCGAGCAGCAGAACTTCGAGATCCGCAAGAACGTCCTCAAGTACGACGAGGTGCTGAACCGCCAGCGCGAGGTCATCTACGGCGAGCGCCGCCGCGTGCTGGAGGGCGAGGACCTGCAGGAGCAGGTCGGCCACTTCATGGACGACACCGTCGCGGCCTACGTCAAGGCGGCCACCGGCGAGGGCTTCGAGGACGACTGGGACCTGGAGAAGCTCTGGTCCGCGCTCAAGCAGCTCTACCCCGTCACCCTGGACCTGGAGGAGCTCGAGGAGGAGGCCGGCGGCACCGCCGGGCTGACCCCGGAGTTCCTGACCAAGGCCATCCAGGAGGACATCCAGGCGCAGTACGGCGCCCGCGAGGACCAGCTCGGCGAGGAGATCATGCGCGAGCTGGAGCGCCGGGTCGTGCTGTCGGTGCTGGACCGCCGCTGGCGCGAGCACCTCTACGAGATGGACTACCTCCAGGAGGGCATCGGCCTGCGGGCCATGGCGCAGCGCGACCCGCTGATCGAGTACCAGCGCGAGGGCTTCGACATGTTCACCGCGATGATGGAGGGCATCAAGGAGGAGTCCGTCGGCTACCTGTTCAACCTGGAGGTCCAGGTCGAGCAGCAGGTCGAGGAGGTCCCGGTCGAGGACGCCGCGGTGATGCTCGACAAGCTGGAGAAGGACGCCGCCCGCCCGGAGATCAAGGCCAAGGGCCTGGAGGCCCCGAAGCCGCAGCGGCTGCACTACACGGCCCCCTCGGACGAGGTCGGCGGCGGGGTCATCGAGGGCGACTTCGAGGACCTGGCGCCGGAGGACGAGGGCGACGGGCTGACCCGCGCCGAGCGCCGCAAGGCCGCCAAGTCGGCCAAGGGCCGCCGCCGCAAGGCCTGATCGACCCGCAGGACGCCGCACAGGGCGCCGCTCCCGGACGGGGGCGGCGCCCTGCGCCGTCCGCCGCCGGGCCGCGCCGGTGTCCGGGCCGGTGCCGGTGTCCGCGCCGGGGCCCGTGTTCTCGCGCGCGGCCGGGGCCACGGCGGCCCGGCTCACCGGGCCTCCACGGCGGTGCACTGCCACTGCCCGGCCTGCCCGCGCTGCTCCAGCCGGAAGGCGACCATGTGGTGCCGCCGGCCGAGGTCGACCCGGACGCAGGCCTCCACGGCGTCCGGCGCGGGGGACCGGTCGTGCACAGGGCCGAGCCTGGGCCGGTCGGCGGCGCCGCCGCGGCGCAGCGCGCCGATCCGGACCAGGGACGCGAGCTGCCCGTAGCCGTCCAGGCTGGTGTGCCGCATCAGCTGGCCGGCGGGCCGGGCGCCGGTGAGCACCTCGACGAGCTGGTGGGCGAACCGGGAGGCGAGCGCGCGGGGGTCGTGGCCGCCGGGGCCGGGGCAGTCCGTGCGGGGGTGGCGGGGCCGGCGCCCGGCGGGGTGGTGGTCGTGGGCGGCCGGGTGGCTCCCGCGGGGGGCCGCGTGCCGGGCCCGGGTGGCGGGGGGCTGGGAGTCGGGGTGCTGCGTGGCCGGGTGCTGGGCGAGCGGGTGGGCGGCGGCGCCGTGCGGTCGGCGGTGCGGGCGGGGGCTCAGCGGTGCGGTCACGGTCGGCTCCTCGGTCGGGTGGTGCGGGTACGGAGGGTTCTAGTGGCCCCGTGCGTAGGGCGGCAAGGGCTTTCGCCGCCATCCGGGGACCAGTCGGAAAGTTCACCTATCCGGGTGAACCGGCAGTGCGGTGACGGGCCCGTGACCAGGCCCCGGGGCGCCCGGTTGACGTGCGGGAACGGCGCCTGCGGTCCGAAAGGGGACGCTCCGCCGCACCGGACCGGGTGATGCCGCGCCGCTGCCCCCGTTGCGCCGCCCGGCCGCCCGCGCGCACCATCGGAGCCTGACCGGGAACCGCGGGGAGCGGGCGAGCCGACCCCACGACGACGGGCGGACGCGATGACGACACGGGTGGCGGTGCCGTCCCCGGCGGCCGCGGGCACCTCCCCGCCCGCCGGGGACGCCCCCCGGCGCGGCCTGGTGCTGGGCGGCGGCGGGATGCTCGGCGCGGCCTGGACGATCGGTGCGCTGTGCGCCGTCGAGGAGGCCACCGGCCGGCGCCCGGGCGACGCCGACCTGCTGCTCGGCACCTCCGCGGGCGCGATCCTCGGCGCGCTGCTGGCCGGCGGGGTCGGCCCCGAGCAGCTGCGCGACCACCAGCGCGGCCTGCCGGTCACCGAGGGCCCGCTGGCCGGGGTGGCCTTCGACTACGAGACCTCCGTCGGCGGTGCGCTGCCGCCGCGACCGCGGCCCGGCATCGGCTCGCCCGGCCTGCTGCGGGACGCCGTCCGGCACCCGCGCGAGTACCCGCTGCTGACCATGGTGTCCGCGATGGCGCCGCACGGCCGCGGTTCGCTGACCCCGGTCGGCGAGCTGGTGCGCGGTCTGCTCGGCCCCGGTGGCTGGCCGCCGCCCGGCGAGGGCGGCGGCGCCAGGGTCCCGGCGCTGAGGGTGGCCGCGGTGGACTACCGCAGCGGATACCGGGTGGTCTTCGGCGACCCGGACGCCCCGGCGGTCGCGGTCGCCGACGCGGTGATGGCCTCCTGCGCGATCCCCGGCTGGTTCGCGCCGGTGCGGCTGAACGGCTCGGCGTACGTGGACGGCGGCTGCTGGTCCGCCACCAACGCCGACCTGCTGCTCGGCCGGGGCCTGGACGAGGTCTACGTGCTCGCCCCGATGGCCCTGCGGCTGGGCCCGCCCGACGGCGGTCCGGCCGGCGCCGACCCCGTGCACCCGGTCGACGGGGCCGGGCGCGGCACCCTCGCCGCACTGCGCGAGTGGCGCGCCCGGGACCGTCCGCGCGGCGTCCTGGCCCAGCTGGTCAGCCGCTACCGCCGCGCCGTCACCCGGCAGCTGCTGCGCGAGGCCGCGCTGCTGCGGGCCGAGGGCGTGCGGGTGCGACTGCTCGCGCCGACCCTGGCCGACCTCGCCGTGATGGGCCCGAACATGATGGACCCGGCCCGCCGCGACCCCGTCCTGGAGAGCGCCCTGAGGACCAGCCGGGAGGCCCTGCGGGCCACCCGCTGAGCCGGGCCGGGGTGATCACGGGGGGCCGTGCGGCGCTTATTCTTGGGGCGCTGCACGTAGTGCCGCTGGACGAACCCCCGCCGGACGGACCCGGCAGGACGAACCCAGGCAGGACGAACCCCCGCAGGACGAACCGGAGAGTGCCACCGATGCGCGTGTACGTGCCCACCACCCTGACCGGCCTGGCGGCGGCGCACCCCGGTGGTGCCCTGGAGCCGTCCGCGGCCTACGCCGTGACGCCCGCGCTGCGCGAGTGGTACGTCAGCGACGACCTGGAGGAGCTGGAGTACGCGGCGCTGAACCGGGCCGCCCAGTCCTCCCTGCGCCTGCTGGCCGCCGACCCGGACGCCCCGCGCCGCCGGGTCGTGGTGGCGCTGGACGTCGCGGACTCGGCGGTCCGGCCCTTCCCGGGCGACGAGTACCAGGACCAGGCCTCGCTCGGCCGGGTGGTGCTGGCCGGCCCGCTGCCGCTGGCGAAGGCGGCGGCGGTGCACGCGGACGTCGCCGACGACGAGGTGGTCGAGGACGTCGCGGCGGCGGTGGCGGCGGTGTCCGCGGCCGACGCGGGCGACCAGGACGCCCAGTTCACCGTGGACGGCGCGGAGGACCACGACCTGCTCTGGTTCGCGACCCAGGAGATCCCGTCCCTGCTGGCCTGAGGTGAGCCGGGCCCTACCGGTTCGCCGGTGATCGGAGTTACCGTTCCCGGCGTGCGCACACACATCGTTTGGGACTGGAACGGCACGCTCTTCCACGACATGGAGGCGGTGCTCGGCGCGAGCAACGCCGCGTTCGCGACCATCGGCGTGGGGCCGATGACCCTGCAGGAGTACCGCGAGCAGTACGAGATCCCGATCCCCCGCTTCTACCAGCGGCTGCTCGGCCGGCTGCCCTCGGCGGAGGAGTGGCTGCTGCTCGACGACGCCTTCCACGCCCGCTACCACGAGCTGCGCCAGGAGTGCGGGCTGACCGAGGGCGCCCGCGAGCTGCTGGACGGCTGGGGGGAGGCCGGGCACAGCCAGTCGCTGCTGTCCATGTACGAGCACGAGAAGCTGCTGCCGCTGGTCGACACCTTCGGCCTCACCACCCGCTTCCTGCGGGTGGACGGCCGCAGCGGCCCGTCCGGCGGCCAGAAGGCCGAGCAGCTGGCCCGGCACCTGGCCGCGCTGGGCGAGCAGGTGGACCCGGCCCGGACGGTGCTGATCGGCGACGCCGCGGACGACGCCCTGGCGGCGCTGAGCGCGGGCGCCCACGCGGTGCTCTACACCGGCGGCTCGCACACCCGGGAGAAGCTGGAGCCGGTCGGCGTTCCGGTGGTGGACACCCTGGCCGAGGCGGTCGAGCTGGCCGGGCGGCTGGGGCAGGGCTGACGGGCGCGCCCCGGCCCCGCTCGACGGGCGCGGGCCGGTGCCCGTCGCGACGGCGGACGTGGCGGGCGCCACGTCCGCCGTCCGCGTGTCTGAACGCGCGGATCGCGCGGCGGCTGGTCAGGCTGGACTGACACCGGAGCAGTCAGCAGGACGGAGCCGCCATGCCCATCGACGCAGTCACCCAGGTACCGGACCCGGTCAACGAGCCCGTGCTGGGGTACGCGCCGGGCAGCCCGGAGCGGGACCGGCTGGTCCGCCGGCTGGACGAGCTGGCGGCCGAGCCCGTCCCGCTGCCGATGACCATCGGCGGCGAGCAGCGCTTCGGCTCCGGCGAGCGGATCGACGTCGTCCAGCCGCACCACCACGCGGCCCGGCTGGGGGTGCTCGGCAACGCCACCCGGGAGGACGCGCGGGCGGCGGTGGACGCGGCGCTCGCGGCCGGCCGGCAGTGGCGCTCGCTCTCCTTCGACGACCGGGCCGCGGTCTTCCTGCGGGCCGCCGAGCTGCTGGCGGGCCCCTGGCGGGAGACCCTCAACGCGGCCACCATGCTCGGCCAGTCCAAGACCGTGCAGCAGGCCGAGATCGACTCGGCCTGCGAGCTGATCGACTTCTGGCGGTTCAACGTGCACTTCGCGCGGCAGGTCCTGGCCGATCAGCCGGTCTCCTCGCCGGGCGTCTGGAACCGGGTCGACCACCGCCCGCTGGAGGGCTTCGTCTACGCCGTCACCCCGTTCAACTTCACCGCGATCGCCGGGAACCTGCCGACCGCGCCCGCGCTGATGGGCAACACCGTGGTCTGGAAGCCCGCGCCGACCCAGACCCTGGCCGCGCACCACCTGATGCGGCTGCTGGAGGCGGCCGGCCTGCCGCCCGGCGTGATCAACCTGGTCACCGGGGACGGCCTCCAGGTCTCCCCGGTCGCGCTCGCCGACCCGGCGCTCGCCGGGCTGCACTTCACCGGCTCCACGGCGACCTTCCAGTCGCTCTGGCAGACCATCGGCGCCAACATCGGCGGCTACCGGACGTACCCGCGGATCGTCGGCGAGACCGGCGGCAAGGACTTCCTGCTGGCGCACCGCTCGGCCGACCCGGAGATCCTGCGGACCGCGCTGATCCGCGGCGCCTTCGAGTACCAGGGCCAGAAGTGCTCGGCGCTCTCCCGCGCGTACCTGCCGCGCAGCCTCTGGCAGCGGATCAAGGACGAGCTGCTCGCCGAGGTGGACGCGCTCACGGTGGGCGACGTCACCGACCTCTCGAACTTCATGGGCGCCCTGATCGACCGGCGGGCCTTCGAGCGGAACCGGGACGCCATCGAGCGGGCCAAGGCCGACCCGACGGTCGAGCTGGCGGCCGGCGGCCAGTACGACGACGCGATCGGCTGGTTCGTCCGGCCGACCGTGCTGGTCTCCTCCGACCACCGCAACGAGATGTTCCGGACGGAGTACTTCGGTCCGATCCTGGCCGTCCACGTGTACGAGGACTCCCGCTGGGACGACGTGCTGGGCCGGGTGGACGCCGGGGCCCCGTACGGGCTGACCGGCTCGGTGATCGCCCAGGACCGCTACGCGGTGGCCCAGGCGGTGGAGGCCCTGCGGTTCGCCGCCGGGAACTTCTACATCAACGACAAGCCGACCGGCGCGGTGGTCGGCCAGCAGCCCTTCGGAGGGGGCCGGGCCTCCGGGACGAACGACAAGGCGGGCGCCGCCCAGAACCTCCTGCGGTGGACCTCGGCCCGGGCGATCAAGGAGACCTTCGTCCCGCCCGTCCGGTACGGATACCCCCACATGGGCTGAGAGTGAACAAGGGGTTCCGGTTTGGACATGGTGTCCAGGACGAACCGATCATCCTGCAGGTTTGCGCCTCCCTGTCCCTGTGCACCTTCGATTGATCCGGTTAGGCTGGCTGGCGTCGTCGGGTGGCTTCGCAAGACGAATCGTCCTACCCACTGCGAAGGTGTTTCATGCGCGCCATGGGGCCTTTTCAGTCGGATGGTGCGGCAGGATTGCGGGAGACCCGTCGGTGAACATCCACACCCGACCGAGTCACGCAACGGCGCGCGACAGGAGCCAAGAAGTCATGCAGACCAAGCTGGACGCAGCCAAGGCCGAACTGCTCAAGAAGGCAGCCGCAGCCGCTGAGAACAGCCAGGTGGGGGGAGCGGCGCCGGGGGAGGGTCTGAGCAACGGCGCTCTGACCGCGTACCTGCACCACTACTACCTCCACACCGCGCCCGAGGACCTGGTCGACTCCGACCCGGTCGACGTCTACGGCGCGGCGGCCTCCCACTACCGGCTGGGCCTCAAGCGCCCGCAGGGCACCGCCGAGGTGCGGGTCCACACCCCCTCGGTGGAGGAGAACGGCTGGTCCTGCGGCCACACCGTGGTCGAGGTCGTCACCGACGACATGCCCTTCCTGGTCGACTCCGTCACCAACGAGCTGTCCCGCCAGGACCGCGCGATCCACCTCGTCATCCACCCCCAGCTGGTCGTCCGCCGTGACATCACCGGCAAGCTGCTGGAGATCCTGGACGTCGACGCCTGCTCCCGCAGCCAGGCCGCCGGCGCCGAGTGGCCCGCCGACGCGACCGTCGAGTCGTGGATGCACATCGAGATCGACCGCGAGACGGACCGCGAGGACCTGCGCTCCATCGAGACCAACCTGCGCCGGGTGCTCGGCGACGTCCGCGAGGTCGTCGAGGACTGGAGCAAGATGCGCGAGAGCGCGCTGCGCCTGGCCGACGAGCTCGCCGAGGAGCCCCCGGGCGGCCTGCCCGAGCAGGAGGTCGGCGAGGCCTGGGAGCTGATGCGCTGGCTCGCCGACGACCACTTCACCTTCCTCGGCTACCGCGAGTACGACCTCGTCGAGCACGAGGGCGAGGAGGTCCTGAAGGCCGTCGCCGGCACCGGTCTGGGCATCCTGCGCGCCGACCCGCACAGCCACGACGACCGGCACCACTCGGTCAGCGAGGCCTTCGGCCGGCTGTCCGCGCCGGTCCGCGCCAAGGCCCACGAGAAGAAGCTGCTCGTCCTCACCAAGGCCAACAGCCGCTCCACCGTGCACCGCCCGGCCTACCTGGACTACGTCGGCGTGAAGAAGTTCAACGCCGCCGGCGAGCCGATCGGCGAGCGCCGCTTCCTCGGCCTCTTCTCCTCCGCCGCGTACACCGAGTCCGTCACCCGGATCCCGGTCGTGCGCCGCAAGGTCCAGGAGGTGCTGGACGCCTCCGGCTTCTCCAGCGAGAGCCACGACGGCCGCGACCTGCTGCAGATCATGGAGACCTTCCCGCGGGACGAGATGTTCCAGACCGCGGCCTCCGAACTGCTCTCCATCGCGACCAGCGTGCTCTACCTGCAGGAGCGCCGTAAGCTGCGCCTCTTCCTGCGCCAGGACGAGTACGGGCGCTACTTCTCCGCGTTCATCTACCTGCCGCGCGACCGCTACACCACCCGGATCCGGCTGCTGCTCACCGACATCCTCAAGGAGGAGCTGAACGGCGCCACCATCGACTACACGGTGTACGCCACCGAGTCGGTGCTGACCCGCCTGCACTTCGTGGTCCGGGTCGCCCCGGGCACCGAGCTGCCGCAGCTCACCGACACCGACATCGAGCGGATCGAGAACCGCCTGGCCGAGGCGGCCCGGTTCTGGATGGACGGCTTCCACGACCAGCTGCACCTCGAGCTGGGCGAGGAGCGGGCTGCCGAGCTCGGCCACAAGTACGCCAACGCCTTCCCCGACGGCTACCGCGCCGACTTCCCGCCGCGCACCGCCGTCTCCGATATCAAGCAGATCGAGGCGCTGCACGGCGACGGCGACTTCCGCCTCAACCTGTACCAGCCCGTGGGCGCCGGCGACGACGAGCGCCGCTTCAAGATCTACCGGGTAGGCGGCCCGATCTCGCTCACCGAGGTCCTGCCGGTGCTCCAGCGACTGGGCGTCGAGGTGCTCGACGAGCACCCGTACGCGCTGCGCCGCTCCGACGGCACCACCGCGTGGGTGTACGACTTCGGCCTGAAGCTGCGCGAGGCCACCGGGCTCACCGACGAGGCCCGCGAGCGCTTCCAGGAGACCTTCGCGGCCACCTGGACCGGCAAGGCCGAGAACGACGGCTTCAACGAGCTGGTCCTCACCGCCGGGCTGACCTGGCGGCAGGCGATGATGCTGCGCGCGTACGCCAAGTACCTGCGCCAGGCGGGCTCCACGTTCTCCCAGGACTACATGGAGGACGCGCTCCGCAACAACACCCACACCACCCGCCTGCTGGTCAACCTGTTCGAGGCCCGGCTGAGCCCGAGCCACCGTTCGGGCGCCCTGGAGCTGACCGAGGGCATCCTGGAGGAGCTGGCCGGCGCGCTCGACGAGGTCGTGTCGCTGGACGAGGACCGCATCCTGCGCTCCTTCCTGCACCTCATCACGGCCACCCTGCGGACCAACTTCTTCCAGCACGCCGCCTCCGGCGAGTGGCACTCCTACGTGTCGATGAAGTTCGATCCGAAGGCCATCCCGGACCTGCCGGCCCCGCGTCCGGCGTTCGAGATCTGGGTCTACTCGCCGCAGGTCGAGGGCGTGCACCTGCGCTTCGGCAAGGTCGCCCGCGGCGGTCTGCGCTGGTCCGACCGGCGCGAGGACTTCCGCACCGAGATCCTGGGCCTGGTCAAGGCGCAGATGGTCAAGAACACCGTCATCGTGCCGGTCGGCGCCAAGGGCGGCTTCGTCGCCAAGCAGCTGCCGGACCCGTCGGTGGACCGGGACGCCTGGCTGGCCGAGGGCATCTCCTCGTACAAGACGTTCATCTCCGCGCTGCTGGACATCACCGACAACCTGGTCGGCGGCGAGGTCGTCCACCCGGCCGACGTGGTCCGCCACGACGAGGACGACACCTACCTGGTCGTCGCCGCCGACAAGGGCACCGCGACCTTCTCCGACATCGCCAACGGCGTCGCCGAGTCCTACGGCTTCTGGCTGGGCGACGCGTTCGCCTCGGGCGGTTCGGCCGGCTACGACCACAAGGGCATGGGCATCACCGCCCGCGGCGCCTGGGAGTCGGTGAAGCGCAACTTCCGCGAGCTCGGCGTCGACACCCAGACCGAGGACTTCACCGTCGTCGGCATCGGCGACATGTCCGGCGACGTCTTCGGCAACGGCATGCTGCTCAGCGAGCACATCCGGCTGGTCGCCGCCTTCGACCACCGCCACATCTTCATCGACCCGAACCCGGACGCGGCCGCCTCCTACGCCGAGCGCCGCCGCCTCTTCGAGCTGCCCCGCAGCTCCTGGGACGACTACGAGAAGTCGCTGATCTCGGCCGGCGGCGGGGTCTTCCCGCGCAGCGCCAAGTCGATCCAGCTCAGCGCGCAGGCCAGGGCCGCCCTCGGCGTCGACGTCGCCCGGCTCACCCCGGCCGAGCTGATGAAGGCGATCCTGCAGGCGCCGGTCGACCTGTTCTGGAACGGCGGCATCGGCACCTACGTCAAGGCCTCCACCGAGACCAACGCCGAGGTCGGCGACAAGGCCAACGACGCCATCCGCGTCAACGGCGACCAGGTCCGGGCCCGGGTCATCGGCGAGGGCGGCAACCTCGGCTGCACCCAGCTCGGCCGCATCGAGTACGCCGCGGTGGGCGGCCCGGAGAGCACCGGCGGCTGGATCAACACCGACGCCATCGACAACTCGGCCGGCGTGGACACCTCGGACCACGAGGTCAACATCAAGATCCTGCTCAACCAGGTCGTCGCCGAGGGCGACATGACGGTCAAGCAGCGCAACACCCTCCTCGCCGAGATGACCGACGAGGTCGGCCACCTGGTGCTGCGCAACAACTACGCGCAGAACGTGGTGCTGGCCAACGCCGTCGCCCAGGCGCACAGCATGGTCAACGTCCACTCCCGGATGATCAACCGCCTGGAGTCGGCCGGCCAGCTCGACCGGGGCCTGGAGTTCCTGCCCACCGAGCGCCAGATCAAGGAGCGGCAGCAGAACGGCCGCGGGCTCTCCCAGCCCGAGATGTCCGTCCTGCTCGCGTACACCAAGATCACGCTGGCCGACGAGCTGCTCGCCACGGACCTGCCCGACGACCCGTACTTCCGCACCGCGCTGCACGACTACTTCCCGAGCGCGCTGCGGGCCCGGTTCGCCGAGGCGATCGACAACCACGCGCTGCGCCGCGAGATCATCACCACCCTGATCGTCAACGACACGATCAACCGCGGTGGCTGCACCTTCGCCTTCCGGCTGAAGGAGGAGACCGGCGCGACCTACGAGGAGATCGCCCGCACCCACACCGCCGCCCGGGCCGTCTTCGGCCTGGAGGAGATCTGGGGCGAGATCGAGGGCCTGGACAACAAGGTCCCGGCCCGCGGCCAGACCAAGATGCGGCTGCACTCTCGGCGCCTGGTCGAGCGCGCCACCCGGTGGATGCTCAACAACCGCCGCCAGCCGCTCGACATCGCCGGCACCATCGAGTTCTTCCACGACCGGGTCAACCAGGTCTGGGGCTCGCTGCCCAAGCCGCTGCGCGGCGAGGACCTGGCCTGGTTCGAGTCCGTCTACGAGGAGCTCGCCGCGGCCGGCGTGCCGGAGGAGCTGGCGACCCGGGTCGCCGGGCTGTCCTCGACCTTCCCGACCCTGGACATCACCGAGGTCGCGGACCGTTCCGGCAAGGACGTCGCGGACGTCGCCGAGCTCTACTACGACCTCGCCGACCGCCTGCAGATCACCCACCTGCTGGACCGCATCATCGAGCTGCCCCGGACCGACCGCTGGTCGTCGATGGCCCGGGCCTCGATCCGCGAGGACCTCTTCGCGGCGCACGCGGCGCTGACCGCCGACATCCTGGTCTGCGGCCCGGAGGGCGCCACCCCGGAGGAGCGCTACACCGCCTGGGCGGAGCTCAACAGCACGCTGCTGAACCGCGCCAAGAGCACCCTCGACGACATAAGGGGTTCGGACAACTACGAGCTGTCCAGCCTCTCGGTCGCGATGCGCGTCATCCGCACCCTGCTGCGCACCGGTTCGATGCGCTGACGGACGGCTGAACCGGCGGGGCCCGCGTCTTCGGACGCGGGCCCCGCCGGTTCGTTCGTGCCCGGATCGGATGGCGGCCGAGACGGACGCCCGCGCCAAGTCCGACGCCTACGTCGCCAAGCTGGACGAGGTCCTGGCGAAGCTGAAGACCCACGAGACGCTGCCGCCCGGCTCCTCGCCGCAGCAGATGATGGAGTACTACAAGCGGGAGAAGGTGCGGCTGGACCAGAACGCCGCCGACCAGGCGGAGCTGGACCGGCTCTCCAAGGACGCCAAGGCGCTCGAGACGGCCATCAGGACCCACGACCAGGCCTTCCTCACCACCGGCCGGGTCGGCTTCGGGACGAAGGGCCTGCGCGAACTCGTCGCCCCGGCCGGCACCCGGACCGCCGACGGCGTCGGCGCGGGCTCGACGGAGGAGGAGCTCAAGCGGGCCTACGACGGCAAGGGCCTCAAGCCGGGCAAGGACGGCAAGTACGAGCTGCCGGCCGAGGGCGTGCTCAGCGGCAAGGGCTGGGTGTACGAGTTCACCATGGACGGCGCAAAGGTCACCGGCCTCGCCCTGGTCAAGCGCGGCACCTACTGCTCCTGACCGCACCGGGCCGCACCCGCCCCTGCCGGGCCGCACCCGACCGGGTGCGGCCCGGAACCCCCTAGCGGGCGGCGGCGCGCTGGAGGGCGCTGGCCAGCAGTGCGAGGTCGGTGGGGCCGTTGCCGAGCTCGCGGACCGGGCGGCGGGCCGGCGGGGCACCGAGCTGCAGCGGGTCGATGGCGACGACGGTGGGCCGCAGCGTGGCGGTGCGCGGGATGCGGCCGCTGATCCGGGCGGTCTGGAAGGCGGTGACGCCGCCGTCCGGGAGGCGCAGGTAGCCGCGGCCCGGGGTGTCCTCGGGGAGGCCGGCGGCGTCGCCGAGGTGGATCAGCAGGTCGGAGTCGGCCGGGTCCTCGGTGCGCAGGGCGATCCGGAGCAGGGCCGCCTCGTCGACCTCGGTGCCGGCGCTCTCCTCCGGCCGGCCGGTGGCCACCGCGAGGTGGACGCCGAGCGGGCCGCCGCGGCGGGCGACGGCGGCGAGGGCCCGGGCCAGCGGGCGGCCCGCCGGCGAGGTGGGGGAGAGCAGGGCCTCGTAGTCGTCGACGACGACGACCAGCCGGGCGGGGACGGCACCCGAGGGGGCGGTCGCGGGCCGCGGGCCGTCGGGGCTGCGCGGCTGGACGATGCGCGGCGGGGCCGGGGCGGGGGCGCCGACGGTGGCGGGCACCGGGACGGCGTCCACGCCCGCGGCGAGGTCCGGCCGGCCGTCCAGGATCCGGGCGGCGTGCCAGGAGGCGAAGTCGAGGCCGTCGAACAGTCGCTCGCGCAGGGCGAGTTCGTCCTCCAGGGCCTCTGCGGCGAGCAGTGCGGCCCGCGGGTCGGTGGCGGCGTTGACCCGGCCGGTGACGTGCGGCAGCTCGGTGCAGCCGTCCAGGCCGTCCTCGGTGGCCCGGCCCTCGATGAGGGTGACGGCGAGGCGCTCCGGGCGTTCGGAGACGGCGAGCGAGGCGACCAGGGTGCGCAGCAGTTCGGTCTTGCCGGAGCCGCGGGCGCCGCCGATCAGCAGGTGCGGGCCGCCCGGGTCGGGGGAGGGCAGGGCGAGTTCCGGGTCGGCCAGGTCGAGGGTGCAGAGCTCGTCCCGGGTGGTGCCGAGCAGCGCGGTGGCCGCGCCGATGCCGCCGGCGTGCGCGGCCCAGCGGGCGGAGAGCTTGGCCGGGGTGACGGTGTCGAGCTGGAGCAGGTCGAGCAGTCGCAGCGCGTCGGGCAGCGGTCCGCGGGCGGCCGGGACGGCCTCCCGCAGCGGGGCGAGCAGGCGGGCGAGCCGCTCGGCCCAGGCGTCGGAGACGGCGTCCAGCGAGACCTCGTGCAGGGTCTCCCGGCCGCGGGCGACCGGACGGTCCAGCGAGAGGTGGGTGCCGACCTCTCCGGTGACGAGGGCGGTGGCGCCGAGGCCGCGGGGGAGCAGTTCGGGCTGTTCCGCGAGGCAGACCGGGAAGATGCCGACGGCCGGGCCCTGGCGCAGCAGCAGGTCGACCGCCTGCCGGGCGTGCTCGGTGGCCGGGCGGCCGTCGACCACGACGACGGTGGCGGGGTGGCCGCCGAGGCCGATCGGGCCGTTGAGCCGGGCGGTGAGTTCGTCGAGCCGGGCCGTCGCCTGCTCGTCGTCGAGGCCGAGCAGCAGGCGGCAGTCCTGGCCGTCCGCCGGCCGCAGGTGCGGCAGCCACAGGGCCCAGGCCCAGGTGTCGGCGCGTTCCTCGGGGGTGCGCGCCGGGTCGGCGTCGACGACGACGAGGCTGAGGCCGGTGGGCGGGTGCAGGGCGACGAGCTGGGCGACGACGGCGCGGGTGAGCGCGTCGAGGCGCGCTCGGGGGCCGCTGAGCCCGAGGCTGCCGGCGGTCTGCAGGTCGAGGGTGACCGGGACGGCGGGCAGTGTCGCGCCGGGCGCGGTGCCGGGGCCGCCGGTGGGGCCGCCCCCGGCCGGGGGGAGGGGGCGGTCGGCGGTGCCCAGGCGCAGGGTGAGCGCGTCGGGGTGGCCGGGGCCGCGCTCCCAGAGCCGCGGGCCGGGGCCGACGGCGTTGAGCAGCAGGGTGGCGAGGTCCGGCCAGCGCTCGCGCTGGGCGGCGGCCTGGCGGAGCCGGACGGCGGTGTGGTGGCGTTCGGCGCTCTCCTGGCCGGGCGGTTCGGCGGTGCGGCCGAGCCGCAGCGAGAGCAGGCCGCGGCCGCGGCCCGGGGTGGGTTCGGGGGCGGCGGGCGGCTCGGCCGGGGGCGGCGCGGGCCGGGCCGGGCCGGGGGCGGCGAGCTGGAGGTGGCCGTGGCCGTCGGGCACGGCGGCGCGGCCGCTGCCGGGGGCGTCGGTGCGGTCGGGGGTGGTCACCTGCAGGGTGGACTCGCCGATCCGCAGCAGGCCGCCGGGCTCCAGCGGGACGGCCTCCTCGGTGCCGCCGGGCGGCACGATCCGGCCGTCCAGGGTGGTGCCGTTGGTGGAGCCGAGGTCCCGGACGGTGATCCGGCCGTCGTCGGCGAGGTGCAGGGCCAGGTGCAGCCGGGAGACGTCGGGGTCGTCGAGCGGGACGTCGGCCTCGCCGGAGCGGCCGATCCGGATCTCGCGGCCGTGCAGCCGGTGCACGCCGCCGGCGTCCGGGCCGCCGACGACGCGCAGTTCGGCGACGGCGGGGGTGTCGTCGGGCTCGTCGGCGGTGGGGTCGGGCTCGTTGAGGCTGAGGACGGCGCCGTCGAGCAGCGGGGGGTGGCCGAGCAGGGTGTGCTCGTCCACCCGGTGCGCCCCGGCGTACAGGTGCACATGGGTGGCGGCCCGGGGCCCGCGCACGCCGACGGCGCCCGCGAGCGCGCCCGCGAGGGCGCCGAGCGCGGTGCCGACGGGCGCGGTGACCAGCACGTCCACGTAGGGGATGGCGGAGCCGGCGGCGGTCGGGCCGCTGCGCGGTCGGAGGACGGTCAGCCGGATCTGCATCTCGCCCGCGGGTCCCTTCTGCTGGTGTGGAGCCCGTCCGGTGGCGTCGCGGACGCGCGGGGCGGTCGCGGCGACCCTTTGGGCCACACGAGTGGCGAGTGTCCATCCTGCCATCCGTCACGGACAGTCCGCGCACGGTACCGGATTTGACGATCTTGCGATCACCGCCATGGTGGAGGCGACGGAGGGTCAGGTCAACCGGTGCCGGGACGACCCCGTCGACGGGCCCGCCGACCGGCTCCGGACGGTCCCCTAGGGGATGTCCCCCACCACCTCCTGGATGGCCTGCCGGTTGCCTCTGAAACCCGAACGGACACGGTTAGAGTGGCCGCAGACACGGGCCCGGCAGGCTCACCGCACCGGCGGAGGAGCGCCCCGCGCGGGCGGCACGGCGAGGAGTGCGACAGGTGCGGCCAGTCGGCAGCAAGTATCTGCTTGAGGAGACCCTCGGACGGGGTGCCACCGGCACGGTCTGGCGCGGCCGGGTGCGCCCCGACGTCCAGGTGCCGGGCAGCGAGCCGGGGCAGCTGGTGGCCATCAAGGTACTGCGCGAGGAGCTGGCGGCCGACCCGGACGTCGTGATGCGCTTCCTGCGCGAGCGCTCGCTGCTGCTGCGGCTGACCCACCCCAACATCGTCCGGGTCCGCGACCTGGTCGTCGAGGGCGAGCTGCTGGCCCTGGTGATGGACCTCGTCGACGGCCCCGACCTGGCCCGGTACCTGCGCGCCAACGGCCCGTTCAGCCCGATCGCCGGCGCCCTGCTGATGGCCCAGGTCGCGGACGCGCTGGCGGCCAGCCACGCGGACGGGATCGTCCACCGCGACCTCAAGCCGGCCAACGTCCTGCTCTCCTCGCTGCTGGTCGAGGGCACCGAGCAGATGCACCCGATGCTCACCGACTTCGGCATCGCCCGGCTCGCCGACTCCCCGGGCATCACCCGCACCCACGAGTTCGTCGGCACCCCCGCCTACGTCGCCCCGGAGTCCGCCGAGGGCCGGCCGCAGACCTCGGCGGTGGACGTCTACGGCGCCGGGATCATGCTGTACGAGCTGGTCACCGGTCGGCAGCCGTTCCAGGGCGACGGCGCGCTCGCCGTCCTGCAGGCCCACCTGGCGCAGGAGCCGCAGCGGCCCAGCACCATGCCCGAGCCGCTGTGGACGGTCATCGAGCGCTGCCTGCGCAAGGACCCGGCGCAGCGCCCGGGCGCCACCTCGCTGGCCCGCGCGCTGCGCGTGGTGGCGGCCGGGGTCGGGGTGCACGCCTCGCCGGCCGCGGTGGACGAGGCGCTCGCGGTCGGCGCGCTGCTGGTGCCCGACCCGCGGCCGGCCGCCGTCCCCGGCAGCGCCCCGGTCGTCCCGGACCTGGCGCCGCCCTTCCCGGAGGCGCCGCCGGCGGGCCAGGGCGGTTCGCACTACGACCCGGCCGCGGCGACCCGGGTGATGAGCACCCAGCCGCCGGCCGCGCCGCCGTACGGGGCCGCCGACCGCACCCAGGTGATGCCGCCCACGGCCGTGCCGCCGCCCCCGCCCGGTGCGCCGAAGGAGGAGGCGCCGCACCCCTGGCAGACCCAGCTGCAGGCGGCCCGGGACCGCAACCAGCAGACCCAGGTCGGCTACTTCGGCCCGGAGGACTTCGAGGACCCGCAGGTCGCCCCGCCGCCGTTCCAGGCCGGACAGGGCGGCCGGCCGGGCCAGGGCTACCAGCCGCAGCCGCCGGCCGGCTACCGGCAGGACCCGCGGCACCAGGCCCCGCCGCCCGGGTACGCCCAGCGCCCGCCGGTGGCCCCGCCGCCGTACCAGGCCGGACAGGGTGGTCAGGGCGGCCAGGGGGGCTACGGAGGCCAGGGCGGTTACGGCGGCCCGTCGCAGCAGGGCGGCCGCCCGCAGCCGCCCGGCGGCTACCGGCAGGCCCCGGCCGGGTACGGCCAGTCGCAGCCGCAGGGCGGCTACCCACCGCCGCCCCCGCCGGCCCCGGTGCCGCGCCGGGCCGAGCCGCCGGCGCCGCAGCACCGGGAGCCCCCGCAGCGCCGCGAGGAGCCGCGCGAGCAGCCCCGCCGCGAGCCCGCCCCGCCGCGCGAGCGGCGCCCGCGCAGCCGCAACCGGATGTACATCCCGGGGCTCGGCTGCCTCAAGGGCTGCCTGGTGGTGCTGCTGGTGCTGTTCGTGGCCGGGCTGGCGCTGTGGAACTTCACGCCGCTGCCGCACTACTGGGACAACGTCCAGAGCTGGTTCACCACGGTGCGGGACTGGGCGGACGCGCTGTTCGGCAGCTCGAAGAACTGACGCCGGGACGGTTCCGTCCCGCGGGGCCGTCCGGACGCGACACCGCGCCCGGACGGCAGGATTGACGCTTTGTCGACAATTTTCGAGATTTCTCGCCCGGGACTGCCCGTCCGGGGCCCTCAGGCGGCCCGCACGGGGGGTCGGGGCGCGTAGGTTGGTCGCTGTTGTCCCGCCCCACCGAGCGCACCGGGCCCCCCGGAGCGCTCCCGCGCCGCCCACGGAGCAGCATTGGCACGCAAGATCGGCAGCCGGTACACCGTCCACCAGGTCATCGGCCGGGGTTCGGCCGGGACGGTCTGGCTCGGTGAGGGGCCCGACGGCCCGGTCGCGGTCAAGCTGCTGCGCGAGGACCTGGCCGCCGACCAGGTGCTGGTCGGCCGCTTCGTCCAGGAGCGCGCCGCGCTGACCAGCCTCGACCACCCCCGGGTGGTCGGCGTGCGCGACATGGTCGTGGACGGCAGCGACCTCGCCCTGGTGATGGAACTGGTCCAGGGCACCGACCTGCGCTCCCGGCTCGAGCGCGACGGCGCCCTGCCCCCGCAGACCGCCGCCTCGATCATCGCGGACGTCGCCGACGGCCTGGCCGCCGCGCACGCGGCCGGCATCGTCCACCGCGACGTCAAGCCCGAGAACGTGCTGCTCGACCTCGCCGCCGCCCCCGGTCCGGGCGCCGCCCCGCGCGCCAAGCTCACCGACTTCGGCGTCGCCCGCCTGGTCGACGCCCCCCGCCGCACCCGGGCCACCCGGATCATCGGCACCCCCGACTACCTGGCGCCCGAGATCATCGAGGGCCTGGAACCGCGCGCCGCCGTCGACATCTACGCCCTCGCCACCGTGCTCTACGAGCTGCTGGCCGGATCCACCCCCTTCGGCGGCGGGCACACCGGCGCGGTGCTGCGCCGGCACGTCACCGAACAGGTGCCGCCGATCCCCGGCCTGCCGGACGGCCTGTGGCGGATCATCTCCGAGTGCCTGGCCAAGGCCCCGGCCTCGCGGCTGCGCGCCGCCGAGCTGGCCGCCCGGCTGCGCGAGCAGCTGCCCTCGCTGGCCGGCCTGCCGGTGCTGGCGGTGCCCTCCCAGGGCCGGGCCCCGGCCGAGGAGGCGCTCACGCCGGGCGAGGCCGTCTACGCCGAGGTGGACGCCGGCCCGGGCACCCACAAGCGCCGCCGCGGCCCGGCCGTCCCGCTGGTGCCCGGCACCGCCCCCGACTCGACCCGGGACACCCACACCAGCCTGCGCCGCCCGTCCGCGGACGAACTGGCCGCGTACGCCGCCGAGTCCCGCGCCCAGCGCACCGCCCCGGGCGCCGGGCAGCGCCGGGACCGGCAGGCGCTGCTGCGCCGCCGCCGGATGCTGGCCGTGCTGCTGGCCACCGTGCTGCTGCTGGCGGGCGCCGCGGCGGCCTGGACGGCCTTCGCCGACACCGGCCCGGGCGCCCCCCGCCCGGCCCTTCCGGCGGTGCACAGCACGGCTCCGCGGGCGCCGTAGCGGCTGCCGGGGCCGGTGCGGGAGGGCCGGAGGACCCCGGTGTCGTCATGACCACCCCCGGAACCATTACGCTGGGGGCGTGGCAGCCGTCGATCCTTCCGAAGAGCTCAAGAACCTCGAGACGACCCTGGGGTCGATCGAGGCCGTCCTCGACCTGGACAAGATCCGGGCCGACATCGCGGTCCTGGAGGAGGAGGCGGCGGCCCCCAACCTGTGGGACGACGTCGCGTCCGCGCAGAAGGTGACCAGCCGGCTCTCCTTCCTCCAGGGCGAACTGCGCCGGGTCGAGGGCCTGCGCAGCCGGGTCGACGACCTGGGCGTGCTGTTCGAGCTCGCCGAGGCCGAGGACGACGCGGACACCCGCACCGAGGCCGAGGCCGAGCTCGTCGCGCTCCAGAAGGCCGTCGAGGAGCTGGAGGTCCGCACCCTCCTGTCCGGCGAGTACGACGCCCGCGAGGCGCTGATCAACATCCGTGCCGAGGCCGGTGGCGTGGACGCCGCCGACTTCGCCGAGCAGCTGATGCGCATGTACCTGCGCTGGGCCGAGCGGCACGGGTACCCGACCGAGGTGTACGACACCTCGTACGCCGAGGAGGCCGGCATCAAGTCGGCGACCTTCACCGTGAAGGCGCCGTACGCGTACGGCACGCTCTCCGTCGAGCAGGGCACCCACCGCCTGGTCCGCATCTCGCCGTTCGACAACCAGGGCCGCCGGCAGACCTCCTTCGCGGGTGTCGAGGTGCTCCCGGTCGTCGAGCAGTCCGACCACGTCGACATCGACGAGGGCGAGCTGCGGGTGGACGTCTACCGCGCGTCCGGCCCCGGCGGCCAGGGCGTCAACACCACCGACTCGGCGGTGCGCATCACGCACCTGCCGACCGGCATCGTGGTGTCCTGCCAGAACGAGCGCTCGCAGATCCAGAACAAGGCGTCCGCGATGAACGTCCTCCAGGCCAAGCTGCTCGAGCGGCGCCGCCAGGAGGAGAAGGCGGCGATGGACGCGCTCAAGGACAGCGGCAGCTCCTGGGGCAACCAGATGCGCTCCTACGTGCTGCACCCGTACCAGATGGTCAAGGACGTCCGGACGGCGTTCGAGGCCGGCAACCCGCAGGCCGTGCTGGACGGCGACATCGACGGCTTCATCGAGGCCGGCATCCGGTGGCGCAAGCAGCGCGAGACCGCCGCGGAGTAACCGCGCGAGGCAGTGACGAAAGGGCCCCCGACCGAGGTCGGGGGCCCTTTCGTCGTCTCCTCGTCGTCCCGTTCGGGATCAGGCCAGCGCCTGCCGCGCGATCAGCGCCACCGCGAGCAGACCGGCCAGCAGGGCCAGCAGCATCGCGGGGGAGAGCGCGGCGAAGGGCCCCTGCTGCTCCTGCAGCCGGGCCCGGTTGGCGCGGCAGACCGGGCAACGCCCGTCGCTCACGCGGCCGTTGCAGTTGGCGCACACCAGATGGTCGCAGGTCATGCGATCTCCTCCTCGCTGCTACAGCCAACGCACCGGACCGGGCTTTGGTTCCTCTTCTTGCCCTGTGCGGGGGAGCGGCCGGTCGCGGCCGCCACCTCCACTCTGCCAGGTTCTGCCCGTTCCGGCTCCCGGGCTGTGAGATGCCTCGCAATTTTCGGGGCATAACCGGACATTGTCCCCCAGATTCCGGGTGCTGTCCCGTCCAGGCACTGCGAGCCCGCCGCCGCTTCGCGTATGGTCCCAGACCGGGAGCGGCCCTGTCCGCCCCCTCCGCCCGCCCCCGGGCCGGGCGCCCGGGGTGGACCGACCGAGGACTGGCGCCGCCTAGGATGGCCTCCGTGATGCAGCCGTGATCAGATTCGACAACGTCTCCAAGACCTATCCCAAGCAGAACCGTCCCGCCCTGGACAACGTCTCGCTGGAGATCGAGAAGGGCGAGTTCGTCTTCCTGGTCGGCTCGTCCGGCTCGGGCAAGTCCACCTTCCTGCGCCTGTGCCTGCGCGAGGAGCGCCCCTCCACGGGCGAGGTGCACGTGCTGGGCAAGGACCTCGGCAAGCTGTCCAACTGGAAGGTGCCGCACATGCGCCGCCAGCTGGGCACCGTGTTCCAGGACTTCCGCCTGCTGCCGAACAAGACGGTCGCGCAGAACGTCGCCTTCGCGCTGGAGGTGATCGGCAAGCCCAAGAGCGCCATCAACAAGGTGGTGCCCGAGGTGCTGGAGCTGGTCGGCCTCGGCGGCAAGGAGGACCGCATGCCGGGCGAGCTCTCCGGTGGTGAGCAGCAGCGCGTCGCGATCGCCCGCGCCTTCGTGAACCGCCCGATGCTGCTGATCGCGGACGAGCCCACCGGCAACCTCGACCCGCAGAACTCGGTCGGCATCATGAAGCTGCTCGACCGCATCAACCGCACCGGGACCACGGTGCTCATGGCGACCCACGACCAGGCCATCGTCGACCAGATGCGCAAGCGCGTCATCGAGCTCGACAAGGGGCTGCTCGTCCGCGACCAGGCCCGCGGCGTCTACGGGTACCAGCACTGACCGACCGGCGCTGAACCCGTGGGCCCGTCCGCCCGCGTCGCCAGACCAGCAGTACCGACCCTGGAGTGTTTCCCGCATGCGTGCCCAGTTCGTCCTGTCGGAGATCGGTGTGGGTCTCCGCCGCAACCTGACGATGACCATCGCGGTCGTGGTCAGCGTCGCGCTCTCCCTCGCCCTCGCCGGTTCCTCGCTCCTGGTCCGCGACCAGGTGAACTCCATGAAGGGGTACTGGTACGACAAGGTCGAGGTGAGCATCTACTTCTGCACCAAGTCGGACGCCCGCAACTCGCCCCAGTGCGACAAGGGTGCGGCGACCGACCAGCAGGTGCAGGACATCAAGGCCCAGCTGGACAAGATGGACTCGGTCGTCCAGTCCTCGACGTTCGAGAGCTCGGCCGAGGCGTACAAGCACTGGAAGGAGATGAACCCGGACAACCCGCTCATCTCCGTCCTGGGCCCGGACGCCATGCCGCAGTCCTGGCGGGTCAAGCTCAACGACCCGACCAAGTACGACGTCATCCAGAGCGCCTTCGCGGGCAAGCCCGGCGTCAAGTCGGTCGAGGACCAGCGGAAGATCCTGGAGAACCTGTTCGGCCTGCTCAACGGCCTGCAGACGGCGGCCTTCGTGATCATGGTGCTGATGCTGTTCGTCGCCCTGCTGCTGATCGTGAACACCGTCCGGGTCTCGGCGTACAGCAGGCGGCGCGAGACCGGCATCATGCGCCTGGTCGGTGCCTCGAACTTCTACGTCCAGATGCCGTTCATCGCCGAGGCCGCGTTCTCCGCGCTGCTCGGCGCGGTGATGGCCTCCGGACTGCTGGTCGGCGGGCACTTCTTCGTCCAGGGCTGGCTGGCCGACCGGGTGCAGTTCATCCACTTCATCGGCCTCGGCTCGGTGCTCGCGGTGATACCGCTGCTGGTCGTGGTCGGTATGGGCATGGCCGGTGTGGCGGCGTTCTTCACGCTCCGCAAGTACCTCAAGGTCTGACCCCGAGGGCCCCGGCGGCCCCGGACGGCACTGCGCCGTCCGGGGCCGCCGCCGTTCCGCCGTCGGTCGTTCCGGCCCGGCGCGGCCGACGCGTGTCTACACTCCGGTGCCATGCTGGAAACTCCGCGCAGGGCACGTCAGGTGGCCACCCTCAGCCTGGTGTTCGGCGTCGTGCTGCTGGCCGGGGCCGCCTCCGGCGCCTGGGGCGACCCCGCCGACCCGGTGCGCCGCTCGTCCGCCGACACCGCCCCGGTGGCGGCCGCCGCCGCGGGCCCGCCCGCGGACCCGGCCGGGTCCGCACTGTCCGAGCAGCAGGCCGAGCACCTGCTCGGGGCCAACGGCGACCGCTGGGGCGCCTACTACAGCGCCCAGGAGTACGCCGAGTTCACCCAGGGCCTGGACGGCCGCTACCTCGGCGTCGGCCTCTCCGTGGGCCGCGGTGAGGACGGCGTCACCGCCGTCTCCCAGGTCGCCCCCGGGGGGCCCGCCGCCACCGCCGGGATCGCCGCCGGGGACCGGCTGCTGCGGATCGACCAGGACCAGGCCGACCGGCTGCCGGTCACCGAGGTGGTGGCCCGGCTGCGCGGCCGGGACGGCGAGCGCAAGGCCGGCAGCGAGGTCACCCTCGCCGTGCAGCGCGGCACCGGCGAGATCCGCGAACTGCAGCTGCGCAGGGCCCTGCTGGACAGCCGGCAGGTCACCGCCGAGCACCTGGACAAGGGCGTGCTGCGGATCGCCGTCCGGGCCTTCACCAGCGGAGTGACGGACCAGGTGCGCGCCGCCCTGCGCGTCCCGCACACCGGCGTGGTGCTCGATCTGCGCGGCAACTCGGGCGGGTTGGTCGAGGAGGCCGCCGGCACCGCCGGGATCTTCCTGGACGGCGGCCCGGTCGGCTCGTACCAGGAGCGCGGCGGGACGAGGGAGTTGACCGCCCCGCCCGGCGGCGACCAGCGCACCCCGCTGGTGGTGCTGGTCGACGGCGGCACGATGAGCGCCGCCGAGCTGCTCACCGGCGCCCTCCAGGACCGCAGCCGCGCCGTGGTGGTGGGCTCCCGGACCTTCGGCAAGGGCACCGTCCAGCAGCCCAGCCGGCTCGCCGACGGCGCCGTCCTGGAGCTGACCGTGGGCCGCTACTACACCCCGGCCGGCCGCTCCCCGGAGGGCACCGGCCTCGCCCCGGACGTCCCGGCGACCGCCGGCGAGGACGCCGACGCGCTCGCCCTGCGGGTGCTGGCCGGGCTCGGAACCCGCGCCTGAGGGCCGGGACCCGCGGCTAAAGGGGCTGCCCCGCCCGGCCCGAAGTGCGAGAATGGCCGCGCTATGGCAAAGGAAACCGGACAGAAGCTGATCGCGCAGAACAAGAAGGCGCGACACGAGTACACGATCCTCGACACCTACGAGTGCGGCCTCGTGCTCACCGGCACCGAGGTGAAGTCACTGCGCGAGGGGAGGGCCAACCTGGTCGACGGCTACGCGTACATCCAGAACCACGAGGCCTGGATCGACAACGTCTTCATCCCCGAGTACACCCAGGGGACGTGGACCAACCACGCGGCCCGGCGCAAGCGCAAGCTGCTGCTGCACAAGCTGGAGATCCGCAAGATCGAGACCAAGGTCCGCGACGCGGGCCACACGCTGGTCCCGCTCTCGCTGTACTTCAAGGACGGCCGGGTGAAGCTCGAACTCGCGCTCGCGGTCGGCAAGAAGCTGTACGACAAGCGGCAGACGCTGCGCGAGAAGCAGGACACCCGCGAGACGGCGCGTGCCGTGGCGGCCGCCCGGCGCCGCCAGGGTTAATCCGCTGGACCCTCGCCCGTCGCCTCGCGTACTATGGCGCCAGCAACACGGACGGTCACCGTCCGGCTGTTTCTCAACAAAACATGGGGATGATCGGTTTCGACAGGGGATGTTGAAACAGGGGAAGCGAGCCGAGGAACGCGGCAATGATCTCGTTAACCACGTGTCGCAAAAAAATAATCGCCAACTCTAAGCGCGATTCCCAGCAGTTCGCTCTCGCTGCCTAATTAAGCAACGATAGCGCTTGGGTGTCAGACCGGGGGGTTCCCGACCCGGACCCTGGCATAATCTAGGGAACTCAACCGTCCGCCCGGGCTGCGGGGGTGGATGGGAAATCAAACAGCAGCTGGGCCTGTTGGCGGCTCGTCCGTGTGACCGCCAGGGCCGAGAAAAGCACAGCGGACTGCGCTCGGAGAAGCCCTGAATTAACTCCACTGGACCCGGGTTCGATTCCCGGCATCTCCACCACCCCATGTTCACAGTGAAGGCCGTCCACCGCTCAGCGGGGGGCGGCCTTCGCGCTGTCCGCGCACCGGCCGCCGTGTCCGAACCGATGCGCCTCCGACGCCGTCCCGGTGCGGCGCGCCGCACCGGCCGGGGCGTAGGATCATCCGTCCGCTCGTTTTCCGGAGCCGGATATCCGCCGCAACCACCGAGGCCATGCAGAGCAACACGGACACCACCCCCGCCGCCGACCACGAGACCGTGCGCGAACGCGAGATCGCCGGCGAGCAGCAGCACCTGGACACCGTCTACCACCGGCTGGAGGAGAAGCTCGCCGAGGCCGAGTACATCCTGGAGGACGCCGCCAAGCGGGTGCAGGTCGGCACCCCCGGTGCGCTGGCCGAGCGCGACGCCCAGGTCTACCGGGCCGGTGCCCACCTCCAACGGCTCAACAACGAGTTCGAGGACTTCCTGTTCGGCCGGATCGACCTCCAGCGGGCGGACGCCCCGGAGGAGCACGGCATCCCGTCGAACACCCCGCTCGACCCGGCCGATCCGGCCGTCGCCGAGACCCTCCACATCGGCCGCCTCGGCGTCCTCGACGCCGAGTACGGCCCGCTGGTGATCGACTGGCGGGCCCCCGCCGCCGCGCCCTTCTACCGGGCCACCCCGGTCGAGCCCGGCCGGGTGATCCGCCGCCGGGTGATCCGCTCCAAGGGCCGCCGGGTGATCGGCGTCGAGGACGACCTGCTGCGCCCCGACCTCACGCCCACCCTGGACGGTGAGGAGCTGGCCGTGGTCGGCGACGGCGCCCTGATGGCCTCGCTCGGCCGCGCCCGCAGCCACTCGATGCGCGACATCGTCTCCTCCATCCAGAAGGAGCAGGACGAGGTGATCCGCGCCGCCGCGGCCGGCGCCACCCTCGTCACCGGCGGCCCCGGCACCGGCAAGACCGCGGTGGCCCTGCACCGGGCCGCCTACCTGCTGTACCAGGACCGCCGCCGCTACGCCGGGGGCATCCTGGTGGTCTCGCCGACCCCGCTGCTGGTCTCCTACACCGAGGGCGTACTGCCCTCGCTCGGCGAGGAGGGCCAGGTCGCCATCCGGGCGGTCGGCTCGCTGGTGGACGGCATCGAGGCGGGCACCTACGACAGCCCCGAGACGGCCCGGGTCAAGGGCTCGGCCCGGATGGTGCAGCTGCTGCGCCGGGCCGCCAGGGCGGCGCTGGAGCTGGGCGCGCCGCAGGAGCTGAAGGTGGTCGCCCGGGGCGAGGTGCTCAGGCTGGACGCGGGCCGCCTCAAGGCCGTGCGGGGCAACGTGATCGGCTCCGGCGGCACCCCGCTGAACCTGCTGCGCCCGCGCGCCCGCCGGCTGCTGCTGGACGCCCTGTGGCAGGAGGCCACCCGGCACCTGCCCAGGCCCGCCGACCACTACGCCCGCGAGCAGCGCCAGGAGGAGAAGGAGTCCTTCGACGAGTACGTCTCGGACGAGGCGTCCTTCCTGGACTTCCTGGACGCCTGGTGGCCGGCCCTGAGCCCGCGCCGGGTGCTCGGCACGCTCAAACACCACCGGCACACCAACCGGATCGCCCGTCGGGCCGTCACGCCGGACGAGGCGCGGCTGCTGGCCGGTTCCTGGCGCCACCTGTCGCCGAAGGGCGAGGGCGCGCTGTCCGCCCACGACGTCGCGCTGGTCGACGAGCTGCAGGTGCTGCTCGGCGAGCCGGCCCGGCCGAAGGTGCGCGAGGTGGACGCGGTCGACCTGCTGAGCGGTCTGGACGAGGTCACCACCTTCGCGGACCGCAGCTCCCGCCAGCGGGCGAAGGGGCCGGTGGAGCGGACCGAGTACGCGCACGTGATCGTGGACGAGGCGCAGGACCTCACCCCGATGCAGTGGCGGATGATCGGCCGCCGGTCCCGGATGGCGACCTGGACGATCGTCGGGGACCCGGCGCAGTCCTCCTGGCCGTTCCCGCAGGAGGCCCAGGCCGCGATGGACGAGGTGCTGTCCGGGAAGCCGCGCCGGCGCTTCACGCTGACCGTCAACTACCGCAACCCGGCCGAGATCGCCGAGGTCGCGGCCAAGGTGCTGGCGCTGGCCGCGCCGGGCACCCCGTCGCCGAGCGCGGTGCGCCGGGTCGGCGTGGAGCCGCGCTTCGCGGCCGTCACCGCCCCCGGGGCGGAGGCCTTCGGGGCGGGGGCCCGGGCCGAGCTGGAACGGCTGCTGACCGAGGTGGACGGCACCGTGGCGATCGTGGTGCCGATGGACCGGCGGGCCGAGGCGGCCGGCTGGGCCGAGGGCCTGGGCGAGCGGGTGGTGGCGCTGGGCAGCCTGGAGGCGAAGGGCCTGGAGTACGACGCCACGGTGGTGGCCGACCCGACCGGCATCGCCGGCGAGTCGGAGGCCGGCCTGCGGGTGCTGTACGTCGCGCTGACCAGGGCGACCCAGCGGCTGACCGTGCTGTCCGGCCCGGACGACCTGCCGGACGCGGCCGGCGTGCCGGCGCTGCTGCACGACTGACGGCCGGACAGGTCCGGGCGCGTCCGGGCACGCAGAAGGCCCCTCACCCGCGGGTGAGGGGCCTTCAGACGCTAGTGACACCGACCCGCCATGCTCGCCTCGCGGCAAGTGGTCCCTCGAAGGGACGAAGGTTGGGCCCGGGGGCTTGGATCGAGCCGGTGTCCCGTCCAATGTAACGCATCGGCCCGGAGAGGCAAGGAGTCGTCGCCCCCTTGTCGGATCCGCACACTCAATGAACGTTATTTCTGGCTACCCCTTGGAAGGTGCGACGATCGAGGTCTAGCATGCGGCAGGCGATGCCTTCAACAAAATGTTGAACCTGCCGACGGACGGAAGAAGGAAGCGTCGATGGCGACGGTGCCCAGTGTCTCGAACTCGATCACGGTGCGGCTGGAGGTCCCGGCGCGGGGCAACGCCGTGAGCGCGATCACCACCGCCGTGGAGTCCTCCGGCGGTTCGGTGACCGGCCTCGACGTGACGGCCTCCGGCCTGGAGGCGCTGCGGATCGACGTCACCGTGGCGGCCTCGTCCGTCGCGCACGGCGAGGAGATCGTCGAGAAGCTCCGGGCCATCGACGGCGTGTCGATCGGCAAGGTCTCGGACCGGACCTTCCTGATGCACCTCGGCGGCAAGATCGAGATGTCGTCCAAGCTGCCCATCCGCAACCGTGACGACCTCAGCATGATCTACACCCCGGGCGTGGCCCGGGTCTGCATGGCGATCGCCGAGAACCCCGAGGACGCCCGCCGCCTCACCATCAAGCGCAACAGCGTCGCCGTGGTCACCGACGGCTCCGCGGTGCTGGGCCTGGGCAACATCGGCCCGGCCGCCGCGCTGCCGGTCATGGAGGGCAAGGCGGCCCTGTTCAAGCGCTTCGCCGGCATCGACGCCTGGCCGATCTGCCTGGACACCCAGGACACCGACGAGATCGTCGCCATCGTCAAGGCGATCGCCCCGGGCTTCGCGGGCATCAACCTGGAGGACATCTCCGCGCCGCGCTGCTTCGAGATCGAGGCCCGGCTGCGCGAGGCCCTCGACATCCCGGTCTTCCACGACGACCAGCACGGCACCGCGATCGTGGTGCTCGCGGCCCTCACCAACGCCCTGAAGGTGGTCGGCAAGGACATCGCCGACATCCGGGTGGTGATGTCGGGCGCCGGCGCCGCCGGGACGGCGATCCTCAAGCTGCTGCTGGCCGCCGGCGTCGAGCACGCCACCGTGGCGGACGTCCGCGGCGTGGTCCACCAGGGCCGGGAGGACCTCAACGAGAGCCTGCGCTGGATCGCCGAGCACACCAACCGCTCGGGCCGCACCGGCAGCCTCAAGGAGGCCGTGGCGGGCGCGGACGTCTTCATCGGCGTCTCGGCCCCGAACGTCCTGGACGGCGACGACCTGGCCACCATGGCCGAGGACGCGATCGTCTTCGCGCTGGCCAACCCCGACCCGGAGGTCGACCCGGCGATCGCCCGGCAGACCGCCGCCGTGGTCGCCACCGGCCGCAGCGACTTCCCGAACCAGATCAACAACGTGCTGGTCTTCCCGGGTGTCTTCCGCGGCCTGCTGGACGCCCAGAGCCGCACCGTCAACACCGAGATGATGATCGCCGCCGCCCGGGCGCTGGCCACCACCGTGGCCGACGACGAGCTGAACGCCAACTACATCATCCCCAGCGTGTTCCACAAGGACGTCGCCAAGACGGTGGCCTCGGCGGTGCGCGAGGCGGCGCTGGCGGGCGCCCAGGAGCGCCCGGAGGAGTCCCGTCCGACCCCCGGCATCGTCGGCACCCTCGACACCTCCTCCTTCCCCACCGTCAAGCTCTGACCGGCGAGTCCGCCGACGTGTCGCGGATCGGTCAAATGTCCGAATCGCGGCCATACCCGCCCAAGCCCGCCCCGAACCCTTGCGACACAAGGGCGAGGGGCGTGTTTGGGCTTGTCAGTCCCAGGGCGTACGGTAGCCCTGCACGGGGCAGGCGTGTCCGACAAGTACGGAACGTCCCCCTGGTCTTCCGGCGTGTCGTCCCGACCGCCGCCCGCGCCCGGTCCGCCGGAGCCGACGGAGCGTCACACCTCCAACGGGCGGGCGTTGTTCGGGTGGCTCGGCCGGGGCCCGATTGGCTTTCTCGGGGCCGGTCGGGGCAGGATTCGTATCCAGGCAGGCGGACGGGCCTTCTACGGCACCGACGCGCGGCATCGGGTACGGACCCGGCCTGCGACCACGCATTGCCTGCATGAGCACAGTGTGCGGACCTGCGGCCCATCCGGGTGCCCCCCGGTGGGAGCACCGATGGGCCCCCGCACACCGCAAGCGAACAGACCACAGGAGTACACATGAACCGCAGTGAGCTGGTGGCCGCGCTGTCCGAGCGCGCCGAGGTGACCCGCAAGGACGCCGACGCCGTTCTGGCCGCCTTCGCCGAGATCGTCGGCGAGGTCGTCGCCAAGGGCGACGAGAAGGTCACCATTCCCGGTTTCCTGACCTTCGAGCGCACCCACCGCGCTGCCCGCACCGCCCGCAACCCGCAGACCGGCGAGCCGATCCAGATCGCGGCCGGCTACAGCGCCAAGGTGAGCGCCGGCTCCAAGCTGAAGGAAGCCGCCAAGGGCGCCTGAACCACCCCTTGAACGCCCGAGAGGCCGGGCTCCCCGCGGGGAGCCCGGCCTCTCGCCGTTCCACCGGACCGGTCAGGCGTCGACCAGCTGCTCGGCCGGCAGCTCGACGTGGGCGCCCAGGTCCCGCAGCTTGTCCATGAAGTTCTCGTAGCCGCGGTTGATCAGGTCGATGCCGTGCACGGTCGAGGTGCCCTCGGCCGCCAGCGCCGCGATCAGGTACGAGAAGCCGCCGCGCAGGTCGGGGATGACCAGCTCGGAGCCCATCAGCTTGGACGGGCCGGAGACGACCGCCGAGTGCAGGAAGTTGCGCGCGCCGAAGCGGCACGGGGTGCCGCCCAGGCACTCGCGGTACAGCTGGATGTGCGCGCCCATCTGGTTCAGCGCGCCGGTGAAGCCCAGCCGGGACTCGTAGACCGTCTCGTGGACGATGGACAGGCCGGTGGCCTGGGTCAGCGCGACCACCAGCGGCTGCTGCCAGTCGGTCTGGAAGCCCGGGTGCACGTCGGTCTCCAGGGCGATCGCCTTGAGTTCGCCGCCCGGGTGCCAGAAGCGGATGCCCTCGTCGTCCACCTCGAAGGCGCCGCCGACCTTCCGGAAGGTGTTGAGGAAGGTCATCATCTCCAGCTGGCGGGCGCCGCGGACGTAGATGTCGCCCTTGGTGGCGAGCGCCGCGCAGGCCCAGGAGGCGGCCTCCAGGCGGTCCGGCAGCGCGCGGTGGTTGTAGCCGTTCAGCTCGTCCACACCGGTGATCAGGATCGTCCGGTCGGTGCCCAGCGTGATGATCGAGCCCATCTTCTGCAGGACGCAGATCAGGTCGACGATCTCCGGCTCGATGGCCGCGTTGCGCAGCTCGGTGACGCCCTCGGCGAGGACGGCGGTGAGCAGCACCTGCTCGGTCGCGCCGACCGAGGGGTAGGGCAGCTCGATCTTGGTGCCGCGCAGCCGCTGCGGGGCGACCAGGTAGGTGCCCTGCGGGTGCTTCTCGATGGTGGCGCCGAACTGGCGCAGCACCTCGAAGTGGAAGTCGACCGGGCGGCCGCCGATGTCGCAGCCGCCGAGGCCCGGGATGAAGGCGTGGCCCAGGCGGTGCAGGAGCGGGCCGCAGAACAGGATCGGGATCCGCGAGGAGCCGGCGTGCGCGTCGATGTCGGCGACGTTCGCACTCTCGACGTGGGAGGGGTCGAGGATCAGCTCGCCGTCCTCGTCGCCGGTCCGCACGGTGACCCCGTGCAGCTGGAGCAGGCCGCGGACCACCTTGACGTCGCGGATGTCCGGGACGTTCCGCAGTCTGCTGGGGCCCTGGCCGAGCAGGGCGGCGACCATGGCCTTGGGGACCAGGTTCTTCGCGCCGCGGACGCGGATCTCGCCTTCGAGCGGGTTTCCGCCGTGGACCAGCAGGACGTCGTCGGTCATCGTTCTCGCAATCCGGGGTGCCAGAGGAGTGGGGAAGGCTCCGGTGGGAGCCGTCGGTGGACCGGATGGTACGGGCGCGCTCGGGCCCCCGGCGAAACCGAGTCGGCACCGTGTAAGGGCGTCCACCATCCGTAGATGGTAGTGGGCGTCCCGATGGTTCCCGTGAGCCTCTCCCGTGATGGTGCTCTCTCCGGGTGCCGGGCCGCCCGCCGGTGCGTCCGTACGGGTGTTCGTCCGGCGTGTCGGGGTTTCGAGCGTTGCGGTGCCCCGACGGCGCCGTTCTGCGGGATCATGTGTGGCATGACGGCGGCCCATTCGCACGCAGGCCGGTCCCACACCGGCCGTCTGCTCGTCGCGACGCCCGTGCTCACCGACCCGAACTTCGCCCGGGCGGTGGTGCTGCTCCTCGACCACGACGCCGAGGGGGCGCTCGGCGTGGTCCTCAACCGGCCGACGCCGGTCGAGGTCGGCAGCGTGCTGGACGGCTGGGGGCGGCTGGTCGGCCGGCCCGCCGTGGTCTTCCAGGGCGGCCCGGTGGCGCTGGACTCGGCGCTCGGCCTCGCGGTGGCGCCGGGCGACCCGGGCACCGGCGAGCCGCTCGGCTGGCGGCGGGTGCACGGGGCGATCGGCCTGGTGGACCTGGAGGCGCCGCCCGAGGTGCTGGCCGGGGAGCTGGGCAGCCTGCGGATCTTCGCCGGGTACGCCGGCTGGTCGCCCGGCCAGCTGGAGGCGGAGCTGGAGAGCGGCGCCTGGTACCTGGTGGACTGCGAGCCGGGGGACGTCTCCAGCCCCGAGCCGGAGCGGCTCTGGCGCTCGGTGCTGCGCCGCCAACGCGGGCCGCTCGCACTGCTCGCGACGTACCCGGACGACCCGACGCTGAACTGAACCGGGGGCCCCGGCGGCACGACACTGGCCCGGTTTCCCGGGCCGCCCATAGACTTGGCACCTATGAGCACTCTTGAGCCCGAGCGCGGCCTCGGCACCGGAACCCTGGTCGAGCCCGTCCCGCAGGTGTCCAACGGGGACGGCGACCACGAGCGCTTCGCCCACTACGTCCAGAAGGACAAGATCATGGAGAGCGCGCTCTCCGGGTCGCCCGTGGTGGCGCTGTGCGGCAAGGTGTGGGTGCCCGGGCGCGACCCGAAGAAGTACCCGGTCTGCCCGATGTGCAAGGAGATCTACGACGGCATCGGCAAGCCGCAGGGCGGCGACGACGACAAGTAGGACCGGCCGGTCCGCGCGGCGTCGCCCCGGGTGACGCCGCGGCGTGCGGACCGTCCGCGGGGGTGCCGCGCGCGGTACCCGGTCCGCGCCGTCGTGCGCGGCCGTTCCGCACGGCGTCGTTCTGCACGGTGCCGTTTTGCATGGTGCCGCGTTTCCGGATTGGTCTATGCCAGTCGTCCGGGGCGGGGGCAGGATGTCGGGATGGACCTCATCCCCGCACCCTCGAGTGCCGTCCGCCGCCCGGACGGGGACTTCCCCCTCGACGACGCCACCACGCTGACCGCGCCGCCCGTCCTGGCCGACGCCGAGCGCTGGCTGCGCGGCGCGCTGGGCGCCGCCACCGGGCTGCCGCTCGGCCCCGGCCGTCCGGGTGCGGGGATCGAGCTGGTCCAGGACGACGCGCTGGGCCCGGAGGCGTACCGGATCGCGGTGCGCCCCGGCCACGCCCTGGTCGCCGCGGGCGGGCCGGCCGGCGCGCTGTGGGGCGCGCAGACGCTGCGCCAGCTGCTCGGCCCGGACGCGTACCGCCGCTCCCCGCTGCGCCGCAGCGGCTGGGTGCTGCCCGGCGCGGACATCGCGGACGCCCCGCGGTTCGGCTGGCGCGGCGCGCTGCTCGACGTCGCCCGGCACTTCCTCCCCAAGGCGGACGTGCTGCGCTTCGTCGACCTGCTGGCCGCGCACAAGCTCAACGTGCTGCACCTGCACCTGACCGACGACCAGGGCTGGCGGGTCGAGATCAAGCGCTACCCGGCGCTGACCGCGCGCGGAGCCTGGCGGGAGCGCTCGATGGTCGGCTACCGCTCCGCCGGTCGGCGCGACGACCGCCCGCACGGCGGCTACTACACCCAGGACGACCTGCGCGAGATCGTCGCCTACGCGGCCGCGCGCGGGGTCACCGTCGTCCCGGAGATCGACCTGCCCGGCCACACCCAGGCCGCCGTCGCCGCCTACCCCGAGCTGGGCAACACCGACGTGGTGGACACCGCCGCGCTCGGCGTTTGGACGGACTGGGGCGTCAGCCACAACGTGCTCAACGCCTCCGAGGCGACCCTGCGCTTCTTCGAGGGGGTGCTGGAGGAGGTCCTGGAGCTCTTCCCGTCCGAGTTCGTCCACCTCGGCGGCGACGAGTGCCCCAAGGAGCAGTGGAAGGACAGCGCCGCCGCCCAGGCCCGGATCCGCGAGCTCGGCCTGGCCAACGAGGACGAGCTGCAGAGCCACGTGATCCGGCACTTCGACCGCTGGCTGGCGGAGCGCGGGCGCCGGCTGATCGGCTGGGACGAGATCCTGGAGGGCGGTCTGGCGCCGGGCACCGCCGTCTCCTCCTGGCGCGGCTTCGGCGGGGGGATCGCCGCCGCGCGGGCCGGGCACGACGTGGTGATGTGCCCCGAGCAGCACGTCTACCTCGACCACCGGCAGGCGGACGGGCCGGACGAGCCGATCCCGGTGGGCTTCGTGCGGACGCTGGAGGACGTCTACCGCTTCGAGCCGGTGCCGGAGCAGCTGGACGAGACCGCCGCCCGGCGGGTGATCGGCACCCAGGCCAACCTGTGGAGCGAGTTCGCGGACAGCGCCCGGGACGTCGACTACCGGGCCTTCCCCCGGCTGGTGGCCTTCGCCGAGGTCGCCTGGTCGGACCTGCCGGCGGTGCCCGCGGAGCGCGACTACGCGGGCTTCGAGCGCCGCCTGCGGGGGCACCTGCGGGTGCTGGACGCGCTCGGCGTGGAGTACCGCCCGGTCGAGGGCCCGCACCCCTGGCAGCGCCGGCCCGGGGTGGCCGGCCGCCCGATCGAGGGCCCGCCGCCGGTGCGGTGATCCCGCCGACGTCGGGGTCCGGGGATCCCGCGGTGCCGCTTCGGGAACTTCTGAGTGGTCATCTGACGTCAAGAAAAGATGAACATCTGCCCTGGCTCGATCCGGGCCGGGGCAGATACCGCCCGGTATCCGTCCCAATCGGGCAGTCCCGTTCACCCGTCCCGAAATGATCATCGAGCATTGTGTGCCAGAGTTGCCCAACCCGGCCCGATCGCCCGTACCCTACGGGCCAGGCCGGGCTGCTGACGCGGACACCACGGCCGAAGGCCGCGGGCGGCAGGCGATCGATGAGCAAGTGGAGCACGGTGGGACCCAGGTGAACCGGACGATCATGCTGCCGGCCTCCCTCGACGAGGCCGTCGACGCGCTGGCCGCCGCCCCGGCCGCGGTACCGGTGGCCGGAGCCACCGACCTGATGGAGGCCGTCAACGCCGGACGGCTGCGCCCCGCCGCCCTGGTCGGGCTCGGCCGGATCACCGAACTGCGCGGCTGGCGCTACGAGGACGGCGGCACCGCGGTCCTCGGCGCCGGACTCACCCACGCCCGGATGGACCGCCCCGACTTCGCCGCGCTCATCCCCGCGCTCGCCGACGCCGCCCGCACCGCCGGCCCGCCGCAGGTCCGCAACGTCGGCACCCTCGGCGGCAACATCGTCACCGCCGCCCCGGCCGGCGACACCCTCCCGGTGCTCGCCGCCCTGGAGGCCAGCGTCACCCTGGCCCGGGCCGGCGGCAGCCGCGAGGTGCCGGTCAGCCACCTGCTCACCGGGCTCGACCCGGTGCGCCCCGGCGAACTGCTCACCTGGGTGCGGGTCCCGCTGCTGCACGCGCCGCAGGTCTTCCTCAAGGCCACCGGCCGCAGCGGCCCGGCCCGCGCCACCGCCTCCGTCGCCCTCGTGCTCGACCCGGCCCGGCGCGCCGTGCGCTGCGCGGTCGGCGCCGTCGCCCCGGTGCCGCTGCGCCCGCTGGAGGCCGAGGCCTGGGTCGCCGGCTGCATCGACTGGGACGGCAGCCGGGAGATCGACCCGGCCGCCACCGCCGCCTTCGGCGAGTACGTGGCCGCCGCCTGCGTCCCCGACACCTACGGCGCCGAGGGCGCCTGGGAGGCCGTGACCGAGGGGCCGAGCGCGGCCGCCGTTCGGCTACGGCGTACCGTATCGGTGCTGGCCCGACGGGCACTGGGAAGGGCGCTGAAGTGAGCACAGACCCCATCGAGACCCTCGACGCCGACCCGCTCGGCCTCACCCCGCAGGTCAGCCGCGAGCTGCGCCCGTGCGCCTCCTACACGTTGCGGGTCAACGGTTTCGAACGGCCCGTCACCGACGCCTGGATCGGTGAGAGCCTGCTCTACGTGCTGCGCGAGCGGCTCGGCCTGGCCGGCGCCAAGGACGGCTGCGAACAGGGCGAGTGCGGGGCCTGCTCGGTGCAGGTGGACGGCCAGCTGGTGGCCGGCTGCCTGGTGCCCGCCGCACTGGCCGCGGACAGCGAGATCAACACCGTCGAGGGCCTGTCGGCCGCCGGCGGCGCCAGCGACGTCCAGCAGGCGCTGGCCGAGTCCGGCGCGGTGCAGTGCGGCTACTGCACCCCGGGCATGGCGATGGCGGTCCACGACCTGCTCCAGCGCAACCACCGGCCCACCGAGGTCGAGGCCCGGCAGGCGCTCTGCGGCAACCTCTGCCGCTGCACCGGCTACCGGGGCGTGCTGGCCGCCGTCCAGAGCATCGCCGACGCGCGCGCCCTGGAGGCCGAGGAGGCGGAGGAGGCGGCGCTCGCCGACCAGCCCGCCGACGGGACGGCCGCCCCGGCGCCGGTCGCCGAACCCGAGCCGGTCGCCGACCCGCCGGTCTACACCGACGCCGACGCGTGGATCGAGCACGTCCCGCAGCCGCCCGTCGAGGAGGCCCCGGCCGGGGGCGGGCCGTACGGCGACGGCCAGGGCGGCTACGACACCGGCGTGTACGACACCGCCGTCCTGACGCCGGTCCAGGGCATCCCCTCCCAGGCCGCCGACGACCAGGTGTACTACCCGCAGCAGGGCTACCCCGAGCAGCCGTACCAGACCACCCCCGCGCACGGGACGCCCGTCCACGGCGTCTACCCGGACGGCGGCTACCCCGCGGACGGCTACCCGCAGCAGAACGGCTACGACACCGGGTACGACGCCCCGGTCTACCAGCCCACCCCCGCGCACGGCACGCCGCTGCCCGGCGCCGCCTTCGACGGCACGCCGCCGCACGGCACCCCGTACGTCCCCGCGCCCCCGCACGGCGCCCCGGCCGACGACGGCGCCCAGGCCGGCGTCCCGTACGGCGCCACCCCCGCCCACGGCATCCGGCTCCCCGAGGACGACCACGCATCATGACGTCGCCTACCGACATCGGCGCAGCACTCCAGCAGGACGGCGGCGAGGGCGGCGCACCGGAGCCGTTCGGCCTGGGCAGCTCACCGCTGCGCAGCGACGCGCTGCCCAAGGCGCTCGGCATCTTCCCGTACGCGGCCGACCTCTGGGCCGAGGGGCTGCTCTGGGGCGCCGTGCTGCGCTCGCCGCACCCGCACGCCAGGATCCGCGGCATCGACACCTCGGCCGCGCTGGCGCTGCCCGGCGTGCACGCCGTGGTCACCGCCGCCGACCTGCCGCCCGGCCCGGACGGCACCCCGGACGGCGCCCCGGCCGGCCCGATCCTCGCCGACCGGCCGGTGCTGGCCGCGGGCGTGGTGCGCCACCACGGCGAGCCGATCGCCGCGGTGGCGGCCGACCACCCGGACACCGCCCGGCTCGCGGTCGGTCTGATCACGGTCGACTACGAGCCGCTGGAGGCCGTCACCGACCCCGAGCAGGCCTTCACCGCCCCGCCGCTGCACCCGGACGGCAACCTGTTCCGCCACCTGCCGCTGCGCACCGGGGACCCGGAGGCGGCCGGCGAGGTCATCGTCGAGGGCCTCTACCAGGTCGGCCGGCAGGACCCGGCGCCGCTCGGCGCCGAGGCCGGGCTCGCCGTGCCGCGCCCGGACGGCGGCGTCGAGCTGCACCTGTCCTCCACCGACCCGCACGGCGACCGCGACCGCACCGCGGCCTGCCTGGGCCTGGAGCCCGACCGGGTCCGGCTGGTGGTCACCGGGGTGCCCGGCGCCACCACCGACCGCGAGGACCTCTCGTTCCAGGTCACCCTGGCGCTGCTGGCGCTGCGCACCGGCCGCCCGGTGAAGATGACCCTCACCCGCGAGGAGTCCTTCCACACCCACACCTCGCGCCACCCCGCGCTGCTGCGCTACCGCCACCACGCCGACGCCGAGGGCCGGCTGGTCAAGGTCGAGGCGCAGATCCTGCTGGACGGCGGCGCGTACGCGGACGTCTCCGCCGAGGCGCTGGCGGCCGCCACGGCCTTCTCGGTCGGCCCGTACGTCTGCCCGAACGTCTTCGTGGACGCCTGGGCGGTGCGCACCAACAACCCGCCGGCCGGGCGGATGCGCGGCGAGGGCGCGCTGCAGGCCTGCTTCGCCCACGAGTCGCAGCTGGACCAGCTGGCCGCCCGGATCGGCGTGGACCCGGTGGAGATCCGCCGCCGCAACGCGATGTCCACCGGGGACCCGATGCCCACCGGGCAGGCCGTCACCTGCCCCGCGCCGGTGGGCGCGTTGCTGGAGGCCGTCGCGGCCGAGCCGCTGCCGGCCCTGCCGGTGGACGACCCGGACGCCGAGTGGCTGCTGCCGGGCGGGCCCGGCGGCGCCGGCGACCCGGCCGCGGTGCGGCGCGGGATCGGCTACGCGGTCGGCATGGTGCACATGCTCGGGGCCGAGGGCGAGGACGAGGTCTCCACCGCCACGGTGCGGGTCAGCGGTGACCACGCCACGGTGATCTGCGCGGCCGTCGACTCCGGGCAGGGCTTCGCCACCCTGGCGCGGCAGATCGTGCAGAGCGTGCTGGGCGTCAGCGAGGTCTACATCGCGCCGGCCGACAGCGACCAGTCGATCGCAGGGCCGTCCGCCCGGGGCCGGCACACCTGGGTCTCCGGCGGCGCGGTGGAGCGCGCCGCGCTGATGGTCCGCCACCAGCTGCTGCAGCCGATCGCCGCCAACTTCGGGATGTCCGCGGAGCTGCTGCAGATCGCCGACGGCAAGATCACCTCGTACGACGGGGTGCTCGGCATGCCGGTCGCCGAGGCGCTGGAGGGCAAGGAGCTGTGGGCCACCGCGCAGTGCCGCCCGCACCCGACCGAGCCGCTGGACGAGAACGGGCAGGGCGACGCCTTCGTCTCCATCGCCTTCTGCGCGATGCGCGCGGTGGTGGACGTGGACATCGAGCTGGGCGCCGTCCGGGTGGTCGAGATGACGGTCGCGCAGGACGTCGGCCGGGCGCTGAACCCGCGGCAGATCGAGGACCGGATCGAGGCCGGGGTGGCACAGGGCGTCGGCCTGGCGCTGCTGGAGGACCTGCGCACCGAGGGCGGGGTGCTGCAGAACCCCTCGCTCACCGGCTACCGGCTGCCCACCGCCCTGGACACCCCGGAGGTGCGGATCGCCGCCCTGCTGGAGGAGCGGGACGTGGTGGCGACCTTCGGCGCGAAGGCGGTCAGCGCGGTGCCCGCGGTGGTGGCCCCGGCGGCCGTCGCGGCGGCCGTCCGCGCCGCCACCGGCCTGCCGGTCGGCCGGCTGCCGATCCGCCCCGAGGACGCGATCGCGGGCTGACCGGGAATTCCCGGAAACGGGAATTGCCGGTCGGCGCGAAAGCCGACCGGCAATTCCTTTTCGAGGCCATGGCGGGAATCGAACCCGCGTGTACCGCTTTGCAGACGGTTCCCTAAGCCACTCGGGCACACGGCCAGTGAATTCATGGTGGCGGATTCCGCGACGGACCGTCAACGGCCGAATGTAAATTCTGCATGGCAACTCCGGCGGCGGCCCGTGCTACGGTCGGAGACAGGTGGTCGGACTCCGGCCACCCCGGACGAGCGCGTCGTACCCGGTGACGACAAGACGGCGCAGTTCAGCGGCAATCCGGCCGCTGTGGACTGCGGAGGTACGGCCGTCATGGCTTGGCTCGTTCTGATCGTCTCGGGTGTCCTGGAGACCGTGTGGGCGGTCGCCCTGGAATCGTCCAAGGGCTTCTCCCGGCTCGTCCCCAGCCTCGTCTTCGGCGTCGCCCTGCTGCTGAGCATGGGCGGGCTGGCGTACGCGATGCGCACCATCCCGATCGGCACCGGGTACGCGGTGTGGGTCGGCATCGGCGCGGTCGGCACCGCGCTCTACGGCATGGCCGTCCTGGGGGACGCGGTGACCGCGGCCCGGATCGGCTGCCTGCTGCTGATCGTCTCCGGCGTGGTGGGCCTCAAGGCGCTGCACTGACGCGGTGGTCCCGGGCCGTGCCGGGCGGCGGGTCCTAGGTCCTGCGGCGGATCCGGTCAGCGACCGGAGTCAGGGGTCACCCAGCCGGACGGCCCTTACGATGTTACGTATGACCACTGCCTCCCCCACCTCGGTCGACCCCGCGCCCGTACCCCTCGACGACGACCCCGGCGGCGGGGTCCTCAGCGGCCGCTACCGGGCGCTGACGCTGGGGATCGTCTCGGTGGTCCTGCTGCTCGCCTTCGAGGCGACGGCCGTCAACACCGCGATGCCGGTGGCGGCCCGCCAGCTCGACGGCCTCGGGCTCTACGCCTTCGCCTTCTCCGGCTACTTCACCACCACGCTGTTCGCCCTGGTCGTCTCGGGCCAGTGGTGCGACCGGCGCGGCCCGCTGCAGCCGCTGTTCGCCGGCATCGCGGTGTTCGGCGCCGGACTGGTGGTGGCCGGCGCGGCGCCGGGGATGTGGCTGTTCGTGGCCGGGCGGGCGGTCCAGGGGCTGGGCGGCGGCCTGGTGATCGTCGCCCTGTACGTGGTGGTCGGCCGGGCCTACCCGGAGCGGCTGCGGCCGTCCGTGTTCGCGGCCTTCTCCTCGGCCTGGGTGCTGCCCTCGATCGTCGGCCCGGTGGTCTCCGGGGCGGTCACCCAGCACCTGGGCTGGCGCTGGGTGTTCCTGGCGGTGCCCGTGCTGATCCTGCTGCCGCTGGCCGTGATGGGCCCGGCGCTGGCCCGCTCCGAGCGGGAGCACCCGGTGGCGAAGGGCGCGGACTTCGACCGCCGGCGCACCGTACTGGCCGCGATGGCGGCGGTCGGGGCGGGCCTGCTGCAGTACGCCGGCCAGCGGCTCGACCTGCTGGGGCTGCTCCCGGCGGCGGCCGGTGCGGCGCTGCTGCTGCCCGCCGTGCTGGGCCTGCTGCCCACCGGGACGCTGCGGGCCGGGCGCGGCCTGCCGACGGTGATCCTGCTGCGCGGGGTGGCCGCGGGGGCGTTCTTCGCGGCCGAGGCGTTCATCCCGCTGATGATGGTCACCCAGCGCGGGCTGTCCCCGACGCTGGCCGGGCTCACGCTGACCAGCGGCGGGCTCTCCTGGGCGCTGGGCTCGTGGCTGCAGGGGCGGCCGGGGGCGGAGCGCTACCGCGAGGCGATGATCCGGGGCGGGTTCGTGCTGACCGCGGTGGCGATCGCGGGCGCGGCGCTGGTGCTGGTCCCGGCGGTGCCGGCCTGGGTGGCGGCGGTCGCCTGGGGCGTCGGCGGGATCGGGATGGGCCTGACGGTCGCCAGCGTGAGCGTGCTGATGATGAAGCTGTCCGCGCCGGAGGACGCGGGGGCCAACTCGGCCTCGCTGCAGATGAGCGACGCGCTGGGCAACGTGCTGCTGGTGGGTCTGGCCGGGGTGCTGTTCGCGGCCCTGGGCGGCGGCTCGCTGGCCGCCGCCCACGAGGGGGCCGGGTCCACCGGCTCGGCCGGCGCCTTCACGGTGATCTTCCTGACCATGGCCGGGGTGGCCCTGCTGGGTGCGCTGGTCTCCGGCCGGGTGCGCCGGGCCTGACGGTCAGCCGGCGGTGGCGGTGGCGGTGGCGCTGTCGGTGGCGGTCGCCGAGGAGCTCGCCGGCGGCGCCGCCGGGGTGCCCAGGAAGGCCTCCCACCCGCCGGTCGGCGACTGGCCGGGGGCGAGGCCCTGCAGCTTGCGCAGCACCGCCGGGTCCTGGGCCTCCAGCCAGTCCACCAGTTGGCGGAACGACACCAGCCGGACCTCCGGCTTGCCCGCGATGACCTTGAGGGCGTCCTCGACGGCGTTCATGTAGATGCCGCCGTTCCACTCCTCGAAGTGGTTGCCGATGATGTACGGCGCGCGGTTGCTGCGGTAGGTGCGGTCGAAGCCCATCAGGTAGGCGTCGCGGGCCTGGGCCTGGAAGCCCGGGTAGAGCGCCGGGTCGGCCTTGGTGTTGGGACCGCACTGGTTGTACATGATGTTGTAGTCCATCGAGAGCACCTGGAAGGTGTGCCCGGGGAAGGGGATGGACTGCAGCGGGAGGTCCCACAGGGCCCCGCCCTGGATCCGCTGCGGCCAGACCTGGGTGCCGTTGCCGCTGCTGTCGTAGCGCCAGCCGCGCTTGACGGCGGTGGGCAGCAGGTTGCGCTGGCCCTCCAGGCAGGGGGTGCGGCTGCCGATCAGCTCCTTGCGGTAGTCGAAGGGCAGCGCCGGGAGGTCGGTGAAGCCGGTGTTGGTGCGCCAGTTGGTGACGAAGTCCATCGCCTGCTGGATCTCGCTGTCCCACTCCTCGGGGGACCACTTGCCGACGCCGGTGGAGCCGCAGAAGTGGCCGTTGAAGTGGGTGCCGATCTCGTGGCCCTCCAGCCAGGCCGCGTGCAGGTTCTCCAGGGTGTCGTGGATGTGCTGGTCGCTGAGGTAGCCGATGTCGGAGGCGCCGACCTTGTGCTGCGGCGGGCGGTAGAGGTCCTTCTTGGACTCGGGCAGCAGGTAGAGGCCGCTGAGGAAGAAGGTCATCGACGCGTTGTGCTCCTGCGCCAGCCGGCGGAAGCGGGCGAACAGCCCGTTGTCGAGTTCGCCGGCGCCGTCCCAGGAGAAGACCACGAACTGCGGCGGGCGCTCGCCGGCCCGGAGCCGCTCGGGCACCGGCTGGCGGGGCTGGGCGCCGGTGTCGGAGGTGGATCCGTCGCCGATCAGGGCGGCCTGCGGCTTGGGGGCCGGGGCGGGGGTGGCGGTCTGCTCGACGGCCTCGCCGGGGGCGGGTACGGCCGGTCCCGTCGCCCGCTCGCCGCCGCCCGCGCCGTTGCTGCCGCAGCCGGCGGCCAGGGCCGCGGCGGTGGCCGCACCGGCGGCCAGCAGGGTGCGGCGGGAGAGGGCTTCCATGGTCACTCCGTTCATGAGGCGTTCGGCGGGCGTTCAGGCGCGCGAAAGTCCGGTCGGACAAGTGGGGTGATACAACCCGTGACCGGGTCAGCATGGCATGTGGGCGTGATCGGTCGGAGAGGCACCACGGACGGTCTCAATCGATCGCTCGATTGACGCAACCAGTCCGGTCCCGTCCACGTCGAAGCTCTTGCCGGGCGCGTTGACGCGCGAGCGGCGGGGTGCCCGGCGCGGGACGCCGCTGTCGCGCTCCGTGATCCGGCGTCCACTCGGCGCAGGCGCCGGGCCGCCGTCCCTGCCGATCGGCGGGTGTCGGTACGACCATCGTATGGACGTGCATTAGGGTCCGATCCGCTTCAATTGTTCCCAGGAAACTCCCAGGAATCGGGATTCCGTCGGCAGAGGGGAGCGCCCGTGGGCGTCCAGCAGAGCAGGAGCCCGTGGCCGGGCACCCTGGCGGCCGGTGCCGCGCTGGTGCTCGGTGCCTGGCTGCTGCACGACGGCGGACCGGGCGCCCTGCCGCCCGCACCCGGCGTCGGACAGGCCCTCTCCGGCTTCGCCCCGGTCTCCGTCGTACCGCCGCTCGGCCCGTCCGCCCCGACCCGGATCCGCATCCCGTCCGTCCGGCTGGACGCCCCCGTCACCGCGCTGGGCGTCGGCCCCGACGGGCACCTCGAAGCCCCGTCCGAGGCCGACCGCAACCTGGCGGGCTGGTACCGCGGCGGCGCCAGCCCCGGGCAGCGCGGCACCGCCATCCTGGCCGGGCACGTCGACACCAAGGCCGGCCCGGCCGTCTTCTACCACCTGGGGGCGCTCCACCGCGGCGACCGGATCGAGATCGCCCGCGCCGACGGCGCCACCGCCGTCTACCAGCTCTACGCCATCGAAGTGCACGACCGAAAGGACTTCCCGGACGACCGGGTGTACCGCCAGGCCGCCGACGCACAGCTGCGGGTGATCACCTGCGGCGGCGCGTACAGCGAGGAGCACGGCTACGAGGGCAACGTCGTCGCCTACGGCTTCCTGGCCGACACCACCCGGCCGGGCAAAGCCGCATGACCACGCTGACCCTCGCCACCCGCTGGAACCCGATCGACTGGCCGCTCACCCACGGCCCCGTCCCGTACGCCGTGCTCTCCGCCGGCTGGGGCGCGCTGGTCCTGCTCGCGTTCTCCCGCCACGAGCGCTGGCGGGCCCCGCGCCTGCTGGGCGCCCTGCTGCTGGCCGCCGCGCTCACCGCCCTGGTGAAGATCGCCGTCGACGGCTGGTGGCACCCCTTCCCGGAGGGCACTCCGGACTTCGTGATGCGCTGGATAGCCGTCGCGCTGTTCGCGGTGTGCCTGCTCCTGCTCCGCGCCCCGCTGCTCGCCACCCGCCGGCGGCTGCTGGCGGCCGGCGGTGCCGTGCTGGTCCTGCTGATGGCCGCCTCCCAGGTCAACCGGGGCTTCGACCAGTACCCCACCGCCCGGGCCATGCTGGCGCCCGAGATCGAGGCGCTCACCACCGGGAGGACGGCCAGCACCGTCGCCGCCTCGCCCGGCCGGCCCGTCGAGGAGCAGTGGCACGCGCCCGCCGGCCTGCCCGCCAAGGGCACCCTCTCCGGGGTGACCATCCCCGGCGCCAAGTCCGGATTCAAGGCCCGCGGCGGCTACGTCTACCTGCCGCCCGCCTACCAGGCCACCCCCCGCCCGCTGCTGCCCGTCGTGGTGCTGCTGCCCGGCCAGCCCGGTGCCCCGGAGGACTGGGTCAACTCCGGCGCCATCCGGGACACCCTGGACGCCTTCGCCGCCGCGCACCAGGGCCTCGCCCCGATCGTGGTGGTCGCCGACCCCACCGGCAGCCCCATCACCAACACGCTCTGCATGGACTCCCGGATCGCCAAGGCGCACACCTACCTGGCCGAGGACGTCCCGGACTGGATCCACCGGAACCTGCAGACCGCCACCGGCCGCACCGCCTTCGCCATCGGCGGGCTCTCGCTCGGCGGCACCTGCTCGCTCCAGCTCGCCGTCAACGCCCCCGACGTCTACGGCAGCTTCCTGGACATCTCCGGGCAGGACGAGCCGACCCTGGGCAGCCGCGGCGAGACCGTCGACAAGGCCTTCGGCGGCGACGAGGCCGCCTTCGACGCCGTCGACCCGCTGCACCTGATGGCGCGGAAGAAGTTCCCCGACACCGCCGGCCGGTTCGTGGTCGGCGCCAACGACCCGGACTTCCGCCCGATGCAGGAGAAGGCCTTCGCGGCCGCCCAGGCCGCCGGCATGGACGTCGCCTACCAGACCATCCCCGGCTGGCACAGCTGGGTGGTCTTCCGGCAGGCCTTCGAGCAGAACCTGACCTGGCTCTCCCAGCAGACCGGGCTGATCCGGTGATGCGGCTCCTGGCGGCCCCGGCGCCGGCCGAGGAGCGCGAGTGGCCGCGGGACCGCGCGCCCGTCGCCGGCACGCCCGACCCGCGCCCGCAGCGGCTGCGCCGGGCCGCGGCGGCCTTCGGCGGCCGGTTGCGCTCGGCACCGCTGACCCTGGCCCTGCTGGCCGGGCTCTGGGCCGTCGGCGCGGCCACCGGCAGCCTGGCGCACGGGCCGTCCGAGCGGCTGCTCGCCCGGGTCGGGGTGGGGTTGCCCACCCTCGCCGAGGGCCACTGGTGGACCCCCTTCAGCTCGCTGTTCTGGTGCTCCGGCGCCGGCTCCTACGTGTTCACCAGCCTGCTGCTGCTCCTGGTCGGCCCGGCGGCCGAGCACCGGCTCGGCCGGGCCCGGACACTCGCGGTGCTGGTCGCCGGGCAGCTGGCGGGCACCCTGCTGGGCGCCGGGCTGGTCGCGGTCGGCTCCCGGGCCGGTGAGCAGTGGACCGCCTCGGTGGCCGACCAGACCGCCGTCGGCCCCGGCGTCGGGCTGTTCGCGCTCGCCGCGGTGCTCGGCTACCGGCTCACCGTGCTCTGGCGCCGCCGGCTGCACCTGCTGGTGCTGCTCGTCCCGCTGGTCATGACGCTGTACGTGGGCCACCTGCAGAGCGTCCAGCGGTGCGCCGCCGCGCTCGTCGGACTCGGCGCGGGCGCCCTGCTCAACCGGGGCCGGCAGCACCTGCGCACGCACCGCTCCTCGCACTCCGAGACCCGGGTGCTGATCGCGCTCTGCCTGGTCGCCGCCGCCTTCGGGCCGCTGATCGCCTCGCTGTACGACAACGCCACCGGGCCGTTCAACACCTTCTCCGAGCTGTACCTGTCGCACCGCCTCAGCCCCGAGGAGGTCGCCGACTTCTGCGCGGTGTCGGCGCACGACTGCGCCCGCGCGCACGCCGTCGAGCGGATCTTCGACACCCCCGGCCGACTGATGGCCGCCCTGTTCCCGGCCCTGCTGCTGGTGCTCGCCGAGGGGCTGCGCCGCGGGCTGCGGCTGGCCTGGCGGATCACCGTCGCCACCGAGCTGCTCTGGGCCGGGCTGCTGGGCTGGCTGTACCTGGACTCCGGGCCGGACAGCGGCGACGTGGTCCAGTACTTCGTCGAGGCGCTGCTGCTGCCGCTGCTCACCCTCGGACTGCTGCTGGCCACCCGCCAGCGCTTCCGGATGCGGCTGGCCGGCCGGGCGGTGCGCCGGCTCGGGTCGGTGATCGGCGGCGCCGCGCTGGCCGCCTGCGCCGCCTACGCGGGCGTGGGGGTGCTGGTGGCCGACCAGTTCGAGCCGGGGGCGAACCTGCGCCGCCTGCTGCACGGGCTGCCGGCGCTGTTCCTGCCGCCCGCGTACAACGACCTCACGCCGGACTACCCGATAGCGGTCGGCCGGGTGGCGCTCCTGCTGGAGACGTACTCCGGGCTGGCGTTCTGGGTGGTCACGCTGAGCGCGCTGCTGGTGGCCTTCCGCCGGCCGGTCCTGCACACCGACGCGGACGCGTCCGCCCGGGCCCGGGCGCTGCTCACCGCGTACGGCGGCGGGACGCTCTCCTTCATCACCACCTGGGACGGCAACCACTACTGGTTCGACGAGGACGGCCGGGCGGCGGTCGCCTACCGGGTGCGCGGCACCGTGGCGCTGACCACCGGCGACCCGTTCGGCGAACCGGAGGCCCGGGAGCGGGCGGTGGCGGGCTTCGCCCGGTTCTGCGACGCCCGCGGCTGGACCCCGTGCTTCTACAGCGTCTCCCCGCAGACCCGGTCGGCCGCCGCACAGCTCGGCTGGCGCTCGGTGCAGGTCGCCGAGGACACCGTGGTCGCGCTGCCCGAGCTGGCCTTCACCGGCCGCAAGTGGCAGGACATCCGGACGGCGCTGAACAAGGCCGGCAAGCAGGGCATCACCGCCGAGTGGTGGGCCTACCACGAGGCGCCGAGGGCGCTGCGGGACCAGATCCGCGAGATCTCCGAGGAGTGGGTCTCCGAGAAGGGCCTGCCCGAGATGGGCTTCACGCTGGGCGGGCTGGAGGAGCTGGACGACCCGGACGTGCGGGTGCTGATCGCGGTGGACGAGCAGCGCGTCGTGCACGGGCTGACCAGCTGGATGCCGGTGTACGAGAACGGCGTTCCGGTCGGCTGGACGCTGGACTTCATGCGCCGCCGCTCGGACGGCTTCCGCGGCGTCAACGAGTTCCTGATCGCCTCGGCCGCGCTGGGCTTCAAGGAGGAGGGCGCGCGGTTCCTCTCGCTGTCCGGCGCGCCGCTGGCCCGCTCCGGGCAGGGCGAGGGACCCACCGGTCTGCAGCGGATGCTGGACTGGATGGGCCGGGTGCTGGAGCCGGTGTACGGCTTCCGCTCGCTGCTCGCGTTCAAGTCGAAGTTCCAGCCGGAGTACCGGCCGATGTACATGGCGTACCCCGACCCCGCCGCGCTGCCGGGCATCACCCGGGCGATCGGCAAGGCGTACCTGCCGCACCTGACGCCGGCGCAGGGGGTGCGGCTGATGCGGCGGCTGTCGGGCTGAGCCGGCGGCCGGGCCGGGCCCGCGGAGCCGGCCGTCGGCTCCGCGCGGGCCCGGGCTCAGCCGAGCAGCTCGGCGAGGGCGCGGTCGGCGTCCAGGTGCAGGTGCTCCTCGCCCTCGGGGACGAGCAGCCGGCTGTGCCACAGGAAGCGCCGCAGGTCGGCGGTGTCGAAGCGGATCAGCGCGGTGCCCTCCGGCGCCCGCAGCTCGACCATGGTGCGCTGGCCGGACGCGGGGCGGACGTGGACGTCGCCGACGCCCGCCGGCAGCTCCAGGCCGGCCGAGAGCAGCTGCCGGGCGAAGACCCAGACGACGTCCTCCCCGCCGGGTTCGCCCGGGCCGGCGCCGTCGGCCGCCGGGTCGTCCAGGGAGAACTCGGCGGGGAAGGCCATCCGGACCGCGAACGGGTCCGCCGGCAGGTAGGTCAGGACCACCCGCAGCCGCACCGAGCGGTGGGCGGAGAGGATCAGACGGGCTTGGACGGTCTCTTCGGCGGCGGTGTGCACGGCAGGTCCCTTCGGGTCGGTGCGAGGCCGGTCGGCACGGGGAGGGTTGGGGCGGCCTCGCACTGGTGGGAGTCCCGGGACGGGCGGTGATTACCCGGTTCGGGCGCCGCGACGGTGTGATCCGTGTCACGTCGATTTCCGGCCGCCAGGGCCCGGCGCGAGGCCCCGGCTGAACGCTCGAACAGCGCCCAACCGGTACGCTGGACCGGTTGTCCGATCGCCGCCCGACCGCGGGACGGGGCCGTAGAACCGCCTCTGACCTGCGATGATCCCCCTCGGAGACCGTGAGTACTGCCGCCGCCTCCTCGATGCCGCTGTTCTCCGACGCCCCGGAGCCGCAGGCCCCCGCCCGGACCGGCGGCCACGCCGCCACCGCCGCCTCGCACCACCTCTCCCCGGCCTTCCCCGGCCGCGCCCCCTGGGGCACCGCGGGCAAGCTGCGGGCCTGGCAGCAGGGCGCGCTGGACCGCTACATCGAGACGCAGCCGCGCGACTTCCTCGCGGTCGCCACCCCGGGCGCCGGTAAGACCACCTTCGCGCTCACCCTCGCCTCGTACCTCCTGCACAACCACCTGGTGCAGCAGGTGACGGTCGTCGCGCCGACCGAGCACCTCAAGAAGCAGTGGGCCGAGGCCGCCGCACGGATAGGCATCCGGCTCGACCCGGCCTACTCCTCCGGCCCGCTCTCCCGGGACTACCAGGGCATCGTGGTGACGTACGCGGGCGTCGGCGTGAACCCGATGCTGCACCGCAACCGGACCGAGGCGCGCAAGACCCTCGTGATCATGGACGAGATCCACCACGCCGGTGACTCCAAGTCCTGGGGCGAGGCCTGCTTCGAGGCCTTCGAGCCGGCCACCCGCCGGCTGGCGCTGACCGGGACGCCGTTCCGCTCGGACACCAACCCGATCCCCTTCGTCCAGTACGAGGCGGGCGCCGACGGCCTGCGCAAGTCCGTCGCCGACTACACCTACGGCTACGGGCACGCGCTCGCCGACCACGTCGTCCGGCCGGTGATCTTCCTCAGTTACAGCGGCAACATGCGCTGGCGCACCAAGTCGGGCGACGAGCTGGAGGCCCGGCTCGGCGAGCCGATGACCAAGGATCTGATCGCCCAGGCCTGGCGCACCGCGCTGGCTCCGCAGGGCGAGTGGATCCCGAGCGTGCTGCAGGCCGCCGACCGCCGCCTCACCGAGGTCCGCAAGGCGATCCCGGACGCCGGCGGCCTGGTGATCGCCACCGACCAGACCGTGGCCAGGGCGTACGCCAAGCTGCTGCGCGAGATCAGCGGCGAGAAGGTCACCCTGGTCCTGTCCGACGAGGCCGAGGCGTCCAAGCGGATCTCCGACTACTCGGCCGGGACGTCCCGCTGGATGGTCGCGGTCCGCATGGTGTCCGAGGGCGTCGACGTGCCGCGGCTGTGCGTCGGGGTGTACGCCACCTCGATCTCCACCCCGCTGTTCTTCGCCCAGGCCGTCGGCCGCTTCGTGCGCGCCCGCAAGCGCGGCGAGACGGCCTCGGTCTTCCTGCCGACGATCCCGATGCTGCTGGGCTTCGCCAACGAGATGGAGCTGCAGCGCGACCACGTCCTGGACCGGCCGAAGAAGGAGGGCGACGGCCTCTTCGACGAGGAGGACCGGCTGCTCGCCGAGGCCGAGCGGGCCAACGACGGGCCGGACGGCGCGGGCGGCGAGGAGTTCTCCTACGAGGCGATCGGCTCCGACGCGGTCTTCGACCGGGTGCTGTACAACGCCATGGAGTTCGGCATGCAGGCCCACCCGGGGAGCGAGGAGGAGGACGACTACCTCGGCATCCCGGGCCTGCTGGAGCCGGACCAGGTGCAGATGCTGCTGCAGAAGCGCCAGCACCGCCAGATCCAGCGCAGCAAGGGCAAGCCGGCCGAGGAGGCCGACCTGCTGGAGCTGCCGGCCGAGCAGCGGCCGGTGGTCACCCACCAGGAGCTGCGGGAGCTGCGCAAGGAGCTGAACGCGCTGGTCGCCGCCTGGCACCACCGCACCAGCCAGCCGCACGGCACCGTCCACAACGAGCTGCGGCGCCAGTGCGGCGGGCCGCTCACCGCCCAGGCCACCGCCAACCAGCTGAAGGCGCGGATCGCCAAGATCCGTGAGTGGGCGAAGTAGCCGGCCGGGCGGCCGTCGCGCAGCCGGTGCCGCGGCGGCCGTCCGGGGGCGGGCCGCCGCGGCGGGCCCGCGGTCCCCTCTGTCCCGAACTGTCCGGACTTCGGACCGGGGTCGAACACATGCCCTGACGGGGGCTGCGAAATGGTGGGTTCTGTCCTGATTTGGCGGCGCCGTTGATGTCGATCACGCCCGAATTTTGGACAACCACTTCCGCCGCGACATTTCCTTCACTACCTTTCCCCCACGCTCTACCGCCGGGCAACCCCCCACGGGACGGGCGCCGCAGGACCGTACGCACGTCAAGGGCGACGACGTACGGTCCCAGCGCGGCCACCCCCACCTGCGCGCGACACCGAACCCGTACCGGCGTCGCCCGCCCCGCGAGCGTCGCGGAAAGGATGCCCGTCGTGACTGCCGAGACCTCCCAGACCCTGGACCGTGGCGTCCGGGTCCTCAAACTGCTCGCCGACTCCGAGCGCGGCCTCACCGTCACCGAGCTGGCGGCGCGGCTGGCCGTCAACCGCACCGTCGTCTACCGGCTGCTGGCCACCCTGGAACAGCACGGCCTGGTCCGCCGGGACATCGGCGGCCGCGCCCGGGTCGGCCTCGGGGTGCTGCGGCTGGCCCACCGGGTGCACCCGCTGCTGCGCGAGGCCGCGCTGCCGGCCCTGCGCAGCCTGGCCGAGGACCTCGGTGCCACCGCCCACCTGACCCTGGTGGACGGCAGTGAGGCGCTGGCCGTGGCCGTGGTCGAACCGAGCTGGACGGACTTCCACGTCGCCTACCGCACCGGGCTGCGCCACCCGCTCGGCGAGAGCGCCGCCGGCCGGGCGATCCTGGAGGCGCGCACCTTCCCCAGCCAGCGACGGCCGGAGCAGGGCTTCGTCATCACCCGCGCGGAGGAGCAGTCGGGGGCGTGCGGCGCGGCCGCCGCGCTGCTCGGGCTGAGCGGGATCGAGGGCAGCGTCGGCGTGGTGATGCTCAACGGGCTGGTGCCCGAACGGGTCGGCCCCCGGGTCGTCGAGGCCGCGACCGAGGTGGCCGACGCGCTGAGGTAGCGGCCGAGGTGTGTTTGGATTCCCCTTGTGTCCGACACCAAGCTCCCCAAGGCCCTGACCTCCCCGCGCACCCGCGCGCTCGCGCTCTGCGGCCTGCTGGTCACCGCGCTGTTCGGCGTGGCGGCCTTCGTCCCGCTGCCGTACACGCTCACCTGGCCCGGGCTGACCGCGGACACCCTCGGCACCTACCAGGGCAAGCCCGTCATCACCATCACCGGGGCGCCGCTGCGCACCACCGAGGGCGAGCTGCGGATGGTCACCATCTCGGCCACCAACCCGGGCGAGGAGACGACGTTCCGGCGCGCCCTGCAGGCCTGGTTCGACCGGGACGAGGCGGTGCGCCCGACCGACACCGTCTACCCGCAGGGCGACCCGGCCAAGGCCGAGCAGGTGACCGCCCAGCAGATGGCCGAGTCGCAGGACAGCGCCACCACTGCGGCGCTGGACTACCTCCACCTCTCGCCGGACCAGGTGAAGGTCAAGATCGACCTGGGTGACGTGGGCGGCCCGAGCGCCGGCCAGATGCTGGCCCTGGGCATCGTCGACAAGCTCGCCGGCGACGGCAAGGGCGGCGACCTCACCGGCGGGCTCAAGATCGCGGGCACCGGGACCATCGACGACCAGGGCGTCGTCGGCGCGGTCGGCGGCGTCCCGCTGAAGACGCAGGCGGCCGCCCGGGACGGCGCGACCGTGTTCCTGCTGCCCAAGGACGAGTGCGCGGACGCCAAGGTGAACACCCCGGCGGGGCTGCGGCTGGTGCCGGTCGGCACGCTCGGCGAGGCGGTCTCGGCGCTGGAGGCGCTGAAGAGCGGGGGGAGCGTCCCCGGCTGCTGACGCGGCGGGGCTCCGGAGGCGCCCCGGGCCGGCCTACTCGGCCGCGGCCTGGTCCACCAGCGGCAGGATGCGGTACGGCACCGGGTTCTCCAGGGCGATCGCGGTGGACGAGCGGACGATCCCGTCGAAGCCCACCACGCGGTCGATCACCCGCTGCAGGTCGGCGTTGGAGCGGGCCACGATCCGCACCATCATGTCCCCGGCCCCGGTGATCGTGTGCAGCTCCAGCACCTCCGGCACGCTCGCCAGGTGGGCGCGCACGTCGGCGCCCTGGCCCTGCGAGATCTCCAGGGTCGCGAAGGCCGTCACCGGGTAGCCGAGGGCGGCCGGGTCCACCTCCGGGCCGAACCCGCCGATCACCCCCTTGGCCTGCAGCCGGTCGAGCCTGGCCTGCACGGTGCCGCGGGCGACCTGGAGCCGGCGAGAGCACTCCAGCACCCCGATCCGGGGCTCCTCCGCCAGCAGCCGGATCAGCCGGCCGTCCAGCGCGTCGATCGCGTCGTTCCCGCCACCCGGCCCCGCTCCGGGGCCGGCGCCGGCCGAAGCGCCTTGCGGGGCGGGGGAGTTGGGCGAGCCTGAGGAGCTCGGGGAGTGGGCGGGGGGCATCGCGGCTCCGTCCTCCGATGGGCATTCTGTACAGCGGCGCCGCCGATTCTCCCGCCCCGGCGCACAGCTTGACCAGGAGGAAACGGAACAGTTGCGCGCAGGTCGGCTCGGCGCCACCCTCCAGCCACGACCCCGTGCGCCGGGCCCCACCCCGGCGCGCGGGCCCCACGTGGTCCACGTGGTCCCGTACGCCTACCGGGAGGGCCGACATGACCGAGACCGCCGCCGAACCCGTCCTGCTCACCGCCGGCCCGGGGGAGACCGACCCCCTCCCGACGGGCCGCGCCGACGCGGTGGTCTTCGCGGTCGGCGACGCCGAGCGGGCCGCCCACCGCTACGCCGCCGCACTCGGACTGCGATGTACCGCCTACGCCGGGCCGGAGACCGGGGAGCCGGAGACGGTCTCCTACGTGCTGAGCGCACCCGGGACGCGGATCGTGCTCACCTCGCTGGTCCAGGTGATCGGCCCGCGCGGGCGGGAGCTGGCCGGGTACCTGGCCCGGCACGGGGACGGCGTGCTGGACCTCTCGGTGAGCGTGCCCGACGTGTACTACGCCTACGACTACGCGGTGGACCGGGGCGCGCTGTCGCTCGCCGAGCCGTACGAGGCGCGGGACCGCTTCGGCACGGTGGTGCTGGCGACCATCGGGGTGCCCGGCGGGACGAGGCACACGCTGGTCGACCGGTCCCGCTACGGCGGGCCGTACCTGCCCGGTTACCTTCCGTTCGAGGCCTGGTGAGGGCCCGGTGAGCCCGGACGGGGCCCGGCGGGTCCGACGGGGCCCGGTGCGGCGGGTTCAGCGGACCGCCGTCTCCACCACGGGCGGGTGCCCGTTCCAGTAGACGAAGACCGAGTTGGCCTGCTCGCCCTTGGTGAAGTCGATCCGCATCCACTGGTCGCCGTTCCAGACCTGCATCTGCCAGCCCGGATCCGGGGTGGCGGAGACCAGCGAGGCCTTGTCCGGGCGGATGTCCAGGGCGACCTTGCCGCCCGGCACCGGGTAGCTCTTCACCGACGACGTGGGGGTCGTGGCGGGCGTGGGCCGGCGGGTGGCCGACGGGGCCCCGGCGGGGGTGGCCGCCGTGGTGGCGACGGGGGCCGGGCCGTGCGTCGGGCCGGTGCCGGCGGCGGTCGGGGAGGCCGGCGGGGCGGGCGTCCCGGTCGGGGTGCCCGGGTGGCCCGGGTCCGGGGTGACGGTCGCGGTGAACGGCGTGCCGTCTGCTGTCGGCGAGGGCAGCGGCAGCGCCGTCGGCTGCTCGAACGCGGCGCCGGTCAGCACCGCGTGCACGCCGAACCAGGACAGCGCCACCGCCGCCCCGGTGGCCGCCGCCCAGGCGCCGAGCTGTACCAGTCCGTTCCGCATCGTCCGCTCATCCTGCCGTACTCCGGGCCGGTGCGGGCGGGCACCCCTGGTGTCCCCCGGGGGAGTTGCCCGGTGTCCGGGGCCACCCCGAGGTACAGACCACTGACCGCCGATGGCGTACCGTGCAGGGCCATGGCAACAGTGCTCGTGGTCGAGGACGACCCCTTCGTACGTTCCGCCCTCATCCGGCACCTGACCGACACCGGTCATGCGGTCCGCAGTGTGGGCACGGCACTCGAGGCGCTGCGGGAGGTCGCCCAGGTCGGCTGCGACCTGGTGATCCTCGATCTGGGCCTGCCGGATCTGGACGGCAGCGAGGCGCTCAAGATGATCCGGGGCCTGACCAACGTGCCGGTGATCATCTGCACCGCCCGGGACGACGAGGCGGAGATCGTCCGGCTGCTCAACGACGGCGCCGACGACTACCTGGTGAAACCTTTCTCCGGAGAACACCTCAGCGCCCGGATGGCCGCCGTGCTGCGCAGGCTCGGCGGCGGCGCCGCCCCCGCCGCCCAGGTGCTGCGGGTCGGCGGACTCGCCATCGACCTGCAGCGGCGGGAGGCCGCGCTGGACGGGCGGGCGCTCGACCTGACCCGCCGTGAGTTCGACCTGCTGGCCTTCCTCGCCGGGCGGCCCGGCGTGGTCGTGCCGCGCAAGGAGATCCTCGCCGAGGTCTGGCAGCAGACCTACGGCGGCGACCAGACCATCGACGTCCACCTCTCCTGGCTGCGCCGCAAACTCGGCGAGACCGCCTCCAACCCCCGCTACCTGCACACCGTCCGGGGCGTCGGCGTCCGGCTGGAGCCCTCCGGGGGCCCCGCGGAGCACCGGACATGAGGCGGTTCGGACGCTCGCTGCGCTGGGCCCTGATCAAGGCCGCCGTCGCCGGGACCACCATGGTCGCGCTGGCCTTCCTCATCCCGCTCGGCCTGATGGTCCAGCAGACCGCCCGGGACCGGGCGTTCACCGCCGCCGAGCGGCAGGCCGCCGCACTCGGCCCGGCCCTCGCCATCACCACCGACCAGGACGCCATCAACCGCGCCCTGGCCAGCACCGACGCCGGCGGGCAGGGCCGGATGGCCGTCCACCTGCCCGCCCCGACGGCCGCCGCCGCACCGCCCGGGGTGGGCGGCCCCGGCGGCCCCACCATCGGCGAGGCCCGGGCCGCCGCCGGCGACGTGTCCACCGCCGGCGGGCAGGGCCGCTCCTTCACCGTCGAGGTGCCCGGCGGGTACGCGCTGCTCCAGCCGGTCGCGGTGGACACCGGGCGCACCGCCGTGGTCGAGGTGTTCGTCGCCGACGGCGACCTCACCCGGGGCGTCTCCACCGCCTGGCTGGTGCTCTCCGGGGTCGCGCTCGCCCTCGTCGCCATCGCCGTCCTGGTCGCCGACCGGATGGGCACCCGGATCGTCGCCTCCGCCCGCCGGCTGGCCGGCGCCGCCCGCTCGCTCGGCGCGGGCAACCTCGCCGTCCGCGTCCCGGTGGACGGCCGGCAGGCGGCCGGCAGCCCCGAGGAACTGCGCGAGGCCGCCCACGCGTTCAACACGATGGCCGACCGGGTCGTCCAACTCCTCGCCGCCGAAAGGGAACTGGCCGCCGACCTGTCCCACCGGCTGCGCACCCCGCTGACCGTGCTGCGGCTCAACGCCGCCTCCCTCGGCGAGGGCGACGCCGCCGACGCCACCCGGCACGCGGTCTCCCAACTGGAGCGCGAGGTCGACCAGATCATCCGCTCGGCCCGCCGCGCCCCCGAGGACGCGCCCGCCGTGGCCGTCGGCTGCGACGTCGCCGAGGTGATCCGCGAGCGGGTCGGGTTCTGGTCCGCCCTGGCCGAGGACGAGGGACGCCGCTGGCAACTCGCCGGCGCCGACCGGGCGGCACCCGTCCCGATCCAGCGCGCCGACCTCGCCGCCGCCGTCGACGCGCTGCTCGGCAACGTGTTCCGGCACACCGCCGTCGGCACCGCCTTCTCCGTCGACGTGCTCGCCACCGACAGCTCGGTCATCGTGCTGGTCGGCGACGCCGGCCCCGGGTTCAGTGACCCGGCCGCCGCCCTCGAGCGCGGCGCGGGCCACGGCGGCGACGGCTCCACCGGCCTCGGCCTGGACATCGTCCGCAAGCTCACCGAGTCCACCGGCGGCGACCTGGCGCTCGGCCGCTCGGCCGTGCTCGGGGGCGCGGAGATCCGGCTGCGGCTGCTGAGCCGCCCGGACCACACGGCGCAGGCGCGGCCCGTCCGGCGGCGCAACCGGGGGGCGCTGTTCCAGCGGTGACGGTGCGGCAGCCGGGGAGCTGCCGTGGGGATGCTGCGCACCCGCCGCGGGGGCGGTGTGTGGACCGGCCCGCGCGGGCGGCCCGCGGACGGATCTTCCTTAAGCCCGCCCTAAGGGAGCACTACCCCTCGCTCAGCCCGCCGGTTCGGGCCCCGGCCCGCCGCTAGCGTCGGTCCCGCCGGTCGCCCGACCGAGCCGGGCCGGCCGCCCGGAAGTCCGTACGCACCCGCGTCCGGACGGCGGCCGACCGCAAGGCACCCGCGGAGGTAACGCGCCATGACGACCCAGCCCGACAGCCGCCGAGGCCGCCGCCGGCGCAGCCGCAAGGGCACGATCATCGGGGCCTCGGCGGTCGCCGCCGCACTGGTCGCCGGCGGCGTGGTGGTCCTCGCCTCCTCGGCCAGCGCCGCCTCGCTCGGCGCCGTCTACAGCCGCACCAGCAGCTGGGACGCCGGCTACACCGGCCAGTACCTGGTCACCAACCCGGACAGCCACCCGATCGAGGACTGGACGCTCAGCTTCGACCTCCCGGCCGGCGCGAAGATCGACTCGCTCTGGAACGCCACCTTCACCGCCGCCGGCCAGCACGTCACCGTCAGGCCGGAGGCGTGGAGCAAGCGGCTGGAGCCCGGCAGGAGCGTGGTGGTCGGCTTCGTCGCCCAGGGCGCCGGCGCCGCACAGACAGAGCCGGCGAACTGCCTCATCAACAACACCTCCTGCAAGGGCGGGGACGGCCCGGCACCCACGCCCTCCGGCCGTCCCACCGCGACCTCGACGCCCACCCCCGCGCCGACCGCGACCGCCACCCGCACGGCCACCGCCACCCCCACGGCGACGGCCGGCCCGACCGGAAGGCCCAGCCCGACCGCCACGGCGAAGCCGACCACCCCGGCGCCGACCCCCACCCCGACCGCCACCCCCACGGCGACCGGTGTGCCCGTACCCCCGGCCGCCGGGGCCGGCTTCGCCCCGTACGTCGACACCTCGCTCTACCCGCCGTACGACCTGGTCGCCACCGCCAAGGCGACCGGCGTCAGGAACGTCAACCTGGCCTTCGTGGTCTCCGGCGGCGGCTGCGTGCCCAAGTGGGGCGGGGTCAGCGACCTGTCCGCCGACGCGGTGGCCGCCCAGATCGGCGCGCTGCGGGCGATCGGCGGCGACGTCCGGGTCTCCTTCGGCGGCGCCAACGGCAGCGAGCTGGCCCTCGCCTGCGGCTCCACCGCCGACCTGACCGCCGCCTACCAGAAGACCGTCGACGCCTACGGCCTGACCAAGGTCGACTTCGACGTCGAGGGCGGCGCGATCGCCGACACCGCCGCCAACACCCGCCGGGCCCAGGCCGTCGCCCAGCTGCAGAAGAACGCGGCCGCCAAGGGCAAGGCCCTCGACGTCTCCTTCACCCTGCCCGCGCTGCCCTCCGGCCTGACCCAGGAGGGCGTCAACCTGATCGCCGACGCCAAGAAGAACGGTGTCGCGGTCGGCGCGGTCAACATCATGGCCATGGACTTCGGCGACGGCGTCGCCCCGAACCCGCAGGGCCAGATGGGCAAGTACGCGATCGCCGCGGCCACCGCCACCCAGGCCCAGGTCAAGAGCGTGCTCGGGCTGGACGACGCGGCCGCCTGGCGCAAGGTCGCGGTGACCCCGATGATCGGCGTCAACGACGTCGCCAGCGAGGTCTTCACCGTCGCCGACGCCAAGCAGCTCGCCGAGTTCGCCGGCAGCAAGCACCTCGCCTGGCTGGCCATGTGGTCCGGCACCCGGGACAAGGCCTGCGAGGGCGGCGCCAAGGCCTACGCCGACGCCACCTGCAGCAGCATCGTCCAGCAGCCGCTGGACTTCACCCGGGCCCTGGGCGCCTACACGGGCTGACCGCACCCCCGGCGCCGTCCGGGGCCCCGCCCGGGCCCCGGACCGGCGTGACCGACCTCCCCTCCCGGACCCGGCCGTCCGTGCTCCGCCCGCAACGGAGCGCGGCCGGCCGGGTCGCTTCGTCACGCTGAGTCACCGATCCTGCCCAGGCCGGGCCGCCCCGCATCCGGTATCGTCGGCGGTTGGTCGGACGGTGGACGGAGTGGACAGGTGACAGCGGTACAAGACGAGCGCAGCCCGGTGCGGACCGCACCCGACTCCGCGCCCGCCCCCCTGTCGGACCGTCTGCGAGACGCGCTCGGCACCCCCGTCCGCGCCCTGCGCGAGGCCCCCCGCCGACCGCTGCTGGCCGCCTCGGGCCTGGCCCTGTTGTCCCTGGTCGTGTACGCAGTGGTCCGTCACTTCGTCCACACCTCGATGGTGGACATGATCGTCTACCGGGCCGAGGGCGCCGCCGTCGCCAACGGCACCGACCTGTACGCGCTGCGCGTCACCGAGTGGAACCTCCCCGCGACCTACCCGCCGTTCGCGGCGATGCTGTTCGTGCCGACCACCTGGTTCCCGGTCCCGTTCCTCCGGGTCGCGATCACTCTCGGCAACCTCGGGCTGTTGGCGCTGCTGACCCACCTGTCCTTCAAGCTGGTCGGCTGGCCGCGCCGCGAACTGCGGCCGATCGGCGTGATCCTGGTGACCGGCTGCGGAGTCTGGCTCGAACCCGTCTTCACCACGCTCCGGTACGGCCAGATCAACCTCGCGCTCGCCTGCCTGATCCTCTGGGACCTCACCCGCCCGGACGGCCGCCGCAGCAAGGGCGTGGCGATCGGCATCGCCGCCGGCATCAAGCTCACTCCCGGACTGTTCGCCGTCTACCTGCTGGTCACCGGCCGGATCCGGGCGGCCTTCGTGGCCGGCTTCACCTTCCTCGGCACCTTCCTGATCGGCGCCCTCGTCCTCCCCGACGCCACCTGGGGCTTCTGGACCGAGTACCTCTACGACTCGTCCCGCGTCGGCAAGACGTACATCGTCGACAACCAGTCCCTGCGCGGCGCCCTGGCCCGACTGCTGCACGCCGCCGAGCCCGGCACCCTGGCCACCCTGGCCGGCGGGCTCGTCGCGGTGGCCGGCCTCGCCGTCGCCGCCTGGGCCGCCCGCAGCGCCCGCTGGCTGCCCCGGTCCGAGGCCTGGGGCGTCTGCTGCGCCGCCGTCACCGCCGTGCTGATCTCGCCGATCAGCTGGACCCACCACTGGGTCTGGTGCGTGCCGGTGCTCGTCCTGCTGGCCGCCGAGGCGTCCGTCGAGCACGCCCGTCCGGCCGCCGTCCGCCGACTGCGCTGGCGCGCCGCCTTCTGGGCGACGCTGGTCGCCTTCCTCTCCTTCGCCATGTGGGCGGCCAAACCGTTCGGGGTGGCCGTGCTGCACATGGGGCCGCTGCGCCAGCTGCCCACCTCGGTCTACCCGTGGGTCGGGCTCTGCTTCCTGCTCGCCGCCGCCATCCGGATAAGGGCACGGCGGCGCTCCGCCGGTGCCCCGCTGGTCCGGCTGCCCGGCCAGCGCGGCGGTGGCGGACCGGACGCCGCCCGCGGCCGTCAGCAGGCCCCCGCGGCCCGCTGAGCCGGCGGGGGCGCCGCTCCCGTCGTGGTCCGCGCCGCCGTCGCGGTCCGGGCCGCCGGGGCGGCCGGGGCCGTCGTCGTCCGGGGTGCCGTCGTCCGGATCGCGCGGCTCGGTCGTGGCCGTCCGTGTTGCACTCGTCCGTGCTGCAGCCGTCCTGACTGCGTCCGGCGCGGGTGCGGTCGGTGCGCGCACGCTCAGGCGAGCAGGTCGGCGAGCGAGCCGTCCATGTCCAGCGCGGCCATCTCGCTGCCCGGCGGGACCAGCCGGTGCGCCCGCTCCAGCCAGGCCGCGACGACCGGCAGCGGCGCCTCCAGCAGCGCGTCCCCGGCGGGGGAGCTCAGCGCCAGGCAGAGCACGCTGCGCCGGCCCTTGGCAGTGCCCCCGGCCGAGGGCTGCGGGGCGGTGGGCCAGATCCGCACGTCGCCCTGGCCGCAGGGCCGGAAGGTGCCCTCGACCAGCAGCTCGCGGGCGAACACCCAGGTCACCGGCGAGCCGGTGTCCAGGTGGAAGGTGATGTGCACCGCGTACGGGTCGTGGCTGCCGTAGGACAGCCGGGCCGGGACGGGGACGCTGTGCTCGGGGGAGAGCACCAGGTTGAGTTCCAGCTCGTGCTCGACGACGCCGGTGGGGCGCTCCATGATCGTCTTCCTCTCTGTCGTCGGCTGCCCGGTTCCGGGCCCGCCGATTGGGAGAGGCCGCTCCGCCGCGGTTCTTACACGGGTTACCGGGTTTTCCCCGGAAAGTTCAGCGCGAGGTGGTGAACGGCCGACCGCACGGCGCACGACCACCCTCGCGCGCCGGGACCGTACGGCCGCCCTTACCCCGGACGGCCCACCGCTGTCCGGGTATTCGCCAACTTCCCGTCGCCGCCCCGACGAGGCACTACCCTTTGTGACTGCCCGGCGACTGTCCGCCCATCGGTGGTGCCCGCGCGCGCCGGGAGGCTCCCGGGCGTACCGGGCGGGGCGCCGGGCGGGCGTGCCGTCCCGGCCCCGCGGAAGGCCGGCCGGGCCGGAGGGCACCAGGAGCCGCCCGGAGCCGCCCGGGCCCAGCACGAACCACCAGTAGCCACTGGGGACCACCAGGAACCACCGGAAGAGCGCCAGGAAACCCGCCAGACGACCCGCGAGGAAACCCGCAAGGAACCCACCAGGGCCGAGCCGCCGTCCGCCAGGACCCGCCGGCGCCGGCCAGGACCCGCCAGGAAAGAAGACCCGCCATGACGGACCGCCCCTTCGCCGCCGCCGGCGACCCGGCCGTCGGACCCGAGCCCGGCTACTACCCCGACCCCTCCATCCCCGGTTTCGTCCGCTACTGGGGCGGTGCCGCGTGGGTGCCGGGCACCAGCCGGCCCGCCCCGGCGCCGGGCGAGGTGCTGGAACCGCCCCGGTACGCGGCCCGGCGGGCCGCACCCGCGGGGGCCCGGGTGGTGCCACCTCCGGTGGTCCCGGCGGCGGTCGCGCCGGAGCCGCCCGGCGGAGGGCCCGCCAGGGCCCAGGGCGAGGACACCGGGCCGGTCTACCTGGACCAGACCACGGGCGGGGCGTCGTTCGTCCTCGGGCCGAGGGTGGCGGAGGTGATCGGCGGGCCGGTGTTCCGCACGGTCGGTCCGGCGGGGGGCGGGGCCGGGCCCGGCGAGCAGCCGGTCGCGGCCGGGCCGCCGGCCGGGCCGGTGCCTGGGGGCGTGCCGTCGGTGGGAGGTCCCTCGGGGGGAGGTCTCTCGGTGGGCGTGCCGTCGGCGGGTGTGCCGCCGGTCGGGGCGTTCCCGGCGGAGCTGCGGGCGGCGGGGGCGTCGGCGGAGGCGGAGCCGGCGGTGCCCGGCTGGCAGGTCGACCCGCGGGCGCAGCCCGGGCTGATGGAGACCGGCGGGTCGGCGCGCTGGGTCTCCTGGGGGGTGCTTCCGGGGGCGTCCGAGGGGGAGGAGGGGCGCGCGGAGGGTGAGCGTGCTCCGGTTGCTGCCGTCCCGGCGGGCGGCCGCCGCCCGGCCGTGGAGGTGTCGGCGCCACCGGCCGTCGTCGGGTCCGTCGTTCCGCCCGTACCCGCGGCCCGCGACGCGGAGCGCGCCACCCGGGCCGAGCCTGCGCCCGAGCCCGTGGCCGTCACCGTCGCCGAACCCGTGACCGCCCCGAAGTCCGTCACCGCCGCGAAGTCCGTCACCGCCGCGAAGTCGGCAGCCGCTGCGCATTCCGCGGCCGCCGCGAAGTCCGTCGCCGTACCGAAGGCCGCGGTCGCGCCGACCCCCGCCGTCTCGCGGTCCGCCGCGCGCCCGGCCAGGACGGCCGCCGCCCGCCGCCGCCAGGCCCCGGCCGGCCCGGCCGGGCTCGGGCGCCGGCTGGCCGCGCGGGCGGTGGACACCGCCGTCCTGCTGGTGGTCGCCGTCGCCGCCGGCATCCCGCTCGGCGGTTCGGTCTCCGAGCACATCAGGCAGAAGCTCGACCAGGCCCGGATGGCCAGTGCCCTCACCCGCCGCCAGGTCCAGGTCTGGCTGGTGGACGACGTGGTGGTGGGCAAGATCGCCGTCCTGCTCGGCATCCTGCTCTTCGTCGGCCTGCTCTACGAGGTGCTGCCGACCGCGCGGACCGGCCAGACCTTCGGCAAGCGACTGACCGGGATCCGGGTGGTGGACGCCGCCGCCACCGGTGGCCGGACCGGTCTCGGCCTCGGCCGCTCGCTGCTGCGGTGGGCCGTCCGGCTGCTCGGACTCGTGCTGCTGCTCGGGCTGGTCTGGCCGGTGTTCGACCGTGTGGCCCGGCGCGGCTGGCAGGACCTCGCGGCCCGTACCCGGGTGGTCCGCGGCTGAGCGCCGCCGGTGGCGGGCCGGGTGGGCCCATTCCGGCCGCTGCCGACAAAACGGACAGAATGTGCCAAAGGGCGAGAATTCGTGATGTTCTACTCGGGGGATGAGCACCCACGACCCCTCAGGCCCCCAGCCGGAGGGGGGCGGTCAGCCCTCCTCCGACAAGCAGCCCCCGCAGCCGGGCGGCGGCACGCCGGAAGGCCGCCCGTCGGACCCCGACCCGTCGTCGGCCCCACCCCCCGCCGGCGGCCCGTCCGGCGGGGGCCCGGCCGACGGCCCCGGCGCGTACGGCGGCACCTACGGCGGCCCGACGTACGGCCAGAACCCCTACGCGCAGTCGCCCTACGACCAGCCCCCGCCCGGCTACGGCCCCGCCGGCTACGGGACCCCCGGCGCCGGACCCGTCCCCGGCATGCCGCCGCTCGGCACCTGGCCCAAGCGGATCCTCGCCCGGTTCATCGACTACCTGCTGGTCCAGGCCGTCGCCGTGATCATCGTCGCGCCCTTCGCCAGCCTCGGTGACCGCTCGGGCTCGGCGGGCTCCTTCTGGCTGGCCTGCGCCATCTGGCTGGTCTACGACGCCCTGATGGTCGGCCGCGACGGCCAGAGCCTCGGGAAGAAGGCGATGCACATCCGCGTCGCCATGCTGATCGACGGGAACGTCCCCACCCAGTCGGCCGCCTGGACCCGCTCCGCGGTCTTCATCCTCCCCGCCGTGCTCTGCTGCGCCGCCCTCTGGTGGGTCATCGACGGCCTGTTCGGCGTCTTCGACAAGCCCTACCGGCAGTGCATCCACGACAAGGCCGCGAAGACCGTGGTCGTCACCACCCTCTGACCGGCCCGGGCCGGCCCTGACCGGTCCGGCCCGACCGGCCCGACCGGCCCGACCCGCGACGCCCGGCGGCGGATCAGCGCTGCCGGGCGTACTCGCGCCCGGCAGCGGCCGGAGGCGCCGCGTGCGCCGCCCCCGCAGACCGGTCGGAGCGTCCGGACACGGCCACCGCCAACACCGTCACCACGGTGCCGAGCGCCAGCGCGAAACCCACCAGCACCGCGACCTCCAGGGCGCCGGTGGCGCCCGAGACGGCCAGCAGCGCCACCGTGGCGGCGACGACGGTGAACGAACCAAGGCAGTACTGGGCGGCGGACGGACGCGGCATGACGGGGGCTCCTTCGCACGTCGGGGGGAACGGGCGGAACACTGCCGGCTCCAGGAGTCCTACCCGGCAAGGGAGTTCGGTAAGTCCAGGCTAACCCGCCGACCCGGGGGGCACAGGGGGGCGCACAGGCTCACCCGAGGGTCGTGCGCCCCCTCGGTACGGTGAAGCCGACCACGCCCGCACCACCGATCCGGGGGAACCGCCCGTGCCCATCCCCGCCGACTGGCCCACCACCGAGGCCGAGGCGCTCGCCGAACAGGAACGACTGCGGCCCCTCGTCCAGGCCCACGACGACCCCGCCCGGGACGAGCCCTCCCGGGGCGATCTCTCCCGGGACGGCACCTCCCAGGACGACCCGACCGACCCCGCCGCCGGCCACCTCGTCGCCGGCGTCGACGTCGCCTACGACGACGACCACGACCTCGTCGTCGCCGCGGCCGTCCTCCTCGACCGCGACACGCTCACCGTCGTCGAACAGGCCACCGCCGTCGGCCGGATCGCCTTCCCCTACGTCCCCGGACTGCTCGCCTTCCGCGAACTCCCCGCCGTCCTCGACGCCCTCGCCGCCCTCACCCGCACGCCCGACACCGTCGTCTGCGACGGCTACGGCCTCGCCCACCCCCGCCGCCTCGGCCTCGCCAGCCACCTCGGCGTCCTCACCGGCCTGCGGACCCTCGGCGTCGCCAAGACCCCCTTCACCTTCGACCACCGCCAACCCGACGCCCCCCGCGGCTCCACCACCCCCCTCACCGACCCGGCCACCGGTGAGGAGGTCGGCCGCGCCCTGCGCACCCGGCCCGGCGTCAAACCCGTCTACGTCTCCGTCGGCCACCGCATCGGCCTCGACACCGCCGTCCGCACCACCCTCGACCTCGCCCGCCAGTACCGGCTCCCCGAGACCACCCGGCACGCCGACTCCCTCTGCCGCCGAGCCCTCGCCGAGGCCCTCCGCACCCGGACGCCGACGAACTGACCATGTCCCAGGCCGAATTAGGGCCCCGGTGTGTTAGACATGACACACCGGGACCCGGGCCCGGCAGCGACCGACGGACGCACGGGGAGCGCCGCAGTGGCCACAGGAACCGGCACCACCGGCGGAGCCGGCCGGGGATACCGCGTCGAGATCGCACAACTCCGCGCCTTCGCCGCCCAGGTCCGCCTCCTCCTCGCCGAGTTCCAGCACCACGCCGACGGCACCGACACCCACGGCCGCAGCGGCCTCGGCAAGGGCGCCTTCGGCACCTTCGCCGAGGCCACCGAACTCCACGGCCGCTACGACACCATGCGCGACGGCCTGCGCGACATCCTCAACCAACTCCGACAAGCCGTCGACGACGCCCAGAAGAACGCCGAACTCACCGCCACCGGCTACGAGGAACGCGACCGGAGCACCGCCCGGAAGCTCAGGCTCGGCGACGACGGCTGGTCCGTCGCCAACCCCTCCGCCACCAGCCGGGCCGCCTACGAACAGACCATCGCCCCGCCCACCCGCGACGGCGGCAAGTCCGCCCGCTAGCGCCCACCGGACGGAGACGAACCGGCCATGGCCTACACCGACTTCACCAAGTACAGCCACGCCCAGCTCCGCACCATGGCCGAAGCCCTCGACCCCGGCGCCGTCATGGCCGCCGGAGACCCCTGGCGCCGCGCCGCCGACACCCTCAAGGCCATCCGCGCCACCCTCACCCGTGCCAGCACCGAAGCCGCCGTCACCTGGGAGGGCGCCACCAGCGACGCCTTCCACACCCGCATGCTCCACCTCGCCGACGGCATCAACAACGCGGCCTCCTACGCCAACGACGCCGCCAACACCCTGCACGCCATGTCCGAGGCCATCGCCAAGGCCAAACGCGACATGCCCGAGGAACCCAGCACCTGGGAACAGGCCAAGGACACCCTCGGCGACGGCATCTCCTCCGTCTTCGGCGGCGACGACGAACACCTCCCCCTCGCCGACCGCCGCAAGACCGAAGCCGCCACCGTCATGCAGACCCTCGCCATGCACTACCGCATCGCCACCCCGGCCCTGAAGCCGCCGCAGAGCCTTCCTCCGGCACTGGGGGGTCTCGGCGAATCACGCGACGTCGTCCCGCAGGACGATCCGAGCGGCGTAGCGGCGATGGCGAGCGCGATGGTGTCGGGCACCTCCCTCGGAATGGCGGGAACCTCGGCCCGTGTGCCGAGCGGTCCCGTACCGCAGGGGCCCGCGTCACCGGAACCACAGCGGGTGGCACGCCCCGCACCGGTCGGTGCGCCGGTCGTCACCGACCCGGGGATCAAGGGAGGTAAGGCGAGGCCGCAGGGGCCGACCGGATCCGGCATGGGTGTGCCGGCTCCAGCCGTCACCGGGATCCGGACGGATGCCGGGGCGGTGCCGCCCGGTGTCCCCAGGAACGGGTACGGAGGAACTCCGCTGGGCGGCACGGGCCTTGCGGGCACCAGTACCGCTGGTCCGTCCGCAAGCGGCCCCTCCGGTCCCGGCGTCGGCCCGGGCGGGCGAGGCCCCGTCGCCGAGGGGCTCCCGGAGGGTGTGGGGCCGGTGGGCGGATTCGGGGCACGTGGTGGTTGGGCGGCCGGGAGTGGTGCCGTTCCCGGCGCGGCGGCCGGAGGGCGTGCCGTTCCGGGTGAACGGTCCCCGCAGGGGGCCTCGGCCCGGTCCGGCGGGGTCGTCGGCGGGACGACGCGGCCGGTCGAGGGCGGGCGCGGCACGGGAGCGTTCACGGAAGGAGGTTCCGGCCTGGGGGCCCGGAGCGGGCCGAGAGGTGTGACCGGTGTTGGCGGCCCGGGTGCCGTGGCCCCCGGAGTGCCGGTCGCCGGCACGCATCGGAGAACCAAGGACGGGGAGAAGCGCGGCCGTCGGCCGGTCTACCTCGTCGAGGACGAGGAGACGTGGGCGTCGGCAAGGCCCGCCAACCCGAACGTGGTGGAATGAGTCCGGCCCGAACGGGCGGGTGATCTGACAGCGTCCCGCAGATCGGTGATCCGCGGGACGCCTTGCCGAGTGGGGTGACCTGGTTTGACGAGCCGCCGGTTGACTCGTGCTGTTGCGGCCCTGGCTGTTGGGGCGCTGACCTGGGGAGTGCCGGCGGCGTCCGCGGACCAGATCAGGGACGAGCAGTGGGCGTTGAGGACCTTCGAGGCCGAGGCGAAGGTCTGGACGATCAGCCAGGGTGAGGGCGTCCTGGTCGGGCTGGTCGACAGCGGTGTCGACCAGGACCACCAGGACCTGACCGGGCAGGTGCTGCCGGGCGTCGACTTCTCCGGCGGGAACACGGACGGCCGGGTCGACAGTGACGGCCACGGCACCGCCATGGCGAGCCTGATCGCCGGGCACGGACACGGGGCGCAGGCCGGGGTGCTGGGACTGGCTCCGAAGGCGAAGATCCTTCCGGTGAAGGTGGACACCAGCAGCGGACGGTCCGATGTTCAGCAGAACGGTCTTGCGCAGGGGATCCGGTTCGCCGTCGACCACGGCGCGAAGGTCGTCAACATGTCGGTCGGGGGAGCGTCACGGTTCGACTCCCAGAGCCGCGCCGCCGTCGAGTACGCGATCTCGAAGGACGTCGTGCTGGTCGCCGCCGCGGGGAACAGCGGCGACGACCGGCAGGGTGTGCAGTACCCGGCCGCCTTCCCCGGAGTGGTGGCGGTGGCGGCCGTGGACTCCGCGGGCGCCGTCTGGGACCGCTCGACGCGGGGCTCCGAGACCACGCTCGCCGCGCCGGGCGTGGACATCTACCAGGCCACGGCCAAGTCGACCGCGAGCTACGGGGTCGGGAACGGCACCTCCGACGCGACCGCCTACGTCTCCGCCACCGCCGCGTTGATCCGGGCGAGGTTCCCGGGCCTGTCCGCCGGGCAGGTGATCAATCGGATGATCAAGTCCGCCTCGCCGCCGGTGGACGGGTCGGCGGTGCCGAACGACCGGTACGGGTACGGGGTGGTGTCGCCGGCGAGGGCGTTGGCGGTGGATCCGGCGGTCGACGGGGGCGCGCGGGAGAATCCGCTGGTGGGGCGGCGGGAGTCGCAGGGTGCTGCGCCGGAGGCGGCTGCGGGGCCGTCGGGTGACGAGGCGGTGGTTCCGGCCGCGGAGGCCGGTGGCGGGGGTGGCGGCTGGTTCGGGGCGGGCGTGGCGGTCGGGGTGGCGTTGTGGGGGGTGTTGCTCGGCGGGGTGGTGTCGGTGGTGCTGCTGGTGGTGCGGGCGCGGCGGCGGAGGCGGTCGGCGGGGGGTTCGTCCGGGGTGCGGTGAGGGCCGGGGGCCTGGGCTGACGAGGCGGGGGCTGGCAGCATCTTGGTGGTGGGTGGCGTCATTGCCGCTGGTGGGGCGGGGGGCGGGGCGGCGATGCTGGGGGCATGAGCACTTCTGAGCGCGCTGCGGGCGGGGCGGACGGGATCGTGTCGGGCGGGGTCGTGCCGGGCGGTATCGTCCCGGACGGCAAGGACTGGACGTGGGTGTTGGAACGCCCGTGTCCGGACTGCGGGTTGGACACTCCGGCGGTGGTGCGGGAGGACGTCGCGGGGATGGTCCGGGCGAATGCGGCGGCCTGGCGGGCGGTGCTGTCGGGGGATGCGGGTGAGGTGGCGCGGCGGCCGGCTCCGGGGGTGTGGTCGGCGCTGGAGTACGCGTGCCACGTCCGGGACGTGTTCCGGCTGTTCCGCGTGCGGCTGGGGCTGATGCTGGCCGAGGACGGCCCGTCGTTCGCGAACTGGGACCAGGACGCCACGGCGGTCGCGGAGCGCTACGGGGAGCAGCGGCCGGAGGTGGTGACCGGCGAGCTGGCGGAGGCCGCGGAGGTGCTGGCGGTGGCGTTCGAGGGGGTGGCGGGCGGGCAGTGGCTGCGGACCGGGGACCGCAGTGACGGCGCGCGGTTCACCGTGGAGTCGTTCGCCCGCTATCTGATCCACGACCCGGTGCACCACCTGTTCGACGTGACGGGTGTGCGGGTCTGAGCCCTGCGTGCGGCCTCGGCCGCCGGCGGCGGTGCGGGCGGGGGCGCGGGCTCACCAGCCGGAGGCCTCGCGCAGCATGGTGCGCCGGAGGCGGCCGGCCACGCTGGCGGTGTCGGTGCCGATGACGTCGGCGATCTCGGGGGCGGCGAGGCCGACGACGTAGTGCAGGATGGCGAGGTCGTCGTCGGCGGGGTGCCGGTCCGGGGTGGCGGGCACGTGCCGGGTGTGTTCGGCGACGGTGCTGCGCAGGATCTGCCAGGCGTGTGCGGTCGGGTTGGAGCTGCCCAGCAGTTCGCGCCAGTGGACGGCGATTTCGGCGAAGGCCTGTTGGACGGCGGTGGCCGCGGTGCTGTGTTCGGTGAGCCAGACCCGGGCGTAGCTGAGGTACCGGGGGCGGTGGAGTTCGCAGAAGGCGGCGAACTCCAGTGGTACGTCCTCCGGTTCGCCGGGCCTCGGGGGCGGCTCGGCTGCGCTCGCGTGACGATTGGTCATCTCGTCTTCTCGGCAAGGGAGATGGATTTCTGACGGTCGATCATCTGTGCTCACTCTACGGTAGGCCCTAGGTGCGCTGGGTGACCAATCTGATGGAATGCCCGGAACCCGTCGCCGCTCGGCCGGTTCCGGTGGCGACCGGTGCGGAGCGGTGGTGGGGCGGCCGGGCGGTGGATCGGCGGGGGAGTGGTGCGCAGTCCTGCGGGGGGCGTAGGTGCGAGCGTGTCGCGGCTGGTCAGAGGGGGTGGGGCGGCGGTGGCCGCGCGGCGGTTGATGTGCCACCGTAGGGCTTTCGGCGGCTGACGTCCACGCCCACGGCGCGAAGCCGCGCCCGCACAACCGCCTGCGCAACCGCGCCCGCCACCGTGGCCGCCCCCCTCGGGTCCCGTGGGTGGGTCGTTCCGGTGCGGCCGCCCCGCGGCGCCGCCTGGCGCATCCTCGGTGCCCGTGCTCGTGCGGCGCTCCGGGTCGGGTGGACGGCGCCCGGCGGGAGTGCGCGCGGAGGGGCGTGTCCGGGCGGGTCGCGCCCGGGGTGCCGGCGGCGCGCGCCGCGCGGGGTGGGCGGCGTGCGCGGGGTGGGCGCGCTGCGGATGCGGTGGAGCTGGCACACGCTGCGCGCCGGACGGACGTGGTGGCGGGGCGCGTCCGCCGGGCCGGCGGCGCACCCGGTGGTCAGGAGGTGGGTCGGGCCTCCGTCGGGGCGATCCGGTCGTCGACGGCGCTGGTCCGTTCGGCCTGGGTGGGGAAGGCCTCGACGGCCCGGCGCCGGGCGAGTTGGGCGGCTGCGGCAGCCGCGGCCGCAGCCGCCGCGGCTGCCCCGGCGGCGGCCTCCTCGCGCTCGCACCGGTGCGCCGCCACCCCGGCGGAGGGGTGCCCGGCGGCGTGTCCGGCCGTGGCGTGTCCGGCGCCGTGCCCGGTGCCGTGTCCGGCGGCGGTGTGCCCGCCGGTGGGGTGGGCGGCCGGCTGGTGCTCGTCCGTCGAGCGTCGTCGTCGGCCGAGTTCCGCGCGGGCGGCGTGTTCCTCGGCCGCCTGTCTCGCGGCCAGGTAGGCCTGGACGGCGGCCATGCCGTAGACCGGCTGGATGAGCTGGTGGCCCTTGAAGAACGGTCTGGCCGGGGCGAACCCGGCGGCGACCACCAGGTCGCGGATCTCGGCTATCTCGGCCTCGCTGCGGGCGGTGAAGCGGACCTCCCAGCCCTTCTTGTACGTATGGCCCTGTTCGCCGCTGCGGCGCGCCGGGTCCGGGCGGCGGACGTATCCGGGCAGACGGCCGAGGCGGAGCTGGGCCGCGCGGAGGCCGGCGGTCTCGTCACGTGACATGACGTAAGCCTAGGCAATCCCCGGGGTGGGATTGACGTCTGGAGGGTCTCTTGGAGTATGCCTTTGGTCACTGTCGGTCAGGCGACCAGGTCGGCGATCACTTTCGATCGCATCTGACAACCTCGCGACCAGCAATTACTCCGAATGAGTGAGGGTATGGGGACTTTAGTGCGGGCTGATCCCGGTTTCGCGACGGTTGCGTAACAGTGCGTCAGGCGGCCGGTGCCGGGTCGGACCGGTTGGGGATGGTGTTCGTATGAGCTACCGGATTCCCACGCCGCCGCCGTCCCTCGAGGAGTTGGCGAAGCGTCAGCAGAACGTCGTCACCGCGAGCCAGCTGCGCGCCCGGAGCGTGCCGGCCCGCCTCATCACCGAGCACTGCCGGCGCGGCGGGCCCTGGCAGCGCCTGCTGCCCAGGGTCTACCTGCTGCAGTCGGACGGCCCGACGCCGGAGCAGCGGATGTGGGCCGCGCTGCTGTACGCCGCGCAGAACGGCCGCGAGGAGGGCCGCCGCGAGGGGGCGGTGATCACGGGTGCGGCCGCGCTCGCGCTGTACGGCTTCGCCGCGGTGCCCCGGCTGCCGGCGGTGACTGGGGTGGACGTCCTGGTGCCCCGCCAGCGCCGGCTGAAGGACGCCGGAGACGTGCGGATCCGGCGCACCGAAAGGGAGTTGGTGGCCCGCTCGGTGCACGGCCTGGCCTGTGCGCCGGTCGCCCGGGCGGTCGCGGACGCGCTGTGCGAGTGGACGGCGGCGGGCGCCGGCGCCCCGGTGCCGGTGCGCGAGGTGCTGCGGGAGGCCGTCTCCCGGCCCGACAGTCGTTGCACCGTACGGGAGTTGGCGACCGAGCTGACCGAGTCGGGGCTGACCGCCGAGCCGCGGGTGCGTGCCGCGCTGGACGAACTGCTCGCCGCCGAGCGGGACTTCGTGCTGGAGCGGGTCGGCGAACTGGTGGACGAGGGGCTGCTGCCGGTCCCGCTGGTCGGCCCCGAGCTGCGGATGCGCGGCGGCACCTTCATCGCCGTCCCGGACCTCTACTGGCCGGAGCGCGGCGTCGCGGTCGAGGTGGACTCGGACCTGCGCTGCGTGAGCGAGGGCGAGGCCGCCTGGGTGCGGGGCGGCCAGCACCGGATGGAGTACCTGGGGATCCGGGTGGTCTACGTCTGCGGCGCCCGGCTCGCGGCGGACCGGGACGCGGTGGGTGCCGAACTGCGGGAGGCGTTCCGGGCGGGCGGCACCGACGTGGTCGAGCTCATGGTCGTCCCGGAGCCGGTCCCGGAGCCGGGGCAGGAGTAGCGGTCGGAGCCGGGGCGGGAGCGGCGGCCGGCTCCCGGCCGAGGCCCCGGCCGGAAGCCGGCCCCGGAACGCGGAGACCGGGAGCCGGAGACCGGCGGCCGGGGCGGCCGGGCGGACCCTAGCCCTGCACCACCGGGGTGCCGACCAACTCGACGCCCGCGGCGCGCAGTTCGGCGAGCGCGGCGGTGGTGGTCTCCGGTGCGACCCCGGCGGTGAGGTCGAGCAGGACGCGGGTGGTGAAGCCGGCCCGGGCGGCGTCCAGGGCGGTGGCCCGGACGCAGTGGTCGGTGGCGATGCCGACCACGTCGATCTCGTCGACCTGCCGTTCGCGCAGCCACTCCAGCGGGCCGCGGTCGTTCTCGTCCAACCCCTCGAAGCCGCTGTACGCCGCCGCGTAGGCGCCCTTGTCGAAGACCGCCTCGACCGCGCCGGAGATCACGGCGGGGGCGAAGTTGGGGTGGAAGCCGACGCCCTCGGTACCGGCCACGCAGTGCACCGGCCAGCTGTCGACGTAGTCGGGCTCGGCGGAGAAGTGGGGGCCCGGGTCGATGTGGTGGTCGCGGGTGGCGAGGATGTGCTGGTAGCCGGCGGCGGATTCGGCGATCAGGTCGGTGATGGCGGCGGCCACCTCGGCGCCGCCGGCGACGGCCAGGCTGCCGCCCTCGCAGAAGTCGTTCTGCACGTCGACGACGATCAGGGCCCGGTGCATGGTTCGCGTCCTCGGGTGTGGGGGGCGTCCGCGGGGTGGCGGCGTCCCGGTGGGGGAGCCCGCGGGAGCGCTCGGCCCGGTGGCGGGCTCGGGGTCTCGGGGGGCTCCGGGGGAACTCTACGGCTGACTCTAGGGAGTGGCGCGCGGGGGCGGAAGGCCTCCGCCCCCGCGCGGGCGGCGGGTGCCGGTCAGACGATCAGTTCGGTCGGCAGGACCGGGTCGCCCTTGGAGAGCTGGGTGGCCGACAGCGGCAGCGCGGCCCGGGCCCGGACGTGCCGTTCGCGGGCGGCCGTCAGCGGCTCGCGGCCGACGGTCTCGCCGCCCCGCACCAGGGGCACCTGTACCAGGTGCGGCTCCAGTTCGGCCGGGACGGGCCCGGTGCCGACCACCTCGGCCTCGGCCACGCCGTCCGCGTCGGGCCGCCGGGCGGCCCACTTGCGGCCGCCGACGCTGGTCTTGCCGCCGGCGGCGCGCTTGGCCACCGGGATCAGCGGTCCGCCCTCGGTCTCGGCGCGGGCGACCAGCTTGTAGACCATGGCGCAGGTCGGGTGGCCGCTGCCGGTGACCAGGCTGGTGCCGACGCCGTAGCCGTCGACGGGGGCGGCGGCGAGCGCGGCGATCGCGTACTCGTCGAGGTCGGAGGTGACGATGATGCGGGTCTTCTCGGCGCCGAGCTCGTCCAGCTGGCGGCGGACCCGGTGGGCCAGCAGGGTGAGGTCGCCGGAGTCGATGCGCACGGCGCCCAGCTCGGGGCCGGCCACCTCGACCGCGGTGCGGACGGCCTCGCGCAGGTCGAAGGTGTCGACCAGCAGCGTGGTGCCCCGCCCCATGCTGGCGATCTGCGCGCGGAAGGCGTCCCGCTCGCTGTCGTGGACGAGGGTGAAGGCGTGGGCGGCGGTGCCGGTGGTGGGGATGCCGTGGGCGAAGCCGGCCTCCAGGTCGGAGGTGGCGGCGAAGCCGGCCACGTACGCGGCGCGGGCGGCGGAGACGGCGGCCCGCTCGTGGGCGCGGCGGGCGCCCATCTCGATGACGGGGCGGCCGCCGGCGGCGGCGGTCATCCGGGAGGCGGCGGCCGCGATCGCGGAGTCGTGGTTGAGGATCGAGAGGATCACCGTCTCCAGGATCACCGCCTCGGCGAAGGTGCCCTCGACGGTCAGCAGCGGCGATCCGGGGAAGTAGACCTCGCCCTCGGGGTAGCCGTGGATGTCGCCGCTGAAGCGGTAGTCGGCGAGGTAGCGCAGGGTGTCCTCGTCGACCACGCCCTGGCCGGCGAGCCAGTCGAGCTGTGCGGTGGTGAAGCGGAAGTCCTCGACCGCGTCGAGCACCCGGCCGGTGCCGGCCATGACGCCGTAGCGGCGGCCGCCGGGCAGGCGGCGGGTGAACACCTCGAAGACGGAGTGGCGGTGCGCGGCCCCGCTGCGCAGGGCGGCCTGCAGCATGGTGAGCTCGTAGCGGTCGGTGAGAAGCGCGGTCGAGCCGGCCGCGCGCACGGAAGTGGCGTCCATGCGGATGATGCTACTACCACTTAGCGTCAAAGTGACGATTTCTCGCGACGCGACCCGGGCCGGAATCGCCCGGGGGTCCCCCGGATGGCAGCATGGGGCTGAAGAGGCGTGGACGGACTGCGCAGCGAGGAGGACCCGCAGGTGAGTGTCGCGCCCGTGGAGATCGAGCGCCCGGAGGTCGAGGGACTGCCGGTGACGGAACCGGACACCCCCTGGGTGACGATCGTCCACAACGACCCCGTCAATCTGATGAGCTACGTCCAGTACGTCTTCCAGGCCTACTTCGGGTACCCGAAGGACAAGGCCAGGAAGCTGATGATGGAGGTCCACACCAAGGGCCGGGCCGTGGTCTCCAGCGGCTCCCGCGAGGAGATGGAGCGCGACGTGCAGGCGATGCACGGCTACGGGCTCTGGGCGACGCTCCAGCACGACTGACCGGGGCCCGCGGCCCCAGTACCCCACCCGAGACGACGAAGACGGGCTGACCGATACAGATGGCTGGGTTGTTCGAGAGTGCCGGCGGCGGCGGTGCGGCGATCGCGCTGGAGGAGCTGGAGGTCTCCATCCTCCGCTCCCTGGAGGTGGGGATCCTGCAGCTGATCGGGCCCGGCCCGGGCGGGGACGGCGGCGATCCGCTGGCCGCGCTGTTCGCCGAGGGGCCGAGCGAGACGCCGGCCAACCCGGTGCTCGCCCGGCTGTTCCCGGACGCCTACGGGGATCCGGCCGAGCCGGCCGACGAGGAGAGCCGGGCCGCCGCCGGCGAGTTCCGCCGCTACACCGAGCTGGACCTGCGGGCCCGCAAGCGCGAGGACGCGCTGCACGTGGTGCGGACCCTGGACCGCCTGAGCGGCGGCGGGGTGCTCAAGCTGGACCCGGCCGACTGTCAGCGCTGGCTGGGCGCCCTCAACGACCTGCGGCTGACGCTCGGTGTCCAGCTGGAGGTCGGCGAGGACGACGACGAGCTCTACGAGCTGCCGGACGAGGACGACCGCAAGCCGCTGGTGATGGCGTACCTGTGGCTGGGCGCGCTCCAGGAGACGTTGCTGGAGGCGATCGTGGACTGATCGTGCCCGGATCCGGGCAGGCCCCGACCGCTTCGTCCAGTATGTGGACGATTGGTCGGGGCATTTCCGTCCGAACCGGGCGAAACCCTCCCAGGGCATGCTCAAATAACGCTCAGATGGAGCCCGCTCACCGAACCCTGCGTGGTACGACTTCTCCACCCCACGAGACCCACCAGGACGGTGCACCATGGCCGAGAAGCCGAACGACGACGCGGTCGTCGCGAAACCGGACGAGGAGGGCTACGAGCGGGGGCTCGGCAGCCGCCAGATCCAGATGATCGCGATCGGCGGTGCGATCGGCACGGGCCTGTTCCTCGGCGCCGGCACCGCGATCTCCAAGTCCGGCCCCAGCCTGATCCTCTCCTACGCCGTCGCCGGCCTGGTGATCTTCGTGATCATGCGCGCCCTGGGCGAACTCCTCACCTACCGCCCGGTCTCCGGCAGCTTCGCCGAGTACGCGCGGGAGTTCCTCGGCCCCTTCGCCGGCTACGTGACCGGCTGGACGTACTGGCTGTTCTGGGTGGTCACCGGCATGGCGGAGACCACCGCCGCCGCCGTGTACGTGAAGTTCTGGGCGCCCGGCTTCCCGCAGTGGCTCAGCGCGCTGACCTTCCTGGTGATCCTCTACGCCGCCAACCTGATCTCGGTGAAGCTGTTCGGCGAGATCGAGTTCTGGTTCTCCATGGTCAAGGTCACCGCCATCATCGGCATGATCCTGATCGGCGTCGGGGTGCTCACCCTCGGCTTCAGCAAGGCCGGTGACACCGCGTCGGTCACCCACCTGTGGCAGAACGGCGGGTTCTTCCCCAAGGGCATCGGCGCCACCGTGATGACCCTGCAGATCGTCATGTTCGCCTACCTGGGCGTCGAACTCGTCGGCGTGACCGCCGGGGAGAGCGAGAACCCCGAGAAGACCCTGCCGCGCGCCATCAACACGCTGCCCTGGCGCATCGCGCTGTTCTACATCGGCGCCCTGGTGGTCATCCTCTCGCTGGTGCCGTGGACCGAGTTCCAGCCCGGCGTCAGCCCGTTCGTCGCGGCCTTCGGCAAGATCGGCATCCCGGCCGCGGCCGGGATCATCAACTTCGTGGTGCTCACCGCCGCGCTCTCCTCCTGCAACTCCGGCATGTACTCCACCGGCCGGATGCTGCGCGACCTCGCGCTGCGCGGTCAGGCGCCCGGGCGGCTGACCAAGCTCAACAGCCGCCGCACCCCGGCCTTCGCGATCACCGTCTCGTCCCTGCTGATGGGCGCCGGCGTGGTGCTCAACTACCTCGTCCCGGCGCGGGCGTTCGAGTACATCACCTCGGTCGCCACCGTCTGCGGCCTGTGGACCTGGGCGATGATCCTCATCGCCCAGATCCGCTACCGCAAGGCCTGGCAGGGCGGACGCCTTCCGGCGCCCACCTTCAAGGCGCCCGGCGGCGCCTGGATCAGCTGGGCCGCGCTCGGCTTCCTCGCCCTGGTCGTGGTGCTGATCGGCCTCGACGAGGACAACCGGATCTCGCTGTACGTCTTCCCCGCCTGGGCCCTGGTCCTGGTGGTCGGCTACCAGCTGCTCAAGCGCCGCGACCCGCAGGCCGCGCAGGGCGCCACCGAGGACCGGGAGCTCGCGCGCGACGCCGGCTGACGCCCCTCCCGGGCCCGGTCCCGGGGCCCGGTCGCGGGGCGCCTCCGGGGCCCCGCGACCGGGTGGCGGACACCCGGTGCCCGCGCTCCGGACATCCCGGCGGACACCGGCCGGGGCGTGGCTATCCTGACCGCATGCTGACCATCACCCGAGAAATCCGCGACCGGATCGTGGCCCACGCCCGCGCCGACCACCCGGACGAGGCCTGCGGCGTGGTCGCCGGGCCGGCCGGCACCGGGCGCCCCGAGCGCTTCATCCCGATGCTCAACGCCGCCCGCTCGCCCACCTTCTACGAGTTCGACTCGGGCGACCTGCTCAAGCTCTACCGCGAGATGGACGACCTCGACGAGGAGCCGGTGATCGTCTACCACTCGCACACCGCCACCGAGGCCTACCCGTCGCGCACCGACGTGAGCTACGCCTCCGAACCGTTCGCCCACTACGTCCTGGTCTCCACCGCCGAGGGCAACGGCGAGGACGACCCCTACCAGTTCCGCTCGTTCCGCATCGTGGACGGCGAGATCACGGAGGAAGACGTCCAGGTCGTCGAGGCCCACCCGGCCTGACCGGCACCCCCCTGGGCCCGGCCCGCCGACCCGCCCCGGCCCGGGGGGGGGGGGGCCGGGGGTGATCCCCCCGGGGGGGGGAAAAAGGGTTCCCCTTGCGGGATTTGTGTGGGGGGGCCGGGATGATAAAAGTGTTGGCC
>NZ_JBIALK010000009.1:0-137992 GCF_042873275.1 Kitasatospora sp. NPDC004745 | reverse complement strand
GGGGCGGGGGGGGGCCCGGGGGGCGGGGGGCCGGGGGGGGCGCGCCCCCCCGCCCCCCCCCCCCCCCCCCGGGGCCCCCCCCCCCCCCCCGCCCGGCCCGGGCCCCCGGGCCCGTCTCGTCTCAGCACGAGGGACGGGAACATCCGGATCCCGAGACGGAGATGTCGGAGCGGGCCCGGGAATCTATACGATGAGCCCATGCGTTCCGTCGATGTGAGCAACCAGGCCCCGGGCACCCGCCTCGTGGCGCGCCTGCACGTCGACCTGTGCCGGCTCGCCAGCGCGATCTGTCCCGGCACGCCCGCGCGCTCACGCTGAGCCGCCACGCCCCACCCGGGCCCGCCGCCGGTCGGCGACGCCGAGCCCCGGGACCATCAGCCCTGCCGCGCCCGCTGCGGCCCACCCCTCACGACTCGCACAGGAGCGCACCCATGGCCATCGAGGTCCGCATCCCGACCATCCTCCGCACCTACACCGACGGCGCCAAGGCCGTCGAGGGCACCGGCAGCAACCTCGGGGAACTCTTCACCGACCTCGACGCCCGTCACCCGGGCATCGCCGCCCGCCTGGTCGAGGGCGGCGAGCTGCGCCGCTTCGTCAACGTCTACCTGAACGACGAGGACGTCCGCTTCCTGGAGGGCATCTCCACCGCCCTCGCCGACGGCGACAGCGTCACCATCCTGCCCGCCGTGGCCGGCGGCGCCCGCTGACCTCCCGGCTCCCCCGCCCGCGCGGCGGGGGAGCCGCCCCCTCGACACCCCCCAACGCCGCGGCCGGAGGCCCCCTTGCGTTACGACAGCCCGCTCGAAGCCGTCGGGAACACCCCGCTGGTCCGCCTGCCCAGGCTGTCCGCCGCCGTTCCCGGCAACGCCGACGGGCTGGTGAGGCTGTGGGCCAAGCTGGAGGACCGCAACCCCACCGGCTCCATCAAGGACCGCCCGGCGCTGCACATGATCGAGCGCGCCGAGGCCGCCGGCCGGCTCACCCCCGGCTGCACCATCCTCGAGCCCACCAGCGGCAACACCGGCATCTCGCTCGCCATGGCCGCCAAGCTCAAGGGCTACCGGATGGTCTGCGTGATGCCCGAGAACACCAGCGAGGAACGGCGCGAACTGCTCCGCATGTGGGGCGCCGAGATCATCCCCTCGCCGGCCGCCGGCGGCTCCAACACCGCCGTCCGCATCGCCAAGGAGATCGCCGCCGAGCACCCCGACTGGGTCATGCTCTACCAGTACGGCAACCCCGACAACGCGGGCGCCCACTACGCCGGCACCGGCCCCGAGATCCTCGCCGACCTGCCCTCCGTCACCCACTTCGTGGCCGGCCTCGGCACCACCGGCACCCTGATGGGCGTCGGCCGCTACCTGCGCGAGAAGGTCCCCGGCGTGCGGATCGTCGCCGCCGAACCCCGCTACGACGACCTGGTGTACGGGCTGCGCAACCTCGACGAGGGCTTCGTCCCCGAGCTGTACGACGCCGAGGTGCTCACCACCCGCTTCTCGGTCGGCTCCGCGGACGCCGTCCGCCGCACCCGCGAACTCCTCCAGCAGGAGGGCATCTTCGCGGGCGTCTCGACCGGCGCCATCCTGCACGCCGCGATCGGCGTCGGCCGCAAGGCCGCGGCGGCCGGGGAGCGGGCGGACATCGTCTTCGTCGTCGCCGACGGCGGCTGGAAGTACCTGTCCACCGGCATCTACACCGCCGAGTCCACCGAGGCGGCCGTCGAGGCGCTGCAGGGCCAGCTCTGGGCCTAGGGCGTGTCTTTCGGATCACGCCAGGCGGTCGCCGCCGGGGCACGCACTCCCCCAGCCTTCGGCCGGGGGTACCCCCACGCCGGCTTCTCGTCAGTCGCCGATGCTCCGCATGGACTCCCTCCTCGGCACCGCCGATGCACGCACCCCAACGACGCCCGCTGATCCGACGTGATCCGAAAGACACGCCCCAGGGCGCCGGACCCGCGGCCCGTACGGGACCTAGCCGGTCCGCAGGGCCCGTTCGGCGCGGGACCAGACCTGCCGGTCCACCGTGCCGGCCCGGCGGCGGAAGGCCGTCAGCGGCACCTCGCGCAGCTCGTCGGTCTCCAGCCAGCTGGTCCGGCCCTGCCGGTCGCCCACCGAACCGGGCGGCAGCGGCAGCACTCCCGGGCGGTCGCCGTGGTGCTTGCTGGTGATCTTCGCGACGGTGGCCTGCCGGCCGTGCACCCGCAGCACCAGGCACGGGCGGTCCTTCGCCCCCGGGCCGTCCTCGAACGGCACCTCCGCCCACCAGATCTCCTGCGGTCGGGGCACCGCCGCGCCGCGGGTCGCCGGGCGCGGCCGCGGGCCGGTCGGACCGGCCGGTCGGGGAGCCGGGCGGGTCCGCCTGACCAGTGCCGCCGCGACGGCGGCCACCGCCGCGACGCCCGCCACCGCCAGGACCACCCAGATGCCAGTCATGCCGCTCATGCCGCGAACCGTACCGGCCCGCGGCGGCGCCCACCACCGTCGGTGCTGTGACAGTTGAGTATTTGTCCGCCCGTTGCTCCCGGTTCGTCACGGAACGGCCACGGTGCCCGTTCTGCGCACAGGACACCGCCCCGGCCCGGAAAAGCTGCCCACGAACGTCCGCCCCCGCCCCTCCGGAGGTGTCCTCGTGAGCAGGGACAGCGACCTGTGGTCCTACGCCGAGATCGCCCGCCACATCAACGTGCAGCCCGAGACCGTGCGCAACTACCGCCGGCACGGGCTGCTGCCCGACCCCGACGTCGTCGACGACGGCCACCCCCGCTGGCACCCGGACACGATCCGCACCTGGGCCCGCAACCGCCCCCGCCACCGCTGACCGGCCCGGCAACGGCCCCCGCCCCGCCGCGGGACCGCCGGACCGCCCCCGCAACCGCTGAGCGACACCCCCGGCACCGCTGAGCGAGGCCCCCGCCCCGGCCCCGGCGTTCTGGTGATTCCAGCCACAGCCCGGCACGGGGACGGGGGCAAAGTGTCCTTCCGCCCTTACCCTCGACACGCGAAGCAGTGCTCCCGGCCGGTTCCCCGGCCCGGCCTGCCGTTTTCCAGCAGCAGCCAGGACGTGTCGGGGCGGAGGGGCTCGGATGAAGATGACCGTGGTGGGGTGCTCGGGGAGCTTCCCGTCCGCCGACTCGCCCTGCTCCAGCTACCTGGTCGAGGCCGACGGCTACCGCGTCGTGCTCGACCTCGGCAACGGCGCCCTCGGCGCCCTGCAGAAGTACGTCGACCTCTACGCGGTCGACGCCGTCCTGCTCAGCCACCTGCACGCCGACCACTGCGTCGACCTCTGCGCCTACTGGGTCGCCCGCAACTACCGTGCCGAGGGCTGCCCGGACCCGATGCCCGTCTACGGCCCGGCCGGCACCGCCGAGCGGCTCGCCCGCGCCTACGACATGCCGGAGAACCCCGGGATGAAGGAGGTCTTCGACTTCCGCACCCTCACCCCCGGCGCCTTCGACCTCGGCCCGTTCCGGATCGAGGTCGCCCAGGTCAACCACCCGGTCGACGCCTTCGCCTTCCGCCTCGAACACGACGGCCGCTCGCTCGTGTACTCCGGCGACACCGGCGAGAGCGCCGAGCTCGTCGAACTCGCCCGCGACGCCGACCTCTTCCTCTGCGAGGCCGCCTACATCGACGGCCGGGACACCTACCGGGCCGTCCACCTCAACGGGCGCGAGGCCGGCGAGCACGCCACCGCCGCCCGCGCCCGCCGCCTCGTCCTCACCCACATCCCGCCGTGGACCGACGCCGAGCACAACCGCCGGGACGCCGCCGCGGCCTACGCCGGGCCCGTCGAGATCGCCCGGGCCGGCGCGGTCTACCGGATCTGACCCGCGACGGCCCGCCCGGTGGGCCGCCACGCACGACGACCCCGCCCCGCCGCTGGGGGAGCAGCGGCGGGGCGGGGTCGTGGGGTGCGGCCGGGTGTCAGGCCTTGGTGACGTCCTCGATCTCGTCGTCCTCCTCGCGACCGGGGGTCTTGAGGTCGAACTTGGTGATCGCGAAGCGGAAGAGGAAGTAGTACAGCGCGGCGAAGGCGAGGCCGATCGGGATGATCATCCACGGGTCGGTGGCCTTGCTCCAGGCCAGGGCGTAGTCGATCAGGCCGCCGGAGAAGGTGAAGCCGTCGTGCACGCCGAGCGCCCAGGTGACGGTCATCGAGACGGCGGTGAGCAGCGCGTGGATGACGTACAGGGCCGGGGCGATGAAGACGAAGGCGAACTCGATCGGCTCGGTGACACCGGTCACGAAGGAGGTCAGCGCCAGTGAGAGCATCATGCCGGTGACGGCCTTGCGGCGGTGCGGCTTGGCGGCGTGGGCGATGGCCAGGGCGGCGGCGGGCAGCGCGAACATCATGATCGGGAAGAAGCCCGACATGAACTGGCCGGCGGTCGGGTCGCCGGCGAAGAAGCGCGGGATGTCGCCGTGCACGATGGTGCCGTCGGCCTTGGTGAAGTCACCGGTCTGGAACCAGGCGTAGGAGTTCACGAACTGGTGCATGCCGACCGGCAGCAGACCGCGGTTGACCAGGCCGAAGGCGCCCGCACCGAACGCGCCGGCGCCGATCAGGGTGTCGTTCAGGCTCTTGATGGCGTCGCCGACCGGGCCCCAGGTCAGGGCGAAGAGCACGCCGACGGCGGTGCCGACGAAGGCCATCAGGATCGGCACCAGGCGGCGGCCGTTGAAGAAGCCCAGCCAGTCGACCAGCTTGGTGCGGTGGTACTTCTGCCAGAGCACGGCGGCCAGCAGGCCGATCACGATGCCGCCGAGCACGCCCGGGTTCTGGTAGGTCGGGGCGACCCACTTGCCGTCGGCGATGTGGCCCTCGGCGATCGGGAACGCGGTCAGCACGTTCTTGTAGACCAGGAAGCCGACCAGGGCGGCGAGGGCGGTGGAGCCGTCCGCCTTCTTGGCGAAGCCGATCGCGATGCCCACCGCGAAGAGCAGCGGCAGGTTGTCGAAGACCCCGCTGCCGGCGGTGTTGAACACCGCGGCGACCTTGTCCCAGCCGAGGCCGTCCTTGCCGAACACGTCGTCCTGGCCCAGGCGCATCAGCAGGCCTGCGGCGGGGAGCACGGCGATGGGCAGCTGGAGGCTGCGGCCGATCTTCTGCAGACCCTGGAGGAGGCTCTGGCCGAACTTCTTGGTCGGGCTTGGCGTGGCCGGAGCCGTGGCGGGCGCCGGTGCCTGCGCAGACTGACTCATGGGGGTGGGTTCCTAACGGCATGGCGGTCGGTCGGGGGAGGGGCACAGGGGGCCGAACCGCGAACTGGTCTACACCACGTGTGGTGTAGACCAGTTTTGTAGCACGGGTGGAGAAGGCGGGGAACCCCGGAAAGCGCTGCTGCCGGGAAGCGCTATGAAATCGAAACCTACTTGCGGAACGACGATCATGATTACCCGGCGTGATTGGTATTTTGGCTATTTGCGCAACAAAAAGGCCCGGCCTCGCCGGGCGTCGCCGGCTCGCGGCGGAGCGTGCGCGACCAGGCCGGTGGTGCGGCCGCCGAGGCTTTCCCGCCAGGGCAATTGGCCCTTTCCGGAAAGTCGATGGCCCCCGGACCGACGGGTCCGGGGGCCATTGCGGGTGACGTCCGGTGACGCTCGGTTTCGGGGGCGGTTTCGCGGCCCGCTATCAGGCCCTCGTGACGTCCTCGACCTCGCTCTCGTCCTCCCGGCCGGGCGTTTTCAGGTTGAATTTGACGATGATGAACCGGAACAGCGCGTAGTACACGGCGGCGAAGCCGGCCCCGATCACGAGGATCAGCCACGGCTTGGTGGCCAGGCTCCAGTTGATGACGTAGTCGATCAGGCCGGCCGAGAAGCTGAAGCCGTCGTGGACCCCGAGGCCCCAGGTCAGCCCCATCGAGACGCCCGTCAGCAGGGCGTGCACCAGGAACAGCGCCGGGGCGATGTAGGCGAAGGAGTACTCGATCGGCTCGGTGACGCCCGTCACGAAGGAGGTCAGGCCGACCGACAGCATCAGTCCGTAGATCTCCTTGCGGCGGTGCGGCTTGGCCGAGTGCGCGATCGCCAGCGCGGCGGCGGGCAGCGCGAACATCATGATCGGGAAGAAGCCGGACTGGAACTGGCCGGCCGTCGGGTCGCCCGCCAGGAAGCGCGGGATGTCGCCGTGCACCATCATGCCGTCGGGCTTGGTGTACTCGCCGAACTGGAACCAGACGAAGGTGTTCAGCAGCTGGTGCATGCCGATCAGCAGCAGCAGGCGGTTGAACAGGCCGAAGAGGCCGGCGCCGGTCGACCCGAGGTCGGCGAGGGTCTGGCTGAAGTCGTTGAGGCCGCGGCCGATCGGCGGCCAGACCCAGACCGCCAGGCAGGCGGTCAGCATGCCCACCAGGGCGGTGATCATCGGCACCAGGCGGCGGCCGTTGAAGAAGCCCAGCCAGTCGACCAGCTTGGTGCGGTGGAAGCGGACCCAGAGCCAGGCCGACATCAGGCCGATCAGGATGCCGCCCAGCACCCCCGGGTTCTGGTACGTGGCGGCCGCCGACTTCGCCGAGCCGTAGTCCACGCACTGGTCGCTGACCAGCACCGTCGGCGGCTTGCACTGCTCCGGGAAGGCGTGCAGCACCCGGTAGAAGACGAGGAAGCCGACCACGGCCGCCAGTGCCGTCGAGCCGTCCGCCTTCTTCGCCATGCCGATCGCCACGCCGACGCAGAACAGCATCGGCAGGCCGAGCGCGGAGTCCAGCAGGGCGCCGCCGGCCGCGGCGAAGACCTTGGCGACGTTGTCCCAGCCGAGGCCGTCCTTGCCGAAGACGTCGGGCTGGCCGAGCCGGTTGAGGATGCCGGCGGCCGGGAGCACCGCCACCGGGAGCTGCAGCGAGCGGCCCATCTTCTGGAGCCCGCCGTAGAGGTTGTGCCACCACACGGTCTGCGGGGTCGTGGCGCCTGCCGAACTCATCCTTCGACCTCCGGGGAGCAGTGGGCGGCCGGTGGCCCCCGGCGGGACCCCGCGCGGGGGCCGGAACGCCCGGGGTCCTTTCTGCGTTCATCGGAGTACACATATATTGGTGTAGACCACTTTGGACGCAGGCCGCACGCCGGGACGCGGGCCCCGCTGATCGTCATCCTCCGGCGGCGGTCGGGACCGTGCGCGCCGGACTGCGCCAAAAGTGGACTAACGTGGCAGACCGGCCCGGAGCGGGTGATGCTAGTCGCGCTGCCCGGCAGCGCGACCACGGCTGAACCGGCGTCAGCACCGGCAGACGGTCCCGGCGGCCACCGGCCGACGGACACCCAGCACAGCGCAGGACGGCACCCGGCAGAGCCGCCGGCAGGCCGAGACAGAGGGAGAGAATCAGATGGCCAGCAAGGCTGAGAAGATCGTCGCCGGTCTGGGCGGCATCGACAACATCGAAGAGGTCGAGGGCTGCATCACCCGCCTGCGCACCGAGGTCAAGGACGCCGCCCTGGTCGACGAGGCCGCGCTCAAGGCCGCCGGCGCCCACGGCGTCGTCAAGATGGGCACCGCGATCCAGGTCGTCATCGGCACCGACGCCGACCCGATCGCCGCCGACATCGAGGACATGATGTGAGCTGAGCCACCGCGCTCACGCTCCCCCCGGCCCGCCGCCCCGCACAGGACGGCGGGCCGGGGCGCGTCCGGCCCGCGCGCAGCGGCACGGCGCCCGCCCCCACCCCGGCGCGGCTCCGCAGCGGCCTCCGCGGACGCTCTCCGGAACACCCGCGCCGAGCGACTACGCTCGGTTCCTATGTCACGCATCGACGGCCGCACCCCCGACCAGCTCCGCCCGATCACCATCGAACGGGGCTGGAGCAAGCACGCCGAAGGCTCCGTCCTCATCTCCTACGGCGACACCAAGGTGCTGTGCACCGCCAGCGTCACCGAGGGCGTCCCCCGCTGGCGCAAGGGCAGCGGCGAAGGCTGGGTCACCGCCGAGTACTCCATGCTCCCGCGCGCCACCAACACCCGCGGCGACCGCGAGGCCGTCAAGGGCCGCATCGGCGGCCGAACCCACGAGATCAGCCGCCTCATCGGCCGCTCGCTGCGTGCCGTCGTCGACCACCGCGCCCTCGCCGAGAACACCATCGTCCTCGACTGCGACGTCCTCCAGGCCGACGGCGGCACCCGCACCGCCGCCATCACCGGCGCCTACGTCGCCCTCGCCGACGCCGTCGCCTGGGCCCGCGACCGCAAGCTCCTGCGCGCCAAGGGCCAGCCCATCACCGGCGGCGTCAGCGCCGTCAGCGTCGGCATCATCGACGGCGTCCCGATGCTCGACCTCCAGTACGAGGAGGACGTCCGCGCCGAGACCGACATGAACATCGTCTGCACCTCCGACGGCCGCTTCGTCGAGGTCCAGGGCACCGCCGAGGGCGCCCCCTTCGACCGCGCCCTCCTCGACCGCCTCCTCGACCTCGGCACCCTCGGCTGCGCCGAACTCGACGAGATCCAGCGCAAGGCCCTCGAGGGCTGAACCTCCCCGGCCCGCGCCGCCGTGGAACGGGACGGACGCGCCGCTGTACAGGCCGGGCCCGGAGCCCGTACGGTTCCCGCAGCACCCCGCTGCGGGAACCGCGCACCCCCGGCGCGCGTCCCGTCCCACGGAACCCGCGCGCCCCCCAGGAGGACCGGATGCCGTCGAGCATCGCCCGCCCCGCCGCCCTCGCCGTGGCCGGACTGATCGCGATCCTCCCGCTCAGCATGGTCAGTTGCTCCGCCGCGCAGAAGGCGCTCGACTGCGGCAACACCGCCGTGCGGGTCACCGGCGACCTCGCCGACGTCACCGCCGCGTACGGCAACTCCAGCAACGACTCGGCCGCCGCGGCGAAGGCGCTGCAGAAACTCCGCGGCGACCTCGACCAGATCGGCCGGAACTCCAAGAACACCGACGTCGCCAAGGCCGTCGCCGACCTCCAGAAGCAGGCCGACAAGGTCCAGCAGGCCGTCGACAAGAAGGAGGTCCCCGACCTCAAGCCGCTCGGCGACGCGGCCGGCAACCTCACCTCGGTCTGCACCGGCTGACGCCCCCACCGCTGCCGATAGGGTGGGCGATATGTCCACCCGATTGATCCTCGCCACCCGTAACCAGCACAAGGTCGCCGAGCTCCGCGCCATCCTCGGCGAGGCCGGTCTGGACGTCGAACTCGTCGGCGCCGACGCCTACCCGGAGATCCCGGACGTGCCCGAGACCGGCGTCACCTTCGCCGAGAACGCCCTGCTGAAGGCCCACGCCCTCGCCCGCGCCACCGGCCTGCCCGCCGTCGCCGACGACTCCGGCCTCTGCGTCGACGTCCTGAACGGCGCCCCCGGCATCTTCTCCGCCCGCTGGGCCGGCAAGCACGGCGACGACCGCGCCAACCTCGACCTGCTGCTCGCCCAGCTCTCCGACATCGCCGAACCGCACCGCGGCGCCCACTTCTTCTGCGCCGCCGCCCTCGCCCTGCCCGACGGCACCGAGCGCGTCGTCGAGGGCCGCCTGCTCGGCACCCTGCGCACCGCCCCCTCGGGCGACGGCGGCTTCGGCTACGACCCGGTCCTGCAGCCCCTCGGCGAGACCCGCACCTGTGCCGAACTCACCCCCGCCGAGAAGAACGCGATCAGCCACCGCGGCCACGCCTTCCGGGCGCTCGCCCCGGTCGTGAAGGACCTCGTCGGCTGACGCACCGTCCGTGGAACGCCGAAGGCCCGCCCCGAGAAGATTCGGGGCGGGCCTTCGATCTGAAGGTTTGAGATGAGTGCGGCCTGAGGGATTCGAACCCTCACGGGGTTTCCCCCACCGGATCCTAAGTCCGGCGCGTCTGCCTGCTCCGCCAAGGCCGCGTGGACCCTAGTCTAGGGCTTCGCCTCCGGTGGGAACACCGTGATTCGGCGCGGGGGCGTGCGCCCCGCCCCGGGGGTCGCCGGGCGGGTGCGGGGTCGGCTGCGGGTGAGGCCGTCGGTCCGGCCGTCGTGCCGGTCGTGGGTCGGGTCGCGGGTCCGGTCGTGGGATGTCGGGTTTCGGCCACCGGCTGACTGGTTGTCGAGCGGGCCCGACCTGTGATGTTTGGCTGTTGATTACCAATTGGTACAGACCTATTGACCTATGTGGTTCAGACCACATAGCTTCGGCGCCAATTGCAATCCCCCACGTGCGTGCTCCCCCACAGGCACGCGCCGACACTCTCTCCCGGAGGACCGAGTGTTGATCCGAAGCACGGCGGAGCGGCGTCCCACCGCCGCCACCCGCCGCAAGAGCCCGGCAGCCCGGGCGGGCGCGGCCTCGCTGGCGGCGGCCGGCCTGGCCGGCCTGCTGCTGGCCACGCTGGGCGCGGCGCCCTCGCAGGCGTCGGCGACCGTCGACAACGCGGCCTGTCGCCCCGACGGCATGTACCAGACGCCCGGCGTGGACGTCCCGTACTGCTCCGTCTACGACACCAGCGGGCGCGAGAAGATGGGCGCGGACCACCAGCGCCGCATCATCGGCTACTTCACCGGCTGGCGCACCGGAAAGAACGGTGACCAGCCGTACCTGGTGAGCGACGTCCCCTGGGACAAGGTCACCCACCTGAACTACGCGTTCGGCCACGTCGGCTCCGACAACAAGCTGTCGGTCGGCACGGACGGCCCGACCAACGAGGCCACCGGGATCGACTTCCCCGGCGTGCCGGCCGCCCAGCTGGACCCGACGCTGCCCTACAAGGGGCACTTCAACCTGCTGACGAAGTTCAAGAAGCAGTACCCGAACGTCAAGACCATGATCTCGGTGGGCGGTTGGACCGAGACCGGCGGCTACTTCGGGGACGACGGCAAGCGCGTCAACACCGGCGGCTTCTACTCGCTGACGGTCAACCCGGACGGCAGCGTCAACCAGGCCGGCATCGACACCTTCGCCGCCTCGTCCGTCGACTTCATCCGCAAGTACGGCTTCAACGGCGTCGACGTCGACTACGAGTACCCGACCTCGATGAAGGACGCGGGCAACCCGCTGGACTGGCAGCTCGCCAACTCCAAGCGCGGCTCGCTGGCCAAGGGCTACGCGGCGCTGATGAAGACGCTGCGCGAGAAGCTGGACCGGGCCGGCGCCGCCGACGGCAGGCACTACCTGCTCTCGGTCGCGGCGCCGTCGTCCGGCTACCTGCTGCGCGGCATGGAGACCTTCCAGGTGGCGCAGTACCTGGACTACGTCAACATCATGTCGTACGACCTGCACGGCGCCTGGAACAAGTACGTCGGCCCGAACGCCTCGCTGTTCGACGACGGCAAGGACGGCGAACTGGCGGCGGCCAACGTCTACGGCACCGCCCAGTACGGCGGCATCGGCTACCTGAACGCCGACTGGTCGTACCACTACTTCCGCGGCGCGATGCCCGGCGGGCGCATCAACGTCGGCCTGCCGTACTACACGCGCGGGTTCAAGAACGTCCAGGGCGGCACCAACGGCCTCTGGGGCACCGCCTCGGCGACCACCTGCCCGGTCGGCTCCGGCCTGACCTCCTGCGGTGACGGCGCGGTCGGGATCGACAACATCTGGAACGACAAGGACGACGCGGGCAAGGAGTCCCCGGCCGGGTCGAACCCGATGTGGCACGCGAAGAACCTGGAGAAGGGCATCCTGCCCGACTACCTGTCCAAGTACGGCGTGACGGACACCGCGCTGCAGGGCACCTACGCCCGCAACTACAGCAGCGCCCTGGTGGCGCCGTGGCTGTGGAACGACACCAAGAAGGTGTTCCTCTCCACCGAGGACGAGCAGTCGGTGGGCGCCAAGGCGGACTACATCGTCAACCAGGGCGCCGGCGGCGCGATGATCTGGGAGCTCGCGGGCGACTACAAGTGGGACGCCGCGGCCAACGGCGGCAAGGGCGAGTACGTGCCGGGCTCGACCCTGACCTCGCTGATGTACGACAAGTTCAAGTCGGCGACGCCGTACGGCGCGACCCGCTCGACGGTCGCGCTGCCGCAGCAGACCCTGCCGATCGACGTGTCGTTCACCAACTTCGCGCTGGGCGACTCCAACTACCCGATCAACCCGAAGATCCACGTCGTCAACAACTCGACGGTGACCCTGCCGGGCGGGACGGAGTTCCAGTTCGACTACTCCAACTCGGCCCCGGGCAACGCCAAGGACCAGTCCGGCTTCGGCCTGCAGGTCATCCGGCAGGACAATCCCGGTCCGGGCAACGTGGGCGGTCTGAAGGGCACCTACAACCGGGTCTCGGTCAAGCTGCCGGGCTGGCAGTCGCTGGCGCCGGGCGCCTCGGTGGACCTGGACTTCGTCTACTACCTGCCGGTCTCGACGCCGTCCAACTGGACGGTCAACGTGGGCGGGACGCTGTACGGGATCAAGGGCGACCTGACCCGCGGCGCGGTCGACGGCGGCACCTCCACGCCGACCCCGACCCCGACCTCGACGGCCACCGCCACGGCCTCCCCGACGGCGACGGCCTCGCCGACGGCGACGGCCTCGCCGACGGCGACGGCCTCGCCGACCGCCACCGCGACGGCCACCCCGACCTCGGGGGCCTGCACGGCCGCGCCGAGTTGGGACGCCGGCACCACCTACGCGAGCACCACCAAGGTCTCGTGGAAGGGCCACTACTACCAGAACAAGTGGTGGACCAAGGGCGACGACCCCACGGCCGGCGGCGCGTGGGGCGTCTGGAGCGACCTCGGGGCCTGCTGACCGGCGGCTGCCCGAGGTGAGGGACGGCGGTGGCGGTGCACCCGGTCGGGGGGTGTGCCGCCACCGCTTCCGTCGTCGGTGCGTCAGGCCGTGCCGACCTCGAGGTCGCGCAGCAGCTTGGCGACGTGCCCGGTGGCCTTGACGTTGTAGAGGGCGCGCTCGACCTTGCCCTGCTCGTCCACGATCACCGTGGAGCGGATCACGCCGACGTAGGTGCGGCCGTAGTTCTGCTTCTCGCCGAAGGCGCCGTAGGCCTGCAGCACCGTGTGGTCGGGGTCGGAGAGCAGGGTGACCTTGAGGTTCTCGGCCTCCCGGAACTTCCCGAGCTTCTCGGGCTGGTCGGGGGAGACACCGATGACGTCGTAGCCGGCGCCGGCGAGGACGTCGAGGTTGTCGGTGAAGTCGCAGGCCTGCTTGGTGCAGCCCGGGGTGAGCGCCTTCGGGTAGAAGTAGACGATCACCTTGCGGCCCAGGTGGTCGGCCAGGGACACCTGGTTGCCGTCGGCGTCGGGCAGGCTGAAGGCGGGCGCGGTGTCGCCGGGCTGGAGACGCTCACTCACGGTCGGACTCTCCTGATGCTGGGGCGGTCGGTCGTACCACGGCAAACTTACCCCTGATGGTGGGTGGGGCCGCGCGGCCGTGCTCGGCAGCTGACAGACTGGGTCAGTCGCACAGGACAACATCGGTAAGTGAATGGGGTGGCCCGAGTGGGCGAGGCGAGCACGCAGGACAAGTCGGCGAGGACGACCGCCCAGATCGAGGCGGACATCGCCCGGACCCGCACCCAGCTGGCGGCGACCCTCGACGAGCTGGCCGTGCGCGTCCACCCGAGCACGATCGGCGCCCAGGTGAAGGCGCGGGCCGCGGCCGCGGTCGAGGAGAAGGCCGGCCGGGCGTACGTGGCCGCCAACGGTCTGGTGGAGCGGGTCCGGGCCGAGTTCGTGGACGAGAAGGGGCGGCCGCGCAAGGAGCGGGTCGTGCCGGCCGCGCTCGTGGGCGTCGGCCTGGTGCTGCTGGTGGCCTCGTCCCGCAAGCGGCGCAAGGGCTGACCGGGAGCCGTGCGCAGGGCCAGCGTCACGCTCCGGGCCCGGGGGCGGTACCTTCGGGACCGTGAGTACGAACGACGAACCGACCCCGCAGTCCGCCTCCGCCGCCTCCGGGGGCGACCACCCGCGGCACGACCGGCTGGGCGAGAAGCTGCCGATCCGGATGCTGCACGACCGCGTGCTGGTGCGGATCGAGGGCGGCGAGGGCGAGCGCCGCTCGACCGGCGGCATCCTGATCCCCGCGACCGCGGAGCTGTCGAAGCGCTGCACCTGGGCGGAGGCCGTCGCGGTGGGCCAGAGCGTGCGCTCGGTGGAGCCGGGCGACCGCGTGCTGTACGACCCGGAGGACAAGCTGGAGGTCGAGGTCCGCGGCGCGACGTACGTGCTGCTGCGCGAGCGGGACCTGCACGCCGTGGCGGCGACCCGCTTCGGCGACACCGAGGGGTCGACCGGGCTGTACCTCTGACTCCGCTCCCGTTCCGGAGCCCCTGACCCGTGCCCGCACCGCCCGCCGGCGGCCGGTGGGCGACGCGCCCCCTCCCGCGGCCCGGGAGGGGGCGCTCCTGTCGGTGGCGGGGGTTATGGTCCGCCCATGAGCAGGCGTGTGCCGGTGATCGGTGTGGAGGAGCGTCGGGCCCGGGTGGGGCGGCGCCAGCTGCTGGCGCCCGCGGGGCGGGCGGCGAGGGTGGAGCAGGTGGCGGACGCGGTGGTGGGGCTGCACGCCTCCGATCCGGCGACGGTGTACCTGTCGGCGTGCGCCCGGTTGGCGGCGCCGTCCGCGGCGGAGGTGGACCGGGCGCTGTACGAGGACGTCACATTGGTGCGGCTGCTGTCGATGCGGCGGACGCTCTTCGCGGTGACGGAGGGCTTCGCGCCGTACGTGAGCTCGTCGACGGCGCGGGCGATCGCGGCGCGGGAGCGGGCGACGCTGCTCAAGCACCTGCGGGACCACGCCGAGGGCTGGGACGAGGCGAGGCTGGCCGGGGCGGAGCGGGCGGCGCTGGCCGCCCTGGCGCTGCGCGGCGAGGCGACGACGAAGGAACTCGCCGACGACGTGCCGGAGTTGCGCGAGACGATGCTGATGTCGGCGGGCAAGCCGTACGAGGCGCGGCAGAGCGTGGGCAGTCGGCTGCTGCGGCTGCTGGCCGCGGACGGGCACGTGCGGCGGGGGCGGCCGCGCGGCTCCTGGCTGAGCAACGTCCACCCCTGGGCGCCGGTGCCGCAGTGGCCGGACGTGCCGGTGCGGGAGGCGAAGGCGGAGGTGGTGCGGCGCTGGCTGGCCTCGTACGGCCCGGCGACGGTGGACGACGTGAAGTGGTGGACGGGCTGGACGCTGGGGGACACCCGCCGGGCGCTGGCGGACGTCGGGGCCGAGGACGTGGAACTGGCGGGCGGGGCCGCCGCGCTGGTGCTGCCGGGGGACACCGGGCCGGTCGCGGAGCCGGAGCCGTGGGCGGCGCTGCTGCCGGCGCTGGACCCGACGGTGATGGGGTGGCGCGGGCGGGACTGGTACCTGCGGCCGGAGGACGTGCCGGCGCTGTTCGACCGGGCGGGCAACGCCGGGCCGACGGTGTGGTGGTGCGGCCGGGTGGTGGGCGGCTGGGCGCAGCGGCCGGACGGCGAGGTGGTGTGGCGGCTGTTCGAGGACGTGGGGGCGCAGGCCGGTGCGGCCGTGGCGGCCGAGGCGGCGCGGCTGTCGGGCTGGTTGGGGGAGGTGCGGGTGACGCCGCGGTTCAGGACACCGCTGGAGCGGGAGCTGGTGGCCGCCCGCTAGGGCCGGGGCTGCCGGCCCGCCCCGGCCGGGCGGCTCACTGGGGCGGCGGCGTCGCCGAGGTCGCCGGCTTGGTGGCGGGTGCGGGGGCCGTGGCGGTGGGCGGGTCGGTCGGGCGGGTGGGCCGGGTCTGGGTGGGCTTGGGGGCGGGGCTGGGCTGGTCCTGGGTGGGGGTGGGCTGGGGGGCCGGCGGGCTGGGGGCGGCGGGGCTGGTCGGCGTGGGCCCCGGTGCGGGGTCGCCGCCGGTGGGGGCGGGCGCGCTGGGGGCGTGGGTGGGGGTGTCGTGCGCGGGGGTGGTCGCGCTGGGGGTGGTGCCGGGGGTCGCGGCCGCGGTGGCGGGGGCGGTGGTGGCGCTGCCGGTGCCGGTGGGGGTGGTGCTGCTGTTGGGGGTGAGGTCGGGCGCGGGGGCGTCGTGGTCGGTCTGCAGGTCGAACTGCTGGGTGGGGGTGCCCTGGAGGGCGGCGGTCATGTAGGCGGTCCAGATCCGGGTGGGGAAGGTGCCGCCGTTGATGCGGGTGAGTCCGGCCGTACCGGCCAGCGGTTCCTTGGCGTGGGTCTTCGGGTTCTCGCGGAACAGGCCGACGGTGGTGGCGAGTTCGGGGGTGTAGCCGGCGAACCAGGCGGAGAGGTTGGAGTCGGTGGTGCCGGTCTTCCCGGCGGCGGGGCGGCCGAGGTCGAGGGCGGCGGCGCCGGTGCCGCGGGGGCTGACGACGTCGCGCAGGACGTCGGTGACGGCGTCGGCGAAGCCGCGGCCGATGGCGGTGACGGGGGTGTGGTCCGGCATCTTGGGGATGTCGACGGCGCCGCCGCTGTGGACGCGTTCGAGCTTCTGGACGGACCAGGGCGCGGTGGCGTCGCCGTGGTTGGCGAGGGTGGCGTAGGCGCCGGCCAGGTCGAGGGCGCTGGGGGTGGCGGTGCCGAGGGTCATCGAGGTGTTGGCCGGGTCCATGCCGCGGACGCTGTCGGGGATGCCGAGCTTGATGGCGGTGTCGCGGACGCGGGCGAGTCCGGCGTCGACGCCCTCCTGCGCGTACACGGAGTTGACGGACTTCACCATGGCGTAGCGCAGGGTGATGTTGCCGTAGTCGACGTCGTCCTCGTTGGGCGGTGCGTAGGGGGTGGGGCCGCCGGTGACGGGGCGTTCGCTGGCGCCGTCGTAGCGGCTCTCGGTGGTGATCGGCCGCCCGTCGAGGGTGTGCTGGGCGATGAGGCCGGCGGCGAGGTCGATGGGCTTGAAGGTGGAGCCGATCTGGTTGTCCTGGCGCAGGGCGTCGTTGAAGGGCTGTTTGGCGTAGTCGGGGCCGCCGTAGACGGCGACGACGCGGCCGGTGGCGGGTTCGACGGAGGCGCCGGCGACGCGGACGTCGGTGTCGGTGGCGGGGCGGGCCCGGGGGTCGAGTTCGCCGGTGAGTTCGTCCTGGACGGCCTTGACGAAGGACTCCTGCCGGGGCTTGTCGAAGGTGGTGGTGATGCGCCATCCGCCGGCCTTGAGGGTGGCGGCGTCGATGATCCCGGCGGAGACGAGGTAGTCGTCGGCGACGCCGACGAGGTAGCCGGCCTGGCCGGAGAGCCCGGTGGCGGGCTGCGGGTCGAGCAGCTCGGGGAAGGTCGTGGCGGCGCGTTCGGTGGGGGTGAGGAAGCCGAGCTGGACCATGCCGTCGAGGGTGTAGTTCCAGCGGGCGACGGCCTTCTCGCGGTTGGCGGGGGTGGCGGTCTTGACGTCGTAGCTGCTGGGGGCCTGGAGCAGGGCGGCGAGGTAGGCGCCCTGGGCGACGCTGAGGGCGGAGACGTCCTCGCCGTAGTAGGCGTGGGCGGCGCTCTGGATGCCGTAGGCGCCGCGCCCGAAGTAGCTGCTGTTGAGGTAGCCGGCGAGGATGTCCTTCTTGTCGCGCTGCTGGTCGACCTTGAGGGCGATGAAGAGTTCGCGGCCCTTGCGCTCGATGGTCTGGTCCTGCGTCAGGTAGTAGTTCTTGACGTACTGCTGGGTGATGGTGGATCCGCCCTGCATGCCCTTGCCGAGGAGGGTGTTCCAGCCGGCCCGGAGCATGCCCTTCAGGTCGATGCCGCGGTTCTGGTAGAAGGTGCGGTCCTCGGCGGAGACGACGGCGTGCTGGGTCTGGGCGGGGATCTGGTCGATGGTGACGTCGGTGCGGTTGACGGCGCCGGTGCGGGCGATCTCGGTGGTGCCGTCGGCGTAGAGGTAGATGTTGTTCTGGGCGACGGCGTGGGCGTTGGCGTCGGGGACGGGCACGATGACGTAGAGCACGGCGAAGGCGCCGACGGCGATCAGCAGCGCGGCGGTGAGGGCGCCGAGGGTGATCCGCCAGGTGGGCAGGAGCCGGCGCCAGCGGGGGAGGGCGCGGCGGGCCGCGCGGCGGGCGGCTCGTTTGGCCTGGCGCCGGGTGCTCAAGGTCATGCGGCGATTATGTGCTATTTGACGTGCGATCAGTGGTGGGGCGGCTGCGGCGTGCGCGGGAAAAACGGGTGCGGGGGCTGATCGCCGGCGGTACGGTGAAAGGTGAGAACCGCATAGCGCACCTGTTTCCGACAGCTCCGTCCGCTCGGCCCGGTACCCCCGGGGTGGGCCGGTCGGGGCCGCTGGGGTGTGCGCGGACGTCGGCCGGCACACCCGTCTGCCCGTATTTGTCGACAAGGAGACAATATGCTGAACGTCGCATCCCCCGGCCCGCGGACCGGGCGCCCGCCCGATCCCGCCGGACCGCTCCCCGTGCTCGGGCTCTACGCCGCCGTCGCCCGCGGCGCCTTCCGCCGCTACTCCGGCTACCGGGCCGCCACGCTGGCCGGCACCTTCACCAACACCGTCTTCGGCATCATCCTCGCCTCCTCCTTCCTCGCCCTCTGGCGGGCCCGCCCCGGCCTCGGCGGCTACGACGAGAGCCAGGCCGTCACCTACATCTGGGTCAGCCAGGCCCTGCTGGTCACCGTCGCGGTGTGGGGCGGCGGCTTCCAGGACGACGTCCAGGACCGCTTCCGGAGCGGCGACATCGCCGTCGACCTCTACCGCCCGGTCGACTTCCAGGGCTGGTGGCTGGCCACCGACCTCGGCCGGGCCGCCTTCCAGCTGCTGGTGCGCGGCACCGTGCCGCTGCTGGTCGGCGCACTGGTGTTCCGCACCCGGATGCCCGAACGGCCCGTCACCTGGGCGGCCTTCCTGCTCTCGGTGCTGCTCGCGGTGGTGGTCAGCTTCGGGCTGCGCTTCCTGGTCTCCGTCACCGGCTTCTGGCTGCACGACTCGGAGGGCGTGCGCTCGGTGATGCTCGTGGTCTCGATGTTCTTCTCCGGGATGCTGCTGCCGATCGCACTGTTCCCCGGCCTGCTCGGCGACCTCGCCCCGGTGCTGCCCTGGGCGGCGCTGGTGCAGGTGCCGACCGACGTCTTCCTGGAGCGCGCCACCGGCGCCGGCCTGCTCGGGCCGCTCGGCTTCCAGCTCGGCTGGGCCGCCGCCCTGCTCGCCGCCGGCCGCGGTGCCCAGTGGCTGGCGACCCGCAAGGTGGTGGTCCAGGGTGGCTGAGCCCCTCGTCGCCCCGGCCGGGCCCGCCGCGCCGCCGTCCGAGCCGCTCACCGTGGCCGCCGAGCCGCTCACCGCCCGGGCCGCCTGGGCCGTCCGCTCCTGGTGGTTCTGCGCCCGGATGTGGATGCGCTCGATGATGGCCTACCGGGCCTCCTTCGCCCTGAACCTGCTGGCCAGCCTGGCGACGCACTCGCTGGACTTCGTCGTCCTGGTGCTGATGTTCCGGCACACCGACCAGCTCGGCGGGTGGCGCCTGCCGGAGATCGCCTTCCTCTACGGCACCGCGACCTTCGCCCTCGGCACCGCCAACCTGCTGGTCGGCTCCGTCGACGGACTCGGCGTGCGGATCGTCAACGGCACGCTGGACACCATGCTGGTGCGGCCCGCCCCGGCGCTCGCCCAGCTGTGCGCGGAACGCTTCTCGCTGCGCCGCCTCGGCCGCCCGGTGCAGGCCCTGGCCGTGCTGGTCTGGTCGCTGGCCGCCCTGGACGTGCACTGGACCTGGGACCGCGTCCTGCTGGTGCCCGTCCTGCTGGTCTGCGGCAGCGTCATCTTCGGGGCCGTCTACGTCGGCGGCGCGACCGTCCAGTTCTGGTGGGGCGAGTCCAAGGAGATCCAGAACTCCTTCACCTACGGCGGCGCGACCCTGCTGCACTACCCGCCGACCATCTTCGCCAAGGAGCTGGTGGCCGGGGCGGTCTTCGGCGTCCCGCTGGCCTTCGTCAACTGGCTGCCCGCCCTGCACGTCCTCGGCCGGCCCGACCCGCTCGGCCTGCCCACCGCCTTCCAGTTCGCCTCCCCGGTGGCCGCCGCGCTGTGCGTCGCCGCCGCCGGGCTCGCCTGGCGGGCCGGACTGCGCGCCTACCGCGGCGCCGGCAGCTGACCCCTCCGACCACGCAAGGAGCACCCATGGCACTGATCGAACTCGAGGACGTCCGCCGCAGCTTCACCGTGCGGGCCCGCACCGGCCGGTTCAGCCGGGCCAAGCGCGAGGTGCGCGCGGTGGACGGGCTCAGCTTCACCGTCGAGGCCGGCGAGTGCGTCGGCTACATCGGGCCCAACGGGGCCGGCAAGTCGACCACCATCAAGATGCTCACCGGCATCCTCGTCCCCAGCAGCGGGCGGCTGCGCGTCGCCGGGGTCGACCCGGCCCGCCAGCGCGTCGCCCTGGCCCGCCGGATCGGCGTCGTCTTCGGCCAGCGCACCACCCTCTGGTGGGACCTGCCGCTGCGCGACTCCTTCGAACTCGCCCGCCGGATCTACCGCATCCCCGAGCACCGGTACCGCGAGAACCTCGGCCGCTGCGTCGAACTGCTCGACCTGGCCGCGCTGCTGGACACCCCCGTCCGCCAGCTCTCGCTCGGCCAGCGGATGCGCGGGGACCTCGCGGCGGCCCTGCTGCACGACCCGCAGGTGCTCTACCTGGACGAGCCGACCATCGGCCTGGACGTGGTCAGCAAGGCCCGGGTGCGCGGGTTCCTGCGCGAGGTGAACCGGGAGCACGGCACCACCGTGCTGCTCACCACCCACGACCTCACCGACATCGAGCAGCTCTGCGACCGGGTGATGGTGATCGACCACGGCCGGGTCGTCCACGACGGCGGTCTGGACGGCCTGCACGCCGCCGGGCGCAGCGAGCGCACCCTGGTGGTCGACCTGGCCGAGGCGCGGCCGGCGATCGAGGTGTCCGGCGCCCGGGTCGTCAAGGTCGAGGGCCCGCGCCAGTGGCTGGCCTTCCCGGCGCGGCAGAGCGCCGCGCCGATCGTCGCGGCGGTGGCCGAGCGCTACCCGCTGGTGGACCTGTCGGTGCGGGAGCCGGCGATCGAGGACGTGATCGCCCGGATGTACGCCGGGACGGCGGTGGGCTGAGCGGCGGGACGGTGACGGGCTGAGCGGCGGGGCGGCGACGGGCTGAGCGGCGGGGGCCGGGCGGGTGGGCTGCCCCGGCTGGTGGGCTGCCCGGCGGGTGGTGCGCACGCCCGGCACGCGGGTTCCGGCGCGCGCCCGGCGCGTGATTGCGGGGCGCGCCCTCACCCGCGCCGGGCAGCGGGCAGACTGGCGGGGTGAGCGACGAAGCCTTCAGCGGGACGGGCCCCGGGGTCCGGTTCACCGCCGCCGACGAGCAGAAGAGACAGGGCGTCCGCCGGATGAAGACCATCGCGACCGGCCTGCTGGCCTTCGCGACCCTGGTCTTCGCCCTGGCCACCTGGGCCAAGGCGGCCGGGGCCGGGGCCTGGGCCGGGTACGTGGCGGCCGCCGCGGAGGCCGGCATGGTCGGTGCGCTGGCCGACTGGTTCGCGGTGACCGCGCTGTTCCGCCGCCCCTTCGGCCTGCCGATCCCGCACACCGCGATCATCCCCACCAAGAAGGACGCCTTCGGCCGCTCGCTCGGCGACTTCGTCGGGGAGAACTTCCTCTCCGGCCGGGTGGTGCGCGAGCGGCTGGCCGCGCTCGGCATCGCCCGCCGGCTGGGGGAGTGGCTGGCCGCGCCGGGCAGCGCCGAGCGGGTCACCAAGGAGGCCTCGGCGGCGCTGCGCGGCGTCCTCGCGGTGCTCCGGGACGACGACGTGCAGGCGGTCGTCGCCGAGGCGGTGACCAGGCGGGCCGCGGCGACCTCGGTGGCCGAGCCGATGGGCCGGATGCTGGGCAAGGTGGTCGCCGACGGCGGCCACCACGGCGTGGTGGACCTGGTGGCCGTCCGCGCGCACGACTGGCTGGCCGCCAACCACGAGGACGTGGTCCGCAAGGTCACCCAGAAGACCCCGGGCTGGACCCCGAAGTTCCTCGACCAGCAGGTCGGCGAGCGGGTCTACAAGGAGCTGCTGCGGTTCGTCACCGACATCCGGGACGACCCGGACCACCCGGCCCGCGGCGCGATCGACAACTTCCTCGCCGACTTCGCGACCGAGCTGCAGACCGACCCGGAGACCATCGCCCGGGTCGAGCGGGCCAAGGCGGAGCTGCTGGTCCGGCCCGAGGTGCAGGACCTGATCGCCTCCACCTGGGCGGCCGTGCGCACCCTGGTGCTGACGGCGGCCGAGGACGAGGACAGCGAACTGCGCCGGCGCATCCGCGACGGCGTGCGCCGCTTCGGCGAGCGCCTGGCGACCGACGCCAAACTGCAGGCCAAGGCCGACGGCTGGCTGCAGGACGCCGCCCAGTACCTGGTGGACACCTACCGCACCGAGATCACCTCGCTGATCTCGGAGACGGTGGCGGGCTGGGACGCCGACGACGCCTCCCGGAAGATCGAGGCCAACGTCGGCCGGGACCTGCAGTTCATCCGCATCAACGGCACCGTGGTCGGCGCCCTGGCCGGCCTGCTCATCCACACCGTCGCGGTGGCCCTGGGCGGCTGACCCGCGGCTTCGGCCTATCCTTGCCAACACCTGCCGATACGCGCGTAGAAGGAAGAGGGAACCACCGTGGTCCAGCCGGACGGAAGTCGGATCGGAAACCCCACTGGCAAGGGCGGCATCGAGGCGTTCATCGCCGGGATGCCCAAGGCGGAGCTGCACGTCCACCACGTGGGCTCGGCCTCGCCGCGGGTCGTCGCGGAGCTGGCCGCCCGCCACCGCGGCCAGTCGAAGGTGCCGACGGACCCGGCGGCCCTCGCCGAGTACTTCAGCTTCACCGACTTCGCGCACTTCATCGAGGTCTACCTGAGCGTCGTGGACCTGGTCCGCGACGCCGAGGACGTCCGCGCGCTCACCTACGGCGTGGCCGAGGACATGGCGCGCCAGAACATCCGGTACGCCGAGCTGACCATCACCCCGTTCTCCTCGGTCCGGCGGGGCATCCCCGACGTCGCCTTCATGGAGGCGATCGAGGACGCCCGGCTGCGCGCCGAGAAGGAGCTCGGGGTCGTCCTGCGCTGGTGCTTCGACATCCCCGGCGAGGCCGGCCTGGAGGCCGCCGAGGAGACCGCCCGGCTCGCCGTCGACCTGGCCCCGGAGGGCCTGGTCAGCTTCGGCCTCGGCGGCCCGGAGATCGGCGTGCCGCGTCCGCAGTTCAAGCCGTACTTCGACCGGGCGCGGGCGGCCGGCCTGCGCAGCGTGCCGCACGCGGGCGAGACCACCGGGCCGGAGACGGTCTGGGACGCCATCCGGGTGCTCGGCGCCGAGCGCATCGGGCACGGCACCCAGGCGGTCAAGGACCCGGCACTGCTGGACCACCTCGGCGAGCACCGGATCCCGCTGGAGGTCTGCCCGACCTCCAACATCGCCACCCGCGCGGTGGAGCGGATCGAGGACCACCCGATCAAGCGGATGGTGGAGACCGGCCTGCTGGTGACCGTCAACAGCGACGACCCGCCGATGTTCGGCACCGACCTCAACACCGAGTACGCCGTCGCGGCCCGTCTGCTGGACCTGGACGAGTCCGGGGTGGCGGCGCTGGCGCGCAACGCGGTCGAGGCGTCCTTCCTGGACGTGGCCGGCAAGGCCCGCCTGGTCGGCGAGATCGACGCGTACCTGGCGGGCTGGCGGGCCTGACCGCCCGCCGTTCGCCCTGGTGGACCGCCCCGTCGGCTTCGGCCGGCGGGGCGGTTCCCGTTGTGGCGCCGGCCCGGTCGGGACGTGGCGCCGGGCCGTTCCCGCGGGCCTGCGCGTGACGTGGCGCCGGACCCCTCCGCCGGGTGGCGCCACAGTGGTGCCATTAATGTCTCGACATGGCGCCACCGCTGTGCCATGCTTCTGGCATGGACCTCACGCCGTACGTAGAGAACCTCCGGAACGAGCTCGCCGCGGCGGCCGACGCCGGCGGGGACGAAGCCCGCGCGCTGGCCGAGCGGCTGACGCTCCCGCTGGAGTCCGCCGTGCGGCTCACCCTGCTCAACGCGCTCTCCGCCGCCATGGGCGAGGTCACCCGCGACCTCGCGCCGGGCTCGGTTGACGTCCGGCTGCGCGGGCTGGATCCGGAGTTCGTGGTCACGGTGCCGCCCGGCACCGGCGGCTTCCACGGCGATGTGCCACCCGTGGTGCCGTCGGTGGCGCCGGTGGTGCCACCGGTCTCCTCTCCGGTGCCGGAGGGCGACGAGAGCGGCACCGCCCGGATCAACCTGCGACTGCCCGCGAACCTCAAGGCCCGGGCGGAGGACGCGGCCGGGCGGGAGGGCCTGTCCCTCAACGCCTGGCTGGTCCGGGCCGTCGCCGGCGCGATGGAGGGCGGCCAGCCGGGCGTCCGCCCGGCCGCCGACCTCGGCACCCGCGCCCCGCGCGGCGGGGGCGGCCAGGGCTTCACCGGCTGGGTCCACTGACGCCCCCCACACCTCCCCACACCTCCCCACACCTCCCCGCGCCTTCGCACGCCTTCGCACCACCGAGCACTCTGCACCTTCCACGTCACCCCCGCTCCGACCAGCGGGAACACCACCACGAGTCAAGAGGACGGGACAGCCATGCCTACGTACGAGACCGACGGACCGATCTCCGCAGCCCTCGAGTTCGAGATCGGCTCGGTGTGGGTCCGCGCGAGCAAGCGCACCGACACCGTGGTCGAGGTCCGGCCCGCCAACGCGGCCAGGGAGGCGGACGTCAGGGCCGCCGAGCTCACCCAGGTCGACTTCTCCGGCGGCCGGCTCACCCTCAAGGGCCCCAAGCAGCGCACCGTGTTCTCCAACAGGAAGGGCTCGATCGAGGTCCTCGTCGAGCTGCCGGCCGGCTCCGAGGTGCACGCCGACTCCCCGATGGCCGACTTCGTCGCCGAGGGCCCGCTCGGGGACTGCCGGGTGAAGACGTCCATGGGCCGGATCCAGCTGGACCGGGCCGAGGCCGTGCGGCTCAAGACCGACATGGGTGACGTCCGGGTCGGCACCGTCACCGGGGACGCCGAGGTGTCCGGCGGCGGCCGGATCGAGGTCGGCTCCGTCGGGGGCCGGCTGACGGTCAAGAACAGCAACGGCGACACCGAGATCGACGAGGTGCGGGGCGAGCTGGTGGCCAACGCCTCCAACGGCCGGATCCACGTCGGCCTCGCCGGTTCGGGCGTGGACGCCAAGTCGGCGAACGGCCACATCCGGCTCGGCCGGGTGGTCCGCGGCAAGGTCACCCTGCAGACCAGCGTCGGGGACGTGGAGATCGGAATCGCGGAAGGCACCGCGGCCTGGCTCGACGTGCACAGCAAGTTCGGCGGCGTCCGCAACTCCCTCGGCGAGGCGGAGGGCCCGGGCGACGCCCGGGAGACGGTCGAGGTCCGCGCGCAGACCCAGGTCGGCACCGTCGTCGTCCGGAGGGCCTGATGGCGGCCGTCTCCGCGCGCGGGCTGACCAAGTCCTACGGCGACAAGGCGGTGCTGAACGGGGTCGACCTGGAGATCCCCGCGGGCAGCGTGTTCGCCCTGCTCGGGCCCAACGGCGCCGGCAAGACCACCACCGTGCAGATCCTGTCCACGCTGCTCCCGGCGGACGGCGGAACGGCCCGGGTGGCCGGGTACGACGTGGCCGCGCAGGCCGACGGGGTGCGGCGGTCGATCGGCGTCACCGGCCAGTTCTCGGCGGTGGACAACCTGCTCACCGCCGAGGAGAACCTGCTGCTCATGGCGGACCTCCACCACCTCCGCCGTCGGGAGGGGCGGAGGCGGGCCGAGGGCCTGCTGCGGCGGTTCGACCTGACGGAGGCCGCCCGCAAGCCGGTGTCCACCTTCTCCGGCGGCATGCGGCGCAAGCTCGACCTGGCGATGACCCTGGTCGGGGACCCACAGGTGATCTTCCTCGACGAGCCGACCACCGGGCTGGACCCGCGCAGCCGGCGCACCATGTGGGAGATCATCCGGGGGCTGGTCGGCGAGCAGGGGGTGACGGTCCTGCTCACCACCCAGTACCTGGAGGAGGCCGACCAACTCGCCGACCGGATAGCCGTCCTGGACGGCGGCCGGATCGTCGCCGAGGGCACGGCCGAGGAGCTCAAGCGGATCGTCCCCGGCGGCCGGATCCGGCTCCAGTTCGCTGACCCGGGCCACCTGGACGCGGCCGCCCGGCTGTTCGAGTACGCCACGGCCGACGCCGAGGCACTGCGGCTGGAGATCCCGGGGGACAACTCGGTGCTCACCGTGAAGGCCGTGCTGGACGCGCTCGACAACGCGTCGGTGCGGGCCGAGTCACTGGTCGTGGAGACGGCCGATCTGGACGACGTGTTCCTCACGCTCACGGGGGAGGGCGCGCGATGAGCGCGATGACGAGCTACGCGGTCAGCGACTCGCTGACCATGCTGCGGCGCAACCTCAAGCGCGCGCAGCGGTACCCGGCGATGACCTTCTCGGTCGTAGTGATGCCGGTGATGATGCTGGCGCTCTTCAACTACGCCTTCGGCGGGGCGCTGGGGCTGGGGATCGGCGGCGGAAGCTACATCGACTACGTGACGCCGGGGATCGTGCTGATGACGGCGACGGCGGGCTCGGTCGCCACGGCGGTCGGCGTCTGCGTCGACATGACGGAGGGCATCGTCAACCGCTTCCGCACGATGGCGATATCGCGGTCGGCGTTCCTGGCGGGGCACGTGATCGGCAGCGTCATCCAGACGGTGATCGCGCTGGTGCTGGTGACGGGTGCGGCCTTCGCCATGGGGTTCTGGTCGAGCGCCGGGCCGGTGGAGTGGCTGGCCGCGGCAGGGCTGCTGCTGTTCGTGACGCTGGCGCTGACCTGGATATCGGCGGGGATCGGGCTGGTGTCGAAGACCCCGGAGAGCGCCAGCAACACGCCGCTGCCGCTGACCTTCCTGCCCTTCATCGGCAGCGCCATCGTCCCGCCGGACTCGATGCCGACGGTGCTCCGCTGGTTCGCCGAGTACCAGCCCTTCACCCCGATCATCGAGACCCTGCGCGGTCTGCTGATGGGCACCGGGATCGGCTCCAGCGGCTGGATCGCTCTGGCCTGGTGCACCGGACTGACGCTGCTCGGCTACCTCTGGTCGCGGAGCGTCTTCCACCGGCGGTGACGGGGGTACGGCCGGTGGCCGCGGCCCGGGTGACGGCGAGACCGTCACCCGGGCCGTCGGCGGATCCGGTCGGTCGGGTCATCGGTGGTTCCGGCCGGTCGACGCACCGGGGGCTCCGGTCGGCGGCCGGCCCGGGCGGTCACCGGTAGCTGACGAACCACGTCCTGGCGGCCGCGGCGGCGTGTTCCTCGGGGGTGGCGGTCCCGTCACGGTCGTCGCGCTGGAACGGCCGGCCCGGCACGGGCCGCAGCCGGAAGACGAAGACCCGGCGGGTCCGGTTGCCGGGGCCGAGCGCCGGGGCTCGGCGTTCCAGGTGGGGTTCGGTCGGGTCGACGAGGAACTCGCCCAGGTATCGCTGGCGGACGGGGTCGACCGGGCTTCCGGAGGGGCCGCCGGCGGCGAACAGGTGAAGGGCCCGCCCGTGCTCCCGGTGGTCGAGGAGGGCCCTGTTCCCGAGGGTCAGCCGGTGGTCGCCGAGGGCGCCGACGCTCGTGAGGTGGAACACCGGGCCCCGGTCGTCCTCCTCGGCCCACCCGTCGAAGAGGTTGAAGCCCCGGAGCCGCCGGGCGCCCGGATCCGCGAAGAGGAAGATCGACGGAAGCCCGCGGGCGATGCAGATCCGTGTCTCGCTCGCGCCGCGGCCGGCGTTCCGCACCGCGGCGGCTGTGGTGAAGGCGCCGGGGGAGAGGGGGAGTTGTTCGGGCAGCACCCGGCCGATGCTAGTCGTCGGAGTCGTCGTCCTCGGCGGTGCCGCGGTAGGGGCCGAGCCGGAGGCGCCAGGGGTCGGTGGGCTTGTCGGTGTGGAGCTTGAGCAGGCCGGGGCGGGGGATGACGAGGGTGCGCATGCCCTCACCCTGGAGGTAGACCATGCTGGAGAACCACCGGGGGAGGCCCTCGGGCGCGGCGCACCTGCACTTGTCCCGGTTGTCCTTGTCCCAGCGCCAGCAGTGGCAGATGAACTCGGCGCCCCAGGAGGAGGAGTCGACGTGCAGCAGGAGTTCGGAGGGCGCGTCGGGGCGGAGGGCGACGACGATCTCGCCGGTCCCCTCGCGGGTGCCGGTCAGTTCGTCGGTCTCGGAGGGGCCGTAGAGGCGGACGGACCACTCGGAGCGGCCCTGCGCATCGACCTTCAGGTGGGTGACGTCCCGGGACAGGACGGTGCGGGTGCGCTCGGTTCCGTCGGAGGCGCTGACGTAGAGCAGGGTCCGATGGGTGTCGACCCGGGTCGGGGTCCGGGTCATCGGGACGATCCGGACGCGCTTGGAGGACTTGGCGGTGACCTCGACCACCGCGACGGCGCCGGGCTCGGGGAGCTCGATCGGGAACTCGTGATCGGTGTCCTCGTCCCAGACGCCCGTGTGGTGGAAGGGATCGTCGTCGGTTCGTCGGGGGACGGTGCCGGGCGTGTCCCGGGGCCCGGCGGGGCCGAGCCGGGGCAGCCCGTCGTCGACGGGTCCGGCAGGGAGGGGAGTGGCGGGCGCGCGAGCGGGCTCGGGTGCCTTGCGGGACCGCGGCGGCTTGGGCCGCTGGTCGGAGGTGGGGGCCGCCGCCTTCCTGGGGCGGCCCGGACCGGGGAGCGCCTTGGCCGCCTCGGCGGCCTTCCGGGCGGATTCGGCCGCGTCGCGGGCGGCCCGGGCGGATCGGACGGCGTCGAGGGCCTGGCGGCGCAGGGCGGCAGTGGCGATGAGCGCGCCGATGGCGAGTCCGAGGACGAAGAAGGAGATGGCGAGCAGCACAGTTCCCCCCGAGGCACGGTGTAGCGGATCAGCGTACGCGCCGGGGCGGTCGATGACGAGGGCGCGGACGCGGCGCTGCCCGGGTCCTCGGGGAGCGAAGGACCCGGGCGGCGTGGAGAGTTCAGAGTTCGTACTCGCCGTTGCGGATGGCGGAGACGAGGTCACGCCACTCGCCGGGGGTGAGGTGGGCGACGGCGTCGGGCACGAGGGAGCTGCGGACGTAGACGGCCTCCGAGGTGATGGCCACCTCAGGGCAGCTCGCACCCTCGCCGCATGCCTCGGGGCGCTTCCAGCGAAGTATCTCCATGGCCCTAGATCTCTTTCTTGATGGCCCTGATGGCGTCGCGAGACTGGCTCTCGGTGAGCGCCCTCTCGGTCATCCTGTCGATGATGTGGCGGTAGTTCTCCATCATTTTCTGCTCGTGAAGGAACACTGGGCCGCTGGTCGAGTCGAGCTGAACGGTGTCGAGACGGGGCACTGGTCCGTTCGCATAGATGATGCCTTGACCGGCTCCCATGAAGCCATTGGTGCTGAAGGTGACCACCCGAAGCGTCACGTGAGGCAGCTCCGAGTACTCAAGCAGCTTGTCCATCTGCCTCTTTGCGGCATCACGACCACCGAACAGCATGCGCAGAGCGGCTTCGTGCACCAGCGCCGAGTAGGGTTGCGCACCTTCGCTCATCAAAATCGCGGAGCGCTGAACCCGGTGTTCGACGCGCGCCTCGATGTGGCGTGCGGAGAGTGGCGGGTAGACATCGTTGAAGATGGCTCGTCCGTACTCCTCCGTCTGCATGGCGCCGGGGACGTGCGAGATCTGATACGTGCGCATCCCTTGGGCGAAGTACTCCATCTCGGCGATGTTGAGGAACCCGGCAGGTACAGAGCCCCGGAAGTCCTCCCACCAACCCCTGTGGCGTTCCTCGGCCATGGCTGCGAGGGCCTCGATGAAGGCGACGTCGCCCTCTTCGAACTCGGACGCGAGCATCCGCACGCGCTCGGCGGTGATCGGGTACTGCCCCTTCTCGATCTGGGTGATCTTCGTCCGGGCGAACCCGAACAGCGCGGCGGACTCGGCAGTCGTGCGACTGGCGCAGTCGCGCATCTTCCGCAGCTCGGTACCTACTCGCTCCTGCCTGGCTGACGGAGTGGTTCGTGGTGGCATGCCCCAAGCATCCATCGCCATCCAGTGAAGGGTCCAGCAATCCATCGATCGAGTGAAGGTGGGGGTAGAAGTACCCCAACATGTACCACCGGTCCTACAGTCTGTGATGCACCGATCGCCGAATGGATCGTCAGTAACGCCGCTCGGGCACCGCAGAACACCCATGCCCAGTGGGCTCGTTCACGGCGACGCATCCGCCGGTCTCACCCTTCCCCCTTCGGGAGACCCCTGTGCGCAACCTCAACTCCCCCTCCCTCACGCTCTCCCGCGAAGCCCTCCGCGACGCGATGACCCGCGCCGGCTGGGCGCCCCCGATCATCGCCGATGCCGAGCTCGCCCTCGTCGAACTCATCGTCAACGCCTGGCGCCACGGCGGGACCGCCGCCCCCGTCGTCCTCATCCTCTTCCTCGACAACACCCTCCGGGTCACCGTCGCGGACCGCTCCTCCGCCCTCCCCGAACAGCGAACGGCCTCCGCGCTCGCCGAATCCGGCCGGGGCCTCCAGCTCGTCGACGGTCTCACGCACCGCTGGGGCGTCGACCCGCAGACGCTCGGCAAGGCCGTCTGGTTCGAGCTGGACGGTGCCGCGTGAGCGCCCACCACCCGATCCACCCGGCCGATCCGGCGCTCCTCCACCTCACCGTCCGCGAGCTCACCGAACTCGTCGTCGAACTCCGGACCGAGGGGCGCGAGTTCGGTCTCCTCTGGCCGTCCGCCAGGGCCGGTGACGCCGATCTCCGCGGCCGCCGCCTGGTCTCCGTCGGCAGCATCCCGGCCAGCACCCTGATCAACCTCCTCGCACTCCTCCGCGAGTACAAGCGAAGCCGGGACGCGCCCCACTGATGCTCGGACTCCTGGCGTTCGACCTCGTGGCCTTCAACCTCCTCGCCGCCCTTCTCGGTGCTCTCTGCGAGGCCCGGGCCGGTCGCCTCTACCGCTACCGGAAGTCCTCCGCGTGGTCACGGACCCAGGAGCGGAAGGTTCGTGCGGGCCGGCCGAGCACCCGCTCCACGGTGTCGGTGATCCGTTCGGGTTGGTGCGTGAACGACTCCCAGGCGCGCAGTCTGGAGTCCACGAAGGCGGCGTCGCCCCAGGCCGCGGTCAACTGCTCGCGGGCCGCCGCGGGGGCGAGCTCCTCCCAGCGCAGCTCGATGTCGAGTTCCTCGCCGATGAGCCGTACCAGCTCGGCGTGGGCGATCGACTCGGGACCGGTGACCACGTGCCGGGCACCGTCGTGGCCGTCCTCGGTGAGGGCCCGCACGGCGACGTCCGCGATGTCGCGTTCGTGGACGAGTGATCGGCGGGCCCGGCCGTAGGGCCAGCGGACGACTCCCTGCCGGACCTGGTCGGCCCAGCCGAGGGTGTTGCCGGCGAAGTCGATCGCGCGCACGAAGGTCCAGCGGACGCCTGACTTCCTGATCAGCCGCTCGATCTCCTGGTGGAAGATCACGGCCGGTTCGTCGTCGGCGAGGTCGGCCACGTCCGCCGAGAGGTACACGACCCGCTCGGCGTGCGCGGCGATCAGCTCGACCACCCGCGGTTCCACCGGGAGCCCCGGCCACATCAGGTAGACCCGGTCCACCCCGCGCAGCGCCGCCGCCAGCGTCTCCGGCGCCGACAGGTCACCCCGGACGGCCTCGACCCCCTCGGGCAGCGGGACCCTCCCGGGATCCCGCACCAGCGCCCTCACCCCGTACCCGCCCTCCGCCAGGGCGGACGCCACGTGCCGCCCCACACTGCCGGTGGCGCCGATCACCAGAATCACGGTCATGCCACACCCAACGCCCCTGCCGTCCGAACCATGCCGTCCGGATCGCCCGGGCCGACCGTCCGTCACGCCATTTACGGGGAGGGTGGGTTGAACCGTCGGCGCACCCCGCGCGTGAAGTCGGCCGGGCCGACTTGACGCGCGGAGTCCGGGCGTCGGCCCGGCTGCGAGGTCAGAGGACCTCGATCTCCTGCGGGGTCACGCTGCGGCTGCATCCGTCCACGTCGACGGTGTAGCCCTTCGGGGGTTCGAGGGCGGTGGTCCACCAGAGGCCGGTGATCCGTCCGATCCGTCCGACGGCTTCGACGGCTTCGGCGGGCCCGCCTGGCCGCTCGGGCTCGTCGCGGATCCGCACCCGGGTGCCTTCGGGCAGGTCGCTGCGGTGGCGGGGCGGCATGCCGGGGTGCAGCCGCCCCAGGGAGGAGAGGAACTCCGGCCGCAGGCGCCAGGGGCTCCCGTCCTCGGTCTCCACCGAGTAGACCGGGCCGGGTCGGCCGTCGTGGTCGTCCCGTTCGACGAGGCACTCGACGACGACCCCCCGGGTGCCCAGCAGGTCCGGACCGAGGAAGCCCAGCTCGGGGACCGGCGGCTCCGGGGTGGTCAGCTCCACCATCTCGCCGTACGCCAGCGCCGCCTCGGCGGGCCAGGGGGTCTCGTCCAGCGGCCACCGGTGTCCGGCCGTCATGCGTGCGCTCCTGTCCCCGGCCTCCGTGGACCAGTCCACGGTATCTCGGCCCCGAGGCTGCCGGCCGGGGCGGCCCTGGCAGGCCGGGCCCGCCCCGGCCTGCGGGGGTGGTCAACCCACCACGCGCACCACGTACTTGCCCAGGGCGCGGCCCTGTTCCATGGCGTCGTGGGCGGCCGCGACGGAGTCCAGGCCGGGGAGTTCGGTGACGGGCAGGGCGAGGCCTCCGCCGGACATCAGGCCGAGCACCTTGCCGATCGCCCGGCCGAGCCGCTCGGGGGCGGTGGCGGCCAGTCCGCGGTGGCTGAAGCCGGTGACGGTGAGGTTGCCGGCCATCAGGCGGGCGAGCGGCGGCAGGTCGGCGACGGCGCCGCCGCCCGCGTTGCCGAACAGGACGATCCGGCCGCCGGGCGCGGCCACGTCGAGGTCGAGCTCCAGGGCGTCGGTACCGAGCGGGTCGAGGACGAGGTCGACACCCCGGCCGCCGGCGGCGGCCCGGACGGCCTCGGCCAGGCCCTCGCCGCGGGCGAAGGCGGCGTCGTACCCGGCGGCGACGGCAGCCTCCGCCTTCTCCGGGCGCCCCACCGTGCCGATCAGCCGGCCGCCGCCGAGCAGCGGGACGAGCCGGGCGATCGCACTGCCGATGCCGCCGCCGGCGGAGTGCACCAGGACGGTGTCCCCGGCGGTGAACCGGCCCGCGTCGTCCAGCAGCAGCATCGCGGTGGCCAGGCCGAGCGGGACGGCGGCAGCCTCGGCGAGGGTGACCCCGTCCGGCACGGGTGCGGTGAGCGCCGCCTCGGCGAGCACCACCTCGGCCAGCCCGGCACCGACCGGTGCGGCGGCCACCCGGTCGCCCACGGCCAGTCCGGTGACGCCCTCGCCGACCGCCCGGACGGTGCCGGACACCTCCTTGCCCGGCCGGTACGGCCAGTCGGCGGCGTAGGCGCTGTCGCCGCGCCGGGTCATCACGTCCACGAAGTTCAGGCCGGTGTAGGCCACGTCGACGGAGACCTGCCCGGGGCCGGGGAGCGGTGCCCCGACCTCCCGGATCTCCGTGTGCTCGGCTCCGCCGGGTGCGGTCATCACCAGTGCGCGCATGTCGGTCCCCCTCGACTACGATGTTCGACGAACGACGAAATTGTCGTGGGTCAGTGGTACCACGCCGTTTCGAGAGATGTCGAACATCGCAGATCAGAGAGGCTGGACCGTGCCCCGAAGCACCCGGCGCCGACCGGCGCTCGCCCACCCCGAAACCCGGGAGATCGACCTCCTCGACGTCCTGCACGCGCTCGCCGACCCGACCCGGATGACCATCGTGCGCGTCCTGCGCACCGAGCCCGAACGGGCTTGCGGCACCTTCCCGGTGGACGTCGCGCCCTCCACCCTCAGTCACCACTTCAAGGTGCTGCGCGAGTCCGGCGTGATCCGCCAGCGCGAGGAGGCCAACCGCCGGTTCTCCGCCCTGCGCGCCACCGACCTCGAACAGCGCTTCCCCGGACTCCTCGACACCGTCCTCGCCGCGTACGCGCGCACCGCCGCCGAGGCGTAGCCGGGGCTCGGTTCACCGCTTGGTCGGTGTCGGTGTCGGTGTCGGTGTCGGCGGAGGCGTCCGCGTCGGTGTCGTCGGCGCTGGTCCGGGCGTCGGGGGCTGCGTCGGGCGTCGGGGTGGGACCGGTCGGCGGGTGCTCGGTGGACGGGGTCCCGTCGACGGCCGCCCCGGCCGTCTCGACGACGGCCGCAGCCCGGTGCCGCCGGTGGTACGAGACGGTGACCGCGGCCAGCAGCGGCCCCCAGGCGACCGTCGGCAGGTAGAGGAAGCCGACCACGGCGTGGCCGACCGGGCTCATGCCCGAGGGCGGGAACGTCCACCACGCCGCGAACGGCGTCCACAGGCAGACCAGCCCCACCGCGCCCAGCGAGGCCGTGACCACCACCGCCCGCGGGTCCACCCGGCGCCCGCCGATGAACGGGACCCACTGCGGCGCCACCGTGCCCCAGGGGCGCACCAGCCCGACCGTGAGCAGCGTGAGGGCCTCCGTCAGCACGCTCAGGGTCACCGGCCACACCGCGCCCGGACCGTCGAAGCCCATCGCCCGGTAGCCCGCACCGGTGTACCCGCCGTGCCAGCCCGCGACCAGTGCCAGGCGCCACAGGCCCGACGGCAGTGCGGTCACCGCGGCGGCGTGCGCGGCGCGGACGGCCCAGCGGGGCGGGTCGGGAACGGCGGTGGCGGGCCGGGGAGCGGTCATGTACCCACCCTCCCCGCGGGGCCGGTGGCGCCGCGTCCGCCCGGCGGCGGGCCCGGCGCCGACGACTCCCCCGGGCGGGGGAGCGGCGCGTGCTCCGGAGTGCGGAGCGGCGGCCCGGTGGCCATGCGCCCGGTGGCCGGCAACCCGACCTTCGGCCCGGCGTCCGGCCGCCGGACGCCCGTCCGTCGGCCCGTCAGCCCGTCCGCCCGTCCGTCGGCCCGTCAGCGCAGGCGCGAGGAGGACAGGATCGACGCGAGGTGCGCCACCACCATGCCCCAGGTGATCACCGCGATGCCCGCGACCGTCGCCCGCGTCGCGTCCAGGTTGCCGAGCGCCGCGTCCACCACGGCCGCCGCCAGCAGGACCAGCGAGGCCTCGATGCCGTTCGTCACCCGGTGGATCTTGAACACGGAGGCGAGCCGGCGCGCGGTCGCGATGCCCTGCGACCGGGGCTGCGTGGACTCCTCGTCCGCCGGGGCCTGCCCGCTGCGGGCACGGGCCACGTCCACCAGGTCCGTCGAGGCCTTGAGGAGCACCACGCCCAGCGCCGCCGCCAGACCGACCGAGATCCACAGCTCCGAACCGCCGCGGGCCGCCCGGACCCCGGCGCCGATCATCAGCGCGGCGTCGGCCAGGTAGGCGCCCAGCCGGTCCACGTACACCCCGGCCATGCTGAACTGGCGCTTCCAGCGCGCCACCTCGCCGTCGACGCAGTCGAAGAGCAGGAACAGCTGGAACAGCACCGCGGCCAGCACGGCACCGGTCAGGCCCGGGATCAGCAGGGCCGCCCCGCCGCCGACCCCGCAGACCACCATCACCCAGGTCAGGGTGTTCGGCGACACCGAGGTCCGCACCAGCTGCCGGGTCGTCCGCAGCGAGAGGCGCCGCATGTACATCCGCCCCGCCCAGTGCTCACCGTTGCGGCTCTGCAGCTTGGCCTGCGGCTGGCACACCTCGCGCAGATCCGCGAGTGCCGGAGCAGCCACCATGACGACATCCCTCCACCTGTCCCGGAACGATCACCACAGGATCGATCACCACAGGCTAACGGCCCTCCGCGGACCGCTCCGACCGGCCCGTCCCCCGGCCGGCACGGGCGAAAACCGGTGGGCCCGCGAACAGCCCGTGGATAGGCTGCGCGGGTTCGCCGGAACCGGAAGCGCCGGGCCCGATCACCCTCCCCCGCAAGCCGGTTGAGGCGGTCCGGAGCAGAACGAGGAGTGCTGATCATGGTGACCACGGGCGGCCTGCCGCAGAGCCCCGACCTGCCCCGACTGCTGGCCGACCACCTGCCACAGGGCGCGGCGGAGACGGCCGACCACGAGCGGGTCCGCCGCCTCGTCGCGGCCACCGGAGAGGGCGCCGGTGCCGTCGGGACCGGCGCGACCGGCACGACCGGCGCGGCGCCTGCCGCGGGCCTCTGGGACCGCAGCACCCCGCTCCACCTCACCGCCTCCGCGCTGATCGTCCACCCGCCCACCCGCCGCGTCCTGCTGCGCTGGCACGTCCGCCAGCAGGCCTGGCTGCAGATCGGCGGGCACGGCGACCCGGGGGAGACCGTCCCGCTGGACATCGCCCTGCGCGAGGGCCGCGAGGAGACCGGGCTCACCGACCTCGCGCCCTGGCCCGACGCAGCCCTCCTCCATCTCGTCGTCGTCCCCGTCGCGGCGTCCGCCACCGAACCGGCCCACCAGCACGCCGACCTGCGGTTCCTGCTCGCCACCGCCGAGCCGGACCGGGCCCGCCCGGAGAACCCCGCCTCCCCGCTGGAGTGGCTCACCCTCGCCGAGGCCCGGCAGCGGACCAGCGAGGAGAACCTGCGCGAGACCCTCGACCGGGCCGCCCGCCTGCTCGACGCGGCGCCCGCGCCCCGCGCCTGACCACCGCCCCGCGCCTGACCACCGGACCGGGCCCGGCCGTCGGACCGTGCCCGGCCGTCGCCTCCAGGCCCCTCCCGCCCCAGTTCTCAGACCACGTCTTCAGACCCCGTTGGAGCAGACCCCGATGCACACCGACCAGACCCTGATCTTCGACGCCGACGACACCCTCTGGGAGAACAACGTCCTCTTCGAGCGGGTCATCGACGGCTTCCTGGACTGGGTCGCCGCCCCGGCCGACCGGGACGGCGCCAGGGCCGTCCTCGACCGTATCGAGGCCGAGAACTCCGCGGCCCTCGGCTACGGCGCGACGGTGTTCCGGCAGAGCCTCGCCGACTGTGCGCGCGCCCTCAACGGCGACCGCGCCCTCACCGCGGCCGAGGACGCCCGGATCACCGAACTCCTCACCCCGCTCACCGCCCGCGACGTCGAACTCATCGCCGGCGTCGCCACCACCGTCGCCGCCCTCGCCGACCGCCACCACCTGCTGCTGCTCACCAAGGGCGACCTCGACGAGCAGCAGCGGAAGGTGGCGGCCTCCACGATCGACCACCACTTCCGCGGCGTCCACATCGTGGCCGAGAAGTCCGTCGACACCTACCTGCAGCTCGTCGCCGACCTCGGCCTCGACCCCGACCGGACGTGGATGATCGGCAACTCGCCCAAGTCCGACATCGCCCCCGCCCGCGGGGCCGGGCTGCGGACCGTCTTCATCCCGCACGAGCACACCTGGGTGCTGGAGCACCAGGACCTCGGCCCGGACGAGGCCACCCTGCAGCTCAGGACCTTCCCCGAGCTGCTCGAGCACTTCTGACCGGCGGCGGCCGGCGGCGCCCGGGGCTACGGCGGCCGGCGGCGCCCGGGGCTACGGCGGCCGGCGGCGCCCGGGGCTACGGTGCCCGGCCGGGCACCCGGTGGCCGACCGACCGACCGGGTGCCCGGCCGTCCGGGCGCCCCGCACCGCTGCGTCCCCGCACCCCCGCGTCCCCCGGGCGTCAGAGCGCCAGCGCCGTCGCCGGCACCGGCGTGCCGTCCCGGTGCAGCCAGGCCCGCTCCGCCGCCGACCAGACGCTCGTGGTCACCAGGTAGAGCGCGGCCGCCACCGGCACCAGCATCGCGAACAGCACCGAACCGAAGGACAGGTACGGCAGCAGGCCCGCCCCCGGCTGCGGGGTGGTCTGCGCCGCCGCCGCACGCCGCGCCCGGCGGAAGTTGACGTACCCGACGGCCGCCAGCCCGGCGTACAGCAGCCCGAACACCGCGAGCTGCCCGGCACCGTGCGCGCCCCCCACGTGCAGGCCGAGCGGCACGCCGAACAGGGTGTGGTCCAGTAGGTCGTTCGGCGTGGTGAAGAGCCGGTACATCACGGAGAAGAACGGGATCTGCACCAGCAGCGGCAGGCACCCGGCGAACGGCGAGGCCTGCTCCTCCCGGTACAGCTCGGCCAGCGCCTCCCGGAGCTTCTCCGGTCGGTCCTTGAACTTCTTGTTCAGCGCGGCGACCTTCGGAGCCAGCCGGGCACGGGACTTCTCCCCGCGCGCCGCGGCCCGCGCCAGCGGGTGCAGCGCCAGCCGGACGGCGACGGTGAACAGGACGATCGCCAGCGCGGTCGGCAGGACCTCGGCGAGTGCGGCGACGGCGGCGTGGGCGACGGCGACGGCCGGGTCGAGAACAGCGAGAACGGACATGGTGAAGCGAGCCCTCCGGGGTCTCAGAACATGAGTGATCGGCGGAGGACGGCCGCGTCGTACGGCGGAACGGAAGGACTACGCGGCCGCCGGGGCCGCACCCGGTGCCCTCGGGCGTCGCCTGCCCCGGGCATCCGGATCACGCTGCGGCAGGAAGGCCGTGCCGAACGCACGACGCCGCAACACCCCGCTGCGCACCGCGGCGGGCGCCCGCGCCCCGAGCAGCCGCGCCCCGGCCAGCGTCCCGGCGACCGCACCGGCCACCAGCACCACGGCCGCGACCGCCGCCACCGAGGCGAACGACCCGCCCTCGGTGACCAGCTCCCCGGTCAGCACCCGGAGCAGCCCGATCAACATCGCCACGATGCCCACGCGCCACTCCTCTCGATGCTCCGGACCCACCGGACGTACAGGAGCCCGATCCTACGGCCTGCACCCACCCGCCCGACAGCCGCTCGGGGAATCTCCCTCGCGGACACCCGCACCCGATCCGTGCCGTCCTGCCCGGGGAGGTTGGGTCCGGGGCGTTCGGGGTGTAGCGAGTGGGGCTACGCGGGGCTACCTTGGGGAGCATGAAGACGATTACCCAGCGGGAGTTCCGGAACAACTCCGCCGCGGTGATGGACGCGGTGGAGGCGGGGGAGACCTTCCACATCACCAGGAACGGGGTCGAGGTCGCGGAGCTGCGGCCGGTGGCGGGGCGGCGGCGGCTCACGGCGGAGGATCTGGTGGCGCGGCACGTGAAGCTGCCGCGGGTGGACTACCAGGAGATGCGCAAGGAGGCCGAGGAGTACTTCGGTCCGGAGGAGCTGGTGGGGGACGACGGCGACGACCCGTTCGAGCGGCCGCGTGGCTGAGCGCCGACGGGCGTCCCGGCGGCGGCCGGCCGGGGTGCTGGACACCTGCGTGTACATCGATCTGGCGCTGCTCTCCCCGGCGGACCTGCCGGCCGTGCCGGAGCTGACCGCGATCACCTTCGCCGAGCTGCAGCAGGGCGTGTCGATGGCGCGCGACCCGGTCAGCCGGGCGGCCCGGCTGGAGGTGCTGGGCGCGGCGATGGCCGACTTCGACCCGCTGCCGTTCGACGCGGCGGCCGCGGCCCGGTACGGGACGCTGGTGACCCTGACGATCGCCGCCGGGCGCCAGCCCCGCCCGCGACGGATCGATCTGATGATCGCCGCCGTCGCCTCCGCGCACGGCCTGCCGCTCTACACCCGCAACGTCGCCGACTTCCGGGGCCTGGGCTCGGCGGTCGAGGTCATCGGGGTGTGAGGGCCGCGACGCCGTCGCGTTCGACGCGGTCGGCCAGCGCCGCCGCGGCCAGCAGGGCCGGCCGCCGGCTCGGGGTGCGCCGCAGGACGAGGTTGCGCCCGCGGGTGCCGACGTCGGGGCCCGCGGCGGCGGCGACGGCCCAGCAGGGGCGGCCCGTCAGCCGCAGGAACGACCAGCGGACCGCGAAGTCCAGGAGGACGAGGAGGGCGAACGGGACGAGCAGGAGGAGTCCGTCCCCGCCGTCCGGCTGGACGTGCCGGAGCGGGTTGTAGTCGTTCAGCGGCCTGGTGGTGGCCCGGAAGCGGCCGAGCCACACCACCGCGATCCGCACCGGGACGCCGTCCGGCCCGGTCACGTCGAGGTGGCCGACCTGCCCGGCCCGTCTGCCCCGGGTCCAGGCGGCCCGTTCCGACTCCGCGGCGCGGGCGGCCTGGCGCTCGCGCTCCTGTGCCTGCCAGGCCTTCTGCTGCGCCTCGTGCCGGGCGTTCCAGGCGGCTTCCCGCTCCTGCTGCCCGGCCGACCAGGCCCGTTCGCGCTGCAGCCGTTCCTCGCCGCTGACCGGTCGCCCCCGCCGACTGTCCATCCGGCCACTCTAGGGTTCGCGGGGTGGGGGGCGACAGTCCCGGGGACGTGCGGAGGCGACGGGCCCGGTGCGGGTTCAGTCCAGCCGGACGGTGGTGCCGGTGGCGGCGGAGGTGCGCGCGGCCTCCAGGACGGTCAGGGTGGCCACCGCGTCGTGCGGGTCGACCGGCGGCGGGGTGCCGGGGGAGGCCAGCGAGGCGGCGATGCCGGCGTAGTAGGCGGGGTAGTCGCCGGGGTCGGTGGGCAGGGTGATCACGGACTCGTCGGTGCCGAGGGTGCCGTACTGCGCGGGCTGGTCCGCGCCCCAGGGCCGGCTGCCGTCCGGCCGGTGTCCCGCGCGCAGGTCGGCCTCCTGCGGGTCCATGCCGGGCTTGACGTACCCGGCGGTGTCGCCGAGGACGCGCAGCCGGGGGCCGATCAGCGGGGCGATGGCGCTGGTCCACAGGTGCGAGCGGGTGCCGGAGGCGTGGGTGAGGGCGAGGAAGGCGTCGTCGTCGACGACCGCGCCGTCCCGGCGGACGTCGATCTCCGCGTACACGGTCTCGACCGGTCCGAACAGGGTGAGCGCCTGGTCGACGAGGTGGCTGCCGAGGTCGTACAGGGTGCCGCCGACCTCGGCCGGGTCGGCGAGTTCGCGCCAGCCGGGCTTGGGCTTGGGCCGGAAGCGCTCGAAGCGGGACTCGAAGCGGTGCACCCGACCGAGCGCGCCGCCCCGCACGAGCCGGGCGGTGGTGAGGAAGTCGCCGTCCCAGCGCCGGTTCTGGAACACGGAGAGCAGGGTGCCGCGGGACTCGGCGAGGCGGCAGAGCTCCAGCGCCTCGGCGGCGGTGCCGGCCAGCGGCTTGTCGACGACGGTGGCGAGCCCGGCGCGCAGGGCGGCGCGGGCGAGCGGGGCGTGGGTGCGGTTGGGGGAGGCGATGACGACGAGGTCGAGCGCGTCCGGGTCGGCGAGCAGTTGTTCCGGGGTGTCCACGGCGCGGGCGCCGGGGTGTTCGCGCTGCAGCTGCTCGCGGCGCTCGGGGTTGGCGGTGACCACGGCGTCCAGGCGCAGCCCCGGGGTGGTGGCGATGAGCGGGGCGTGGAAGGCGGAACCGGCCAGGCCGTAGCCGATCAGGCCGACGCGGAACGGGCGGGAGGTCTCGGGGCTCATGGGGCCCACTCAATCATGAGGCGCCCGGTTGCTCCCGGTTTGCTGCGGGGCCACCCGCCCGGGCCGGTGGGTCACGCCGGAGGGGACGGCAGCGGGGACGGGGGCTGGGGCGGAGTTCCGCTGCGCGGGACGTGCTGCCGTCGGGCAGGCGTGCGGATTAGGCTGTGCCGCGTCAGGGCCCACCGCACGACGTTGCAACACTCGGGAGACACGCACGTGGCAGACCGCAAGCCCATCGAGTCCTGGCTGACCGACATGGACGGTGTCCTCATCCACGAGGGCACGCCGATCCCCGGGGCGGAGGAGTTCCTGCGCAGGCTGCGGGAGTCCGGCAAGCCGTTCCTGGTGCTCACCAACAACTCCATCTACACCCCGCGCGACCTCAGCGCCCGCCTGGCCGGCATGGGCCTGGAGGTGCCCGAGGAGTGCATCTGGACCTCCGCCCTGGCCACCGCCAAGTTCCTCAAGGGCCAGCGCCCCGGCGGCACCGCGTACGTGATCGGCGAGGCGGGCCTGACCACCGCGCTGTACCAGGCCGGCTACGTGCTGACCGACAACAACCCGGACTACGTCGTCCTCGGCGAGACCCGCACCTACAGCTTCGAGGCGCTCACCAAGGCGATCCGCCTGATCAACCAGGGCGCCCGGTTCATCTGCACCAACCCGGACGAGACCGGCCCCTCCACCGAGGGCGTGCTGCCGGCCACCGGTTCGGTCGCGGCCCTGATCACCAAGGCGACCGGCGTCGAGCCGTACTTCGTCGGCAAGCCCAACCCGCTGATGATGCGGGAGGCGCTGAACACCGCGGGCGCCCACTCCGAGACGGCCGTGATGATCGGCGACCGGATGGACACCGACATCGTCGCGGGCATGGAGGCGGGCATGGAGACCATCCTGGTCCTCACCGGTCTCACCGCCGCCGCCGACGTGGAGCGCTTCCCGTACCGGCCGACCCGGGTGGTCAAGTCGATCGCGGACCTGGTCGACCTGGTCTAGCCTCTGCGGTGCTGTCGTGGGCCCCGTTCCGGCCGGTCGCCGGGGCGGGGCCCGCTTCGTACCTGGGGAGAGGCAACGGCGGGATGAGTGCGACGGGGGACGTCGGAGCGGTGGATGCCGCGGTGGATGCCGCGGTGGGGGACGTCGGAACGGTGGACGTCAGGGCGGTGGACGTCAGGGCGGTGGACGTCGGAACGCCGGACGGCGGCGCGGCGGGAGGCGGCGGGGCGGCCGAGGAGAAGCGGGTCACCTGGGCCGAGCTCTACTTCGACCTGGTCTTCGTCTTCGCGATCACCCAGGTCTCCGGGCTGCTGCACCACCACCACGACGGGGCCGGCCTCGTCCGGGCGCTCGTGGTGTTCGTGCCGGTCTACTGGTGCTGGGTGGGCACCACGGTGCAGGCCAACATCCGGGACGTGGACAACCCGCGGGACCGCCTCGGCATCCTGGCGGTGGGGCTGGCCGGCCTGTTCATGGCGCTGGCCGTCCCGGGCGCGTACGGCGGCCGGGGCGTGCTGCTCGGCCTCGGGTACTGGCTGGCCAGGGTGGTGCTGCTGCTCCTGCTGATCCGGGTGCCGGGGGTCTGGCGCGGCCCGTACGGCGCGGGCGTGCTGGTCAGCGGACCGCTGCTGGTGCTGGGCGGGCTGCTGCCGGACGGTCCGCGGCTGGGGCTGTGGGCGGCGGCCGCGTTCTGCGACCTCGCGGCCCCGCTGGTGTTCCGGCGGCGGCTGGCCGCGGTGGCCTACCACCCCTCGCACATGCCGGAACGGTTCGCACTGTTCCTGCTGGTGGCGCTCGGCGAGTCGATCGTCGGGATCGGCGGGACGGCGGCCGGTGCGCGGCTGGACGCGGCCGAACTGGTCGCCGTGGCGGCCGCGTTCACCATCTCGGCGGGCCTGTGGTGGCAGTACTTCGTCTACGCGGCGGACGCGATGCGGCACGCCGTCGAGGTCGCCGACTCCCGGCGGGACGTCATCCGGCGGATCTTCCAGTACGGGCACCTGGCGCTGGTCGCCGGGGTGATCGGGGTGGCGGTCGGCTTCGGGGAGACGGTCGCGGACCCGTGGCGGGCGCTCGGCCCGGGAGCGGTGGCGCTGCTGTACGGCGGATGCGGGCTCTACCTGCTGACCTTCGGGTACACCCGCTGGATGATGTTCCGGCAGGTGGCGAGCACCCGGATCGGCGCCGCGGTGCTGGTGCTGGGGCTGGCGCCCGCGATGGTGCGGCTGCCGGCGCTGGCGGTGCTGGTGACGCTGGCGGTGCTGCTGGTGGGGCTCAACGTGCTGGAGCACGTGCGGGTGGCGCGGGTGGCGCGGGCGGCCGCCGCGGCCGCTCCGGCTCCGGGGGAGTGAGTTGTCGGTGGGGCTGTGTAGCGTTCGGGGTGAAAGAGGGCGTGCGGCGCAACAGCCGCGGTGTGGGAGGTGGATGTCGTGACGGACACTGTCGAGGCGGGCGTCGTCGAGGCCGGTGCGGGCGGCGGGCTGGAGCTGCCCGAGTCCTGGCGCGCGGTGCTGGGTGCCGAGACGGAGAAGCCGTACTTCGGCGAGCTGGCGGCCTTCGTGGCGGCCCAGCGCGCGGAGCACGAGGTGTTCCCGCCGAGCGGCCAGGAGTTCGCCGCGCTGGAGGCCACCCCGTACGACAAGGTCCGGGTGCTCGTCCTCGGCCAGGACCCGTACCACGACAACGGCCAGGCGCACGGCATGAGCTTCTCGGTGCTGCCCGGCACCAGGACGCCGCCGTCGCTGCGCAACATCTTCAAGGAGCTGGACGCCGACCTCGGCATCCCCGCCCCGGACAACGGCTACCTGATGCACTGGGCCGAGCAGGGCGTGCTGCTGCTCAACGCGGTGCTCACGGTGCGCGCGCACGAGGCCAACTCGCACAAGGCCAAGGGCTGGGAGAAGTTCACCGACGCCGTGATCAAGGCGGTGAGCGAGCGCGAGGAGCCGGTGGTCTTCGTGCTGTGGGGGAACTACGCGAAGAAGAAGCTGCCGCTGATCGACACCTCCAAGCACGTGGTGGTGCAGGGCGCGCACCCGTCGCCGCTGTCGGCCAAGCTGTTCTTCGGGAGCCGGCCGTTCTCGCAGATCAACGCGGCGCTGGACGGCTTCGGCGGGGAGCCGATCGACTGGCAGGTGCCCGACCTCAAGCAGGGCTGAGCGCCCGGGGGTTGAGCGCCCGGGGGCGTTCGGGGCTCGAACGCCCGGGGGCGCCCGGGGGCGGGCTCCCCGGCTGCGTCGGGGTGGCACGGCGGACGGTCCGGGCGGGCGGTCGCCCGCCGGCCGCCCCACGGCCACCCTCCGTTCACCGGGCGTGGCGGGCGGTCGGTACCCGGTGTGCTTAGCTGGTGCCGACCGGTCGCCGGACCGGCTCTGGGGAGGGGCGGAACGTGCGCCGGGTGGGACGGGTAGGGGCATTCCGACGGGTCGCGGGGGCGGCCCTGGTGGGACTGTTGGTGGGGGCTGCGGCAGGCTGCGGCGGTTCGACCGGGGGGTCGGGGGGATCGACCGGCCGGACGCCGGGCGCCGCGCCGACCGCCGTGCCCACCGCCCCGAGCCCGGGTGCCGCGAGCGGGGGTGCCGGTACGGGAGGTACGGGAGGTGCGGGAGGTGCGGGAGGCGTCGGCCCCGGCGGGCTCGCCCAACTCCCCGGCCAGGCCTTCTACGTGTCCGACCGGACCAACGCCGCCCGCCAGGTGACCGCCCTGCGCGGCCAGGGCCGGACGGCGGAGGCCGACACCCTGCTGCGGATCGCCGCCCAGCCCTCCGCGCAGTGGCTCGGCGAGCAGGGCGCCAGGGAGATCGCCGAACAGGTCAGCAAGCGTGCCGCCGAAGCCGACCGGACGGCCGTCTTCGTCGCCTACAACATCCCGCACCGCGACTGCGGCCTCTACTCGGCCGGCGGCGCCACCGACGCCGCGGCCTACCGGGCCTGGATCAGCGGCGTCGCGGAGGCCCTCGGCGACCGCAGGGCCTGGGTGGTGCTGGAGCCGGACGCCGTCGCGCACACCCTCGACACCTGTGGGATCAAGGGCGACGTCGCGGCCGAGCGCTACGGTCTGCTGGCCTTCGCCGTCCAGGAGTTGAAGAAGCGCCCGCAGGTGCGGGTCTACCTGGACGCGGGCAACCCCGGCTGGTCACAGGACCCGGCCGAACTGTCCACCGCCCTGCGCAAGTCCGGGATCGCAGCAGCCGACGGGTTCGCCGTGAACGTCGCCAACTTCTACGCCACCGACCGGAACGCGGCGTACGGCGCCCAGCTCTCCGCCGCCCTCGGCGGAAAGCCCTTCGTGATCGACACCAGCCGCAACGGCAACGGCCCGTTGGGCGGCGACGCCTGGTGCAACCCGCCGGGCCGCGCGCTCGGCGAACGGCCGTCCGCCGACACCGGCCGGCCCGGGGTCGACGCCTACCTGTGGATCAAGAACCCTGGGGAGTCCGACGGCGAGTGCGGGCGCGGCGAGCCCCGGGCGGGCGAGTTCTGGCTGCCCTACGCGCTGGGTCTGGCGCAGGCCGCGCCCTGACGGGCCGGGCGGTGGCGGCCTCCCGCTGAGGGCGGCTGCCGACGGGCCGGGCGGCGAGGGACCGCCCAGGGCTAGCCGGTTCGGGTTCGGGCCCTCCGGGGGGCGAACCGGCGAGGCCCTGGCCGCCGCGGGCCCCGGTCAGCGCGTCACCTGGATCCAGCGGGCGACCGACGGCGTGCCGGCGGCGTCCGTCACGAAGAGCATGTACCAGCCGGGCGGCAGCAGGTCGGGGTTGGCGGGGAGGGTGAGGGCGACGCCGTCGGCCGTGCGCGCGCCGATGTCCAGGGCCACCGACCGCTGCTCGACGTCGGTCACGTGGGTGACGGAGCTGGGCCGGATCAGCTTGGCGGTGGTGACCGCCTCCGGCCGGGTGCTGCCGATCCGGACGGTGCCGCCGAGCTTCGCCCGCTCCGGTGCGGCGCCGACCTGCGGACGCTCACCGTGGAACAGGTACGGCGGCGTGTACACCTCGATGCGCTGCTCGAAACCGCCCGGGGTGGTCTCGGCCTTGTCCGCGAACAGGGGGTTCGAGCCGAGCACGGCCACCCGGCCGTCCGGCAGCAGCAGCGCCTCGGAGTGGTAGTCGCGGCCGACGGTGGGCTCGGCCGCGGCCGTGAAGGTGTTGCTGTCCGGGTGGTACACCTGCGCCCTGAGCAGGTCGCTGCCGCCCCGGCCGCGGTACCCGCTGGAGCCGCCGGTGGTGAGGACGGTGTCGTCCGGGAGGATCACGCTGCTGAGGTAGCGGGTGCCGCCGGCCGGCAGGTCCGGGCCCGGGGTGAAGGCGGGCGTGGCGGCGGACAGGTCGGCGATGTCGGTGCGCGCGGTGGACGACGGGGACTCGCCGACGCCCCCGCCGCCGAGCACCATCACCTTCTGCGCCTGCGCGGGCGGCAGCAGCACCGAGGAGGACGTCTCGGTGAGGTCCGGGTCGCGCAGGCCGGGGACGGGCTGGAAGCCGTTGGTGGCGAGGTCCCAGACGCCGGGCTCGCGGCCCTTGTCGGCCGGGCCGTAGCCGGCGTTGGAGCCGGAGTAGAAGAGCTTGCCGGCGGCGGTCAGGAAGATCGACGGGTACGTCGGGAAGTAGCGGTCCGGGCCCTTGGACCAGGTCCTGCTCCCCGGGTCGTAGATCTCGTTGTCGTTGCCGTTGAGGATCTCCCCGGTGTCGTCCAGGCCGGAGACGGTGAGCACCCGGCCGTCGCCGAGTCCGGTGAGCGTCGGGTACCAGCGGGCCGAGGCCATGTCGGTGACCTGCTCGTAGAGCTCGGTGTCCGGGTTGAACTCGAAGGCCGAGCGGATGCCCTGGTACTCCTGCTTGTCCAGGGTCAGCTTGGCGCTCTGCCCGTACAGGTCGTGCGCGTCGGCCCCGTCCAGGCCCTTGATCCGGTACTGGGCGGGGGAGCCGGCGACCCAGTCGGCGCCCTCGCCGACCGCCTCGACGAACACGTGCTGCTCGCCGGCGGTGACGACGGTCTGCCGGCCGGAGCCGCTCTTCACCGCGGCCGGGACGGTCACCGGGGCGGTGGAGGCGTACTCGCGTCCGTTCGGGCCGACGAAGACGGTGCCCCTGGGGAACGTCCGGGCGCCGGCCGGGCTCTCGTTGCGCACCCGCATGACGCCGGCCGCCCGCTTCACCGCGCCCGCCAGCTTCTCGTACCGCTGGGTGCCGCCGGCGAGCAGCAGCCGACCGTCCGGCAGGGAGGCGTGGCCGCCGCAGAACATGTCGGCGGGGGTGGGCACCAGCTTGTAGGTGTTGTCGGCGGGGTTCCAGAGCAGGCTCCGGAAGGTGCCCGCGTCGAAGTGCTTCTCGTCGTTGCCCGAGCCGGCCACGATGAGCACCTTGCCGGTGCGCAGCAGGGAGGCGTGGACGGCGTTGACCCGGAACCCGGCGGGCAGGGTGAGGGTCTGCCAGTGCCCGTACTCCGCCTTGTACTCGGGGCGGTTGATCACGTACTGGTGGTACTGGTGGGTGGCGAACCCGAGGACGGCCGGCGCGTTCATCCCGGCGACGGCCAGGGCCACGGTGCTGCCGAGGGCGAAGCGCTTGGTCCGGCCGGTCTTGTGGATCTTCACGGTGGTTGGTCCCCTCGGGAAGCTCTGCCTGGTCTGCCTGGTCTGCTCGGTCGTCCTGGTCTTCGTGGTCGTCTCGGGCTGCTCGGGCTGCCGGCTCCGTCGGTTCCGGCGGGTTCCGACCGGTTCTGCCGGGGCGGGTTCAGCGCCCGGTGGCGCTCCCCGTCCGGTCCGGCGCGGCCCGGGGGAACGGTGCCGGCGGGGGGAACGGCGCGGGCGGGCCCCCTTCCGGGCCGGCGCCCCCCGGCCGGCGGGCGTGCCGGGGGCGGCGCTTCTCCAGCAGCACCTTCGGCGCCGCCGCAGGGCCGCCGGTGACGGTGAGGGTGGCCGTGGGGCGGGTGCGCCGGCGGCGGACGGCGTCACCGGCCAGCACCAGCACCGGCAGCAGGGTCAGGAGCAGGGCGATCCAGGCCCAGGTGCGCATCGCGACGTGGTCGTGCCCGGTGACGAAGGAGGCGGCGATCGCCCCGCCGAACACCAGTGCCCAGAAGAGGTGGAAGCGGAAGGTGCCGACCCGGTCCGTACTGGCCGAACGGCCCTTCGGCGTCACCACGAACCGGCTGCGCCGCCGCAGCAGCGCCTGCACCAGGGAGGCGGCGTAGACCGGGCCGCAGAGCGCCGACATCAGCATGCCCGCCACCCCGGAGGAACCGGCCGGCTCGTGCGGGCTCACGTTGTGCTTGCGGTTCCAGGTGTAGAGCAGCAGCTGGAGGGCGGCGGCGTCGCTGTACAGCATCATCCAGATCTCGGAGGACACGTGCACGCCCGAGGCGCCGAACACCAGGTAGAGGACGCTGGACGCACCGCCGAGCAGCCAGGTGAGCGCCGCCATCGGGTAGAAGCCCACCATCAGCGAGTAGTTGAGCAGACGGCCGGGCGACAGCTGCCAGAGCACCCGCCAGTACCGGGTGAGCAGGGTCTCGTAGGTGCCGCGGCTCCAGCGGAGTTGCTGGGAGAAGAAGTCGGTCCAGGAGGACGGGCCCTCGCCGACCGCGAGCACGTCCGGCGTGTACACGGACTTCCAGCGTTCACCGGTCCCGGGGTTCCGGCTCCGGTGGAACTCCAGGCCGGTCGCCATGTCCTCCGTGACGGAGTCGGACAGTCCGCCGATCGACTGGAGCGCGCGGATCCGGACGGCGTTGTTGGTGCCGACGAACATGGGCGCGCCGTACCGGTTCCCGGCACGCTGGACGAGGGCGTGGAAGAGGTACTGCTGGCTCTCGGAGAACCTGGTGACGGCCGATCCCGAGCTCCGGTAGTTCCCGTACACCTGGGGGCCGACCACGAACGCCACGTCCGGGTCGCGGAAGTAGCCGAGCATCCGCTCGCAGAAGTCGGGCAGCGGGGCGTGGTCGGTGTCGACCGAGACCCAGAAGTCGTAGTCGTCGCCGTGCGCCTGCAGCCAGGCGTTGTAGTTGCCGTGCTTGGTGTGGGCGCGGAACCGGCCCTCGGGCCGGTTCCAGTGCGGTTGGCCGGACCGGCTGAAGTGGCGCACGCCCAGCTCGGCGCAGAGGGCCCGCATCGCCGGGTCGTTCCCCTCGTCCAGCAGCCACAGGTCGTACGGTCCGTCGTGCCGCACGGCGCGCGCCGCGACGAGCGTGGCCCGGACCATCTCCGGCGGCTCCTTGCCCGGCACACAGGTGGTCAGGAAGGCGACCCGGGTGCCCGGTTGCGGTGTCACCGGCACCGGGTCGCGGGCGACCAGGGTCGCGTGGGTGTTGGAGACCACGTTGACCAGCCGGAAGAGCTCGACCACGGCGATGATCCCGATCATCACCCGGTCGCCGAGCAGCACCAGCGTGTCCGTCTCGCCGGGGCGCTCGGGCCAGTGCTCCGGCAGGAGCAGCCAGACCAGCAGCACGGCCTCCACCAACGGGGCCGCCACCAGCAGCAGCACCGCGCGGACCCGGTGCGGCTCGCGGCGCAACAGGCTGCGGTACTGCACCCGGTAGGGGGCGGGGGCGGTCGGCTCCGCCGTGCGGTCCGGAGACAGGTCCCCGGGTAGGTCCCCGGGCAGGTCCGCGAGCCGCGCCCCGGGGGGAGCGCCGTGGTCCGGCCCGTGGGGGGCGGGCTCGGGCCAGTGGGGAACGGACTCGGGCCGGTAGACGCCACCGCCGAGGTCGTCGTCCTCGTCCGGGTCGTGGGCCGGGCCGGCGAGTCGGCTGAAGTGGCCGTAGTCGTAGGGGGCTTCGGGAGCCGGGACGGAGGCCAGTTCCTCGTCGAGCCGCCGTCGGGCGCCCCGCCCGCGGGCCGTTCCGGCATCCCTCTGCCGTGCGAACGGCGTGGTCATCGTCAGCTCCCCCCAGCGGGGCCGGCCGTGTCGGCGGGCCTGTTGGTGCGTGTCCGGAACGGGAGTATGCGACCTGCCGCGTCGTGCTGCGCCCCGGTGCGCCGGCGGTCGCGTTCGGCGGGGCCGGTCCGCGCCCCCCGGAGCCTTGCTGCGCTCCGTGTCTCGCTCTGTGCTTGGTTACGCCCTGCTGCGCCCTGCTGCGCCCTGCTGCGCCCGAAAGCCGGTCCGGTGGAAGTCCGCCGGGTGAACTGCGGCGTTCCGGGCCGATCTCCGGCCGCCACTCGCGCCATGCGTCCGCGCGCCAAGCGTCCCCGGGTCATCTGTCCGCGGGTCATGCGTCCGCGAGCGGAATTCGTCGAGCGCCTGCAGGGGAGTCCACGTGGGGATCCCGTGACGCGTCCCGGCTTCCCCTCCCGGGTGCGGGATCCACTGCGCCCCAACTCTCCCGGAGCGCAACCGTGATCGCAACCGATCCGGGGGATGAGCGCCGTGCCCGCGTGAGGATCCCACGGTTCTCGGCCATTCCGGGCCTCGCCGGTGCCGATGCGGTGAATCCGGCGTGTGTGCCGGCGCGAGGGGCGGCCGGTGGTGCTACGGGCCGGGCGAACGGCCGGCGCACCGCGAGGCGTCCGGCCGTTCCGTCGGGCTCTCCTGTTCCTCGTTCCGCTTCTCCGTTCCCCTTCTCCGCTCAGGCTCGCCGTGCCGGTGCCCCGGCAGCCTCAGAGCGGGGGCAGCAGGGTCGCGGCCGTCGCGGCCCTGACCGCCGCGAACTCCACGCCCGGGGCGGTCTCCACCAGCCGCAGCCCGTCCGGGGTCACGTCGATCACGGCCAGATCGGTCACGATGCGGTCCACCACCGCCCGCCCGGTGGCGGGGAGCGAGAGCTCCTCGACGATCTTCGGAGACCCGTCCCGGGCGGTGTGCTCCATCACGACGATCAGTCGGCGGGCGCCGTGCACGAGGTCCATCGCGCCGCCCATGCCCTTGACCATCCGGCCGGGGATCGTCCAGTTGGCGAGGTCGCCGCCGGCCGACACCTGCATCGCGCCGAGCACCGAGACGTCGATCCGGCCGGCCCGGACCATGCCGAAGGAGAAGGCCGAGTCGAAGTACGAGGCACCGGGGGCGACCGTCACCGTCTCCTTCCCGGCGTTGACCAGGTCGGCGTGCTCGGCGCCCCCGACCGGGTACGGCCCCACGCCCAGGACGCCGTTCTCCGAGTGCAGCACCACCTGGACGCCCGGCGGGAGGTGACCGGGGATCAGGGTGGGCAGGCCGATGCCCAGGTTCACGTACTGTCCGTCGCGCAGCTCCCGGGCGGCGCGGGCCGCCAGGGCGTTGCGCGCGTCGAGGACGGGCGGCCGCCCGGCGGGGCCGGCCGGTCCGGCGTTCGCCGGGGAGGGCGCGGCCGGTTCGGGGCGGACGGTCCGGCGCTCGATGCGGCGGTCCCCGGGGTCGGCGGCCACCACCCGGTCCACGTGGACCCCGGGCAGGTGCACGGCGTCCGGGGCGAGCTCGCCCGGTTCGACGATCCGGTCGGCCTCGACCACGGTGATCCGGCCGGCCGCCGCGCACAGCGGGTTGAAGTTGCGGGCGGCCGCGTGGAACACGCAGTTGCCGTGCCGGTCCGCCACCTCGGCCCGGATCAGCGCGAAGTCGGCCGTGATCGCCTCTTCCAGCAGGTACCGGCGGCCGCCGAACTCCCGGACCTCCTTGGCCGGGGAGGCCAGGGCCACCGAGCCGTCCGCCGCGTAGCGCCAGGGCAGCCCGCCCTCCTCGACCTGGGTGCCCACACCGGCGGGCGTGTAGAAGGCGGGGACGCCGGCGCCGCCCGCCCTCAGCCGTTCGGCCAGGGTGCCCTGCGGGGTCAGCTCCACCTCCAGCTCACCGGCCAGGTACTGCCGGGCGAACTCCTTGTTCTCGCCGACGTAGGAGGACGTCATCCGGGCGATCCGGCCCGCCCGCAGCAGCAGGCCCAGCCCCCAGTCGTCCACTCCGCAGTTGTTGGAGACCACGCGCAGGCCGGTGGTGCCGGTGTCCACCAGGGCGCCGATCAGCGTGCTCGGGATGCCGCAGAGGCCGAAGCCGCCGACGGCCAGCACCGCGCCGTCGGGGATGTCCCCGACGGCGTCGGCGGGGGAGTCCAGGACCTTGTCCAAGGGGTCACCTCGTGAGGAGTGGGAGAGGGAGGAAGGGGTCGCTCCGGGAGGTGGTGGTGCGGCGTCGGAGGGGGTAGGGGAGACGGAGCGGCACCCGGAGGGGAGGGACGCACAGCCGCGACGGGCCGGGTGGCCGGCCGTTGTCGGACGGCCGCCGTGCCGCCTCCACCGTCACCGGGCGCGGGCCGCCGCAGCCATGGCCGCCGCCGCCATGCCCGGGTGCCGGGGCGTGGCGCGCGGCCACACCCCGGCACCCGGGGAGCCGCGCGGACCGGGCGGTATGGCGGCCGCAGCCACATCGCGGTGGGCCGATGCGTCGCCCGGTCACATGTCGCCCGTCCCACCGCACACCTACGGTTCCGGCATCCAGCCGCCGCACCCCCAGGAGTCGGCCACCATGCGCAGCTCGACAGCACCCACCGGGACCGCCTCCGGTGCCCGCCCGGTCCGGACGCCGACCGGTGTCCGGCCCGCCCGTCCCTTCGGAGGTACCCCCGCATGAGCCAGTCCCCCCTGCACCCGGAGGAGGAGGCCGTCCCCGTACCCGGCGGTGAGCTGGCGGTGCTGCGCTGGCCGGCCGACCGCCCGGACGCCCCGACCGTCGTGGCGGTGCACGGCATCACCGCCAACGGCCTCGCCTGGTACGAGGTCGCCCGCCGGCTCGCCGGGCGGGTCACCCTGCTCGCGCCCGACCTGCGGGGGCGCGGTGGAAGCCGGGCGGTCGCCGGGCCGTACGGGCTGGCCCGGCACGCCGACGACGTGGCCGCGGTGATCTCGGCGCTCGGCGCGGGGCCCGTCACCGTGGTCGGCCACTCGATGGGGGCCTGGGTCACCGCGCTGGCCGCGGTGCGGCATCCGGACCTCGTCCGCCGGGTGCTGCTGGTGGACGGTGCGCTGACCTTCCCGCTGCCGGAGGGCGTCCGCGAGGAGGACGCCCTGGCCGCGGTGCTCGGCCCGGCCCTGGCCCGGCTGTCGATGACCTTCCCGGACCGGGCCGCCTACCGGGAGTTCTGGCAGCGCCACCCGGCCTTCGGGCCGGTCTGGTCGGCGGAGCTCGACGCCTACACCGGGCGCGACCTGGTCGGGGTGGAGCCCGACCTCCGCTCATCCTGCGTGCTGGAGGCCGTGCAGGCCGACGGCGCCCAGGTGCTGCTGGACCGGGAGGCGGCGGCCGCCGTGCACCGGCTGTCCTGCCCGGCCGAACTCATCTGGGCCGAGCGCGGTCTGCTCGACGAGCCGCAGGGGCTCTACGACCACCGGCGGATCGGGCTCGCCGGGCTCGATCCGGCCCGGGTGCCCGCCTCGCCGGTGCCGGACACCAACCACTACTCGATCCTCTGGGGCGAGCGGGGGGCCGAGCGCATCGTCCGCGGCCTGCTCGCGGACGCCGGCGTCGGGTGACCGACCGGTCGGCACCGGCCCGGTCGGCGGAACGGGTGCCCGCGGACGGGGCCGCCGGCGCCCGGGTCGGCCGTCCGGCCGAGCCTCAGCCCGCCGCGCCGAGGAACGTCTCCCAGCCCCCGGCCGGCGCCTGGCCGACGTTGAGGGTGCGCAGCTTGCGCAGGGTGGACTGGTCCTGGACCTCGAGCCATTCGACGAGCTGCCGGAAGGAGACCAGCCGGACGTCCGGCTTGCCCGCGATCGTCTTGAGGGTCTCCTCGACGGCGTCCATGTAGATGCCGCCGTTCCACTGCTCGAAGTGGTTCCCGATGAAGAAGGGTGCGCGGTTGCTGTTGTAGGCGCGGTCGAAGCCGGCGAGGTAGGCGTCCTTGGCCTGGGTGCGCCAGTCGTTGTACTTGGCCGGGTCGCCCTTGGTGCTGCCGGCGGACTGGTTGGCCAGGATGTTGTAGTCCATCGAGAGCACCTGGAAGGTGTGCCCCGGGAACGGGATGGACTGCAGCGGGAAGTCCCAGACCTTGCCGTCCTGCACCTTCTGCGGCCATATCTGGAGGCCGCCGGAGGAGCTGGCGTCGTACTTCCAGCCCAGCTTCGCGGCCGTGGGCAGCAGTGCCTTCTGGCCCTCCAGGCAGGGGGTGCGGCCGCCGATGAGCTCCTTCTTGTAGTCGAAGGGGAGCGGGTCGACGTCGGTGAAGCCGGTGTTGGTCCGCCACTGGGTGACGAAGCCGATCGCCTGGTCGATCTCGCTCTGCCAGTCGTCGGGGGTCCACATGTTGACCCCGTTCTTGTCGGGGCGGCTGGAGCAGAAGTGCCCGTTGAAGTGGGTGCCGATCTCGTGCCCGGCCAGCCACGCCTGGCTGACGAGCTTGAGCGTGGCCTTGACCGCGCCGTCCGACAGGTACGGGATGTCGGAGGCCCCCACCGAGTGCTTCGGCGGGTGGTACAGGTCGGCCTTGCCCTTGGGCAGGGCGTATATACCGGAGAGGAAGAAGGTCATGGTGGCCTTGTACTGCTCCGCCAGCTTGAGGAAGCGGGGGAACTGGCCGTCGTCGGTGCCGCCCGCGCCGTCCCAGGAGAAGACCACGAACTGCGGGGGCCGCTCGCCGGGCTTGAGCTTCTCGGGCTTGGGCTGGTTCGGCTGCGGACCGGTGTCGGCGGTGGAGCCGTCACCGATCGGGGTGCCCTTGGGGACGGTGGTCCTGGTCGGGTCGGCGGTGTCGGCCGAGGTGGTGCCCGGGCTGCCGCCGGCACCGGGGGAGGACGTGGAGCCGTGGCTCGAACCGGATCCGCCGCTGGAGCAGGCCGCGACCGCGCCGAGGGCCGCGGTCGCAGCGGTCGCACTGAGCACCGTCCTGCGCGAGATGCTGGTCATGGTCTCCCCTGGGTGCCGATGCCGGTGGTGAGGGCGGGTCGGGTCCGCAACCGGCCAAATCGGGCAATTGATGTATTTTCCGCTGTAAGCATGTCATGTGGTCGCAGCGGCGACCAAGGCCGCCGATGTCCGACGTAGGACAACACGCCGACCGCACCGAGCCGGGCTGCAGGAAATTCTCATCTGTTGCCGTCCTGTGACGCTTCGCACCTCGCGCCGTCGGGGCAGTACGGTACCCCCGGTTCGACCGTGTGATCAGAGTTCGTCAGCGCTCGGTCCGGCCGGTCGCCCGTCCGGGCGGACGGCACTCGCCGAGGGGTCGGTCCGGCCGGGTCGGGGGTCGGAGGGGGGTGCTCGCCGGGAGGCTTCGGCGAGCGGTCAGAGCGCGGCCAGCCGCCGGTTGCGGCGGACTATTCGGGCGATCGCGGTGCTGACGAAGGTGGCGGCGGTGCAGGACACCGCCAGGCTCAGCCAGGCGGTGTCGAACCAGTGGCTGTTCAGCCAGCCCAGCGTCACGATGTAGGCGGCCCAGACCAGTGCGGCCAGCGCCGACCAGTGCAGGAAGCGGTGCGGATGGGCGGGTGAGTGGCCGATGGCCACGTCCAGGACGGTCCGGCCGGCCGGGACGAACCGGGCGATCACCACCATCGCCGCGGCCGCCCCGTGGGGGCGTTCGACCAGGGCCTGCTGGACCCTCGCCACGCTGGCGGCCAGCTTCGGCCGCCGGGCGAGCCGCCGTTGCAGGACGGGCGCACCGCGCCGGGCGAGGTGGAGCAGCAGCAGGTCGCCCAGGAACGAGGCGACGGCCACGCCCAGGCCGAGCAGTATCGGGGCGCCGTCGATCCGCGCCGTCTTGAGGACGGCCAGGATGACCAGCGTGCCGCTGGGGATGAAGGGGAGGAGGGCGTCTCCGAGTACGGCGAAGAGCGCCAGGGCGCAGATCCACGAGGATCCGATCGCCGCCACGAAGTTCAAGGCCCGTACTCCCTCCACGCCGCCCGGGGGAGCAGGTGGCTGCTGGGGTCAACGCTAGCGCCTCGACTTTTCATGCCATGAAGCACCCCGGTATGCCGCGGATCACAGGAGGTGGGCGGTTTGCCGGGAATTGGCGCGAGCCCCCGGAGCGGTGTGCCGCTCCGGGGGCTCGCTGGGATCGGTCGGCACTGGTCCAGCCCGCCGATCTTGTTCGCGGAGGACGGATCCCGTCGGGTCGTCCGCTCCTGATCACCAGCCTGCCGGAGGCCGCCGCCGATCGCGAGCCCTGGGCCTGGCGACTTCCGGCTCTGGCGTGAAGTCGCCATCCGGGCAGCGGTGCTGTCCCTCCGTCAGGTGAACGGAGGGGCGGGCCCGGGGCGGCCCCTCCGGCAGCGCCGGGGCGGATCCCGCCGGAGCGCGGGAACAGCCGGCCCGGCGGCGTGGTTGACCCCGGTCGGCAACAGCGATCGCCGGGCGTTCGACACCGGCGGTCGACCACGACGGGCCGGCTCAGGGAAGGCCAGGAGGGCGGACGGCATGACCACCGAGGACCAGCAGGAGCACGGGGCCGGACCGGGGCCCGGCGCGGCGGTCCGCGGCACCGCCCGCGGTACCGCACCCGCCCCGCTCTCCATCCTCGACCTCGCGACCGTGGGCGTCGGCTACACGCCCGCCGAGGCCCTGGCCGCGACCACCGCGCTGGCCCGCAGCGCCGAGCAGTGGGGGTACCACCGCTTCTGGGTCGCCGAGCACCACGGCATGCCCGGCGTCGCCAGCTCCACCCCGGCCGTCCTGCTCGCCCACCTCGGGGCCCACACCACGACGCTGCGACTCGGCTCGGGCGGCGTCATGCTCCCCAACCACGCCCCGCTCGCCGTCGCCGAGCAGTTCGGCCTGCTGGAGGCGCTGCACCCGGGCCGGATCGACCTCGGGCTCGGCCGCGCCCCCGGGACGGACCCGGCCACCGCCCGGGCACTGCGCCGGGGCCTCTCCGAGGGGGCGGACGACTTCCCGCAGCAGCTCGCCGAGCTGACCCACTTCCTCGACGCGGACTTCCCCGACGGGCACCCGTACGCGCGGCTGACCGCCGTCCCCCGCGGGGACGGCCGCCCGCCGGTCTGGCTGCTCGGGTCCTCCGGCTTCAGCGCCCGGCTGGCCGGTCGGCTCGGTCTCCCGTTCGCCTTCGCGCACCACTTCAGCAGCGTCAACACCGTTCCGGCCCTCGACCTCTACCGGGAGTCCTTCCGGCCCTCGGAGGTGCTCGCCGAGCCGTACGCGCTGATCGGGGTGAGCGCGGTCGCCGCCGACGACCGGGCCTCGGCCCGCCGCCTCGCGCGCTCCGCGGCCCTCGGGATGCTCCGGCTGCGGCGGGGCAACCCCGGCCCGATCCCCACCCCGGAGGAGGCCGAGGCCCACCCGTACAGCCCGGCCGAGGCGGAGTTCATCGACGGCTGGCTGGAGAACGTGGTGCTGGGCGCGCCGGGCGAGGTCGCGGACGGCCTGGAGGCCCTGCGCAAGCGGACCGGGGTGGACGAGCTGATGGTGACCTCGCACATCCACGGCCACGAGGCCCGGCTGCGCTCCTACGGTCTGATCGCCGAGGCCTACGGCCTGACCGCCGGAGCCTGACCGCCGGGGCCTGACCGCCGGGGCCTGACCGCCGGGGCCTGACGGCCCCGGCCCACCGCCCGAGCCCGCCCCGGGTCAGCGGCCGGCGCCCCGGCCGGTGCGGCCCTCGCGCAGTATGGCCGCGACCAGCTCGGCCTCCCCGGGGCGGGCGAAGTACCAGCCCTGAGCCGTGTCACAGCCGGTCAGCCGCAGCCGCTCGGCCTGGGCGGCGCTCTCGATGCCCTCGGCGGTGACGGTCAGGCCGAGCGTGTGGGCCAGCTGCACCATCGCGCCGACGATCTGCTCGTCGGCGTCGCTGCGGCGGGAGCCGAGCTCCGGGCGCTCCGGGCGGCCGCCGCCGGCCGGGGCCGGGTCGCGGAAGCCCTCGATGAAGGTGCCGTCGAGCTTCAGCACGTGCACCGGCAGCCGGGAGAGGTAGGCCAGGTTGGAGTAGCCGGTGCCGAAGTCGTCGATCGCGATCCGCACGCCCATGTCGGCCAGGGCCTGCAGGGCCTGCAGCGGTCGGCCGCCGGGGCCGAGCAGGGCGCTCTCGGTGATCTCCAGCTGGAGCAGCCGGGCCGGCAGTCCGGTGCGTTCGAGCGCGCGGGCGACGTCCGCGACCACGTCGGAGTCCCAGATCTGGCGGGCCGCCAGGTTGACGCTCACGAAGGTCTCGGTCTCGGGGAACTCGGTGAGCCACCGTTTGGCCTGGCGGCAGGACTCCTCCAGGACCCAGGTGCCGAGCGGCACGATCGCGCCGGACTCCTCGGCGAGCGGGATGAAACGGTCCGGCGAGAGCTTCCCGTACCGCGGGTGGTGCCAGCGGACGAGGGCCTCGGCGCCGTGCACGGCGCCGTCGGCCAGGCCGACCAGCGGCTGGTACTCGATGGTGAACTCGCCGCGCTCCAGGGCGGGCCGCAGTGCGGTGGCGAGCAGCTGGCGGGTCAGCTGGTGGGCGCCGCGGTCCGGGTCGTAGAGGGTCCAGCGGGCGCGTCCGTCGGCCTTGGACCAGTAGAGGGTGGCGTCGGCGTCCTTGACCAGGTCGGTCGGGGTGGTCTCGTGCACGGACCGTTCGACGACGCCCACGCTGGCGGTGACCACCAGGCGGTGCCCGGCGACGTCGAAGGGGCGTTCCAGCTCCCGGAGGATCCGGGCGGCCAGCTCGGTCAGCTGCTCGCTGCCCCGGCTGTCGGTGACCAGGACGGCGAACTCGTCGCCGCCCATCCGGGCGACCAGGTGGGCGTCGCGACCGGAGAACCCGCGGCGCAGCCGGGTGGCGACGGCGATCAGCAGCTGGTCCCCGATGTGGTGGCCGAGCGTCTCGTTGATCGCCGCGAAGCCGTCGAGGTCCAGGTAGCAGACGCCCACCCGGCGCCCGTCCGCCGGCGGGAGGGCCGGCTCGGCGGCCTGGAGGACGTCGGCGGCCTGTACGGCGGCGTCGAGGGCGAGGGCGTCGGAGGGGGCGACGGTGGCGGTGGCCGTGAGGCAGGCGGCGTCGAGCCGCTCGAAGAAGAGGGTCCGGTTGGGGAGCCGGGTCAGCGGGTCGTGCAGGGCCTGGTACTCGAGGCGGTCGCCGAGCCGGCGCTGCTCGGTGATGTCCTCCACCAGCGCCAGGGTGTAGAGCGGTCGCCCTGCGCCGTCCCGGATCAGCGAGACGGTGACCTTGCTCCACACCGTGCGGCCCTCGCGGTGCTTGAGCTGCTTCTCCACGCGGAACCGCTCGCGGCCGCCGTGGACGAGTTCGGGGAAGAGCCGGTGCGGCATGCCCTCGGGGTCGATGATCTCGTGCAGGTGGGTGCGGACCAGCTCGCCGACGCCGCGTCCGATGAGGGCCGCGAAGGCGGGGTTGACCTCGATGATCCGGTCCTCGGGGTCGATCAGGGCCATGCCGATGACCGCGTCGCAGAAGGCGGCCCGGAACCGGGACTCGCTGGCCCGCAGGGAGGCGAGCGGACGGTCCGTCCCGCCGTCCTCCGGGTCGGCGCCGCCGGCGGGGCCCCGGTGCGCGCCGTCGTTCAGCGGCTTCGAGCAGGTGGGGCAGAGGAGCGCGCCGGGGTCGGCCGGGGAGATGCCCGCCGTTCCCGACGGGTCGATCGGACCGACGGAAGCGACCGACCCGACCGGGTCGACGGTGCCGACCGCCGCGCCGACCGCCGTGCCGGCGGAGCCGACGGCGGGCCGCCGGGCCGGTGCCGTGAGGTGACGGTGGTGCGGTGAGTCCTCGTGCCGCACGCCCGGGTGGTGTGCGTCGGCCCCCTCGTTCTGGCCCGGCACGGCATGCTCCCGTCCGCTGCTGACGCCTGATGCTGGTCCGGCCGGCCACTCGGGACTCCGGCGGCCGGCTCCGCACTCTGTCGCGGTCCTCGGAGTCGGTCCGGTGCGGGGCGCCCGGCGTGGGGCGCTGTCGCGCGGAGACCCGCGTGAAGGACAGGGCGCTGCGGCCGATCATAGGCCGCGGTGACAACGGGCGGTGACCGCCGCCAGGGTGATTCGCCCGCTTCGTGGCCATGAGTGGCGGTACGGGTGGACGCCCCGGGTGTACATCACATGAGGTGTGCCGGGGGCGTGTGAGCCGAATCCGCGCCCCCGGGCGCTGGTTGCGCGCCGGGAGCGGGAACGAGCTGACGCCGCGCCGGATCCGGCGGGGCGTCAGGCCAGCGTGGCGGTCAGGGTGATGGTGGTGCCGGTGAGCGCCTTGCTGACGGGGCAGTTGGCCTTGGCGTCCTCGGCGGCCTTGACGAAGCCGGCCTCGTCCAGGCCGGGCACCTGTCCGGTGACGGTCAGGTGGATGCCGGTGATCCCGGTGCCGGGCTGGAAGGTGACGTCGGCCTGGGTGTCCAGGGTGGTCGGCGGGGTGCCGGCGCCGGCGAGGCCGTGCGAGAGGGCCATCGAGAAACAGGCCGAGTGCGCGGCGGCGATCAGTTCCTCCGGGCTGGTCTTGCCGTTGGGCTGTTCGGCCCGGGCCGGCCAGGAGACCGGGTACTCGCCGATCCCGGAGGAGGCGAAGGTCACCTGCCCCTTGCCGTCGACCAGGTTGCCTTCCCAGGCGGTGCGGGCGGTGCGGGTGGTTGCCACGATCGGTACCTCCATCACTGAGGGACTGCTGTGTCGTCACTTCCGGTCATGCACGCACCAGCCTACGGGCCGCGCCCCCGGGGCCCGGGAGGGTCGGGGCGGCGGGTGGCGCGGGTCGTGGGACGGCGCGGGTCCGCCCGGGTCCGCCCGGGGCCGGCGGGGGAACGCGGGGGGACTGCCGGGTGACCATCGGGGCCGCCGGGGGTCCGGGGGACGTCCGGATCGTGGACGGAACCCCTTCGGCGTGCGGTTCCGGCACGGGGGCCCTGTTAGATTTGCCCGGGCCCGAGCCCGGCCGCCCCGCGCGCCGGGTGCCCAACCCAGACACCGGGAGCCGCCCCGATGACGGACCACCCCACGACCCCCGACGCCGGCCTGCCCCAGGGGGTCGACGACGCCGTGCGGGCGGAGCTGACCAGCCTGCGCGAGAGCATCGACAACATCGACGCCGCGGTGGTCCACATGCTGGCCGAGCGGTTCAAGGCGACCCAGCGGGTCGGCCGGCTCAAGGCCGAGCACAAGCTGCCCCCGGCCGACCCGGCGCGCGAGCGGGACCAGATCAAGCGGCTGCGGGAGCTGGCCGCCGGGGCGAAGCTGGACCCGGTCTTCGCCGAGAAGTTCCTGAACTTCATCATCGCCGAGGTCATCCGCCACCACGAGGCCATCGCCCGCGCCTGAGCGCCCCTCGCCTGAGCGCCCCCCGGCGGGGCGGCTCCCCGGGGCCGTCCGGTCCGGGGGAGCCCGGGGAGATGTCGGGGACGGCTAAACGCCCGATTTCGTGAGGCTCCACGGTTGGCGTAGCGTGCAGGTTTCCCCAGCCGGAGAGGTGGAGCAGCGACGATGGCGGTGAACCTGCCCGAAACGCCGAGCGATGCCGGGTCCGGCCCGGCCCCTGCTGCCGGCCACGGTCCCGGGGCGTCCGACGCCCCCGGCGGCCGCGCCGAGGCCCGCCGCCGGGCCCGGGGCTCGCGCGTCCGCAAGGCCCGCCGGGCGGGGCGCCGACCGCGGCCCTGGTGGATCGAGGTGCCCGCGATGGCGGCGGTCGGCCTGGTGGTCGCCCTGCTGATCAAGACCTGTCTGTTCCAGGTGTTCACCATCCCGTCCGGCTCGATGGAGAACACGCTGCGGATCGGCGACCGGGTCGGCGTGAACAAGTTCGCTCCGCTGACGGGCTGGAAGCCGGAACCCGGGCAGCCGGTGGTGTTCAAGGACCCGGGCGGCTGGCTCCCGCCGCAGCCCACCGACTCGAACCCCCTCACCAACGCGGTGACCTCGGTGCTGAGCTTCGTCGGGCTGGTGCCGCCGAAGGACGACAACTACCTGGTCAAGCGGGTCGTCGCGACCGGCGGCCAGACCGTGCAGTGCGCGGGCAGCACACTGACCGTCGACGGGAAGAAGGTCGACGAGCCGTACCTGCACCCGGGCGACGACTCCTGCGCCGGCCTGAACTTCGGCCCGGTGACGGTGCCCTCGGGCTCCGTCTGGGTCGAGGGCGACCACCGGAGCGACTCGGCGGACTCCCGCTACCACCAGCGCGGCCCGGGCGGCGGGGCCGTGCCGGTGGCCAACGTGGTCGGGCCGGTGGCGGCCGTCGTGTGGCCGCTCAACCACCTCGACTGGTTCGGCTGGGTCGGTCGCTGACCCCCCGCTCGGCGGCCACCCGCTCCCGGTCGGCCCGAGGACCCCGGTCGACCGGGGAGTCCCCGGCGACCCGCGCGCCGCTCGGCGCGCCAGGACCGCCGGGCCCGCCCGGCCCGTCCGGCCGGTGCAGCTCGTCGAGCCCGTCCGGGACACCCGGGGCGGCGGCGCCGGCGACGGCTGCGGCCACCGTTTCCGGGTCGGCCGGCGGCTTGCTGGCCTGCGCCGCGAAGGCGCCCGCCAGCACCAGCAGACCACCGGCGATCTGCGGCAGGCCGAGGTGCTCGCCGAGCAGGACCCAGGCCAGCACGGTGGCGACGACCGCCTCGAGGTTGGCCACCACCCCGGCGATGGGCGGCGAGAGGTAGCCCACGGAGATCACGCCGGTCAGGTAGGCGAGCACGGTCGCGACCAGGATCATCCAGGCGGCCGGGAGCAGCGCGGGCACCGTGTGCCCGTTCATCAGCACGGATCCGCCGAGCGGGCTCCAGTCGGCCTGCCACGGCCGGGTGAAGGCGGTGAGCAGGACGGCGCCGATCAGCAGGCCGTAGGCGCTGACCGCCATCGGGTCGACGGGCCGCTCGCCCCGGCGGCCGGCGTCGGCGAGCAGGAAGTAGCCGACCTGGCAGCAGGCGGCGCCCAGGGCGAAGAGCACGCCGAGCGCGTCGAAGCCGAGGCCGTTCCAGACCTCCACCACGCAGGCCAGTCCGCTCACCGCGACCCCGGCGCCGATCGCCGCGCCCCGGCTGATCGGCTTGCGCTGGACGAACCTGACGTAGCCGATGAGCAGCGGCGGGCCGAGGTACTCGATGAGCAGGGCGACGCCGACCGGGATGCGGGAGATCGCCGCGAAGTAGCAGGCCTGGACGCCGGCGACGGCGAGCAGGCCGAAGCCGAGCAGTAGGCCGGGGCGGCGCAGGACGGCGTCCCGGTGCCGGTAGGCGATCGGGAGCAGGGCCACGGCCGCGCCGGTGACCCGGAGCCACACCACGTGCAGCGGTGAGAGGCCGGCCTCGATCAGCGGCTTCGCGGCGGTGCCGGAGCCTCCGAAGGCGAAGGCGGAGACCAGGGCGAGGCTGAGGCCGAGGGTCCTGCCGGTGGGGCGGGTGGATGGGGCTGTTGATCCGTGCACCGACGCATTGTGACAGTCATACCGGAGCTTCGGTAAGGCGCCATTCCGGCATTTGGTCCTGCACGGAACTGTGCGCAGCGGCGCAATCACCTGCGCCGTCCCGCACCCGCCCGCGCACCCGCCCCGCAGGCCGCCCGAGGCCGCGCGAACCCCCTGGTGGCCGGCGCCCCGCGCCCGCGCCCCGGGTTCGGGGCCCGAACCCGGGGCCCCCGCTACTGACCGGAGGACGTCCCCGCCCCGGCCAGCGGGTCCGTCCCGCCGGTGGGCTGGGTGGTCGGCTGGGTGGTCGGGGCCGTGGGCGGGCCGGTGGTCGGCGTCGGCCTCGTGGTGGGCTTGGTCGTGGGCTTCGTCGTCGGCTGGGTGGTCGGCGGCGAGGTCGGCTGCCCGGTGGCGGGGTCGGTGGGCGCGGTGGTGGCACCGCCGCCCGGGTTCGGCCCGCCCGCCGGCGTCGACGCACCGGAGCCGTTGCCGTTGCCGTTCCCGGAGCCGGTCCGGGACCCGTCGCCGGGCTGGGCGCCCGGCGCGGTGGTGGCGCCCGAGCCGGTGCCGGTCGACGGCGTGGCGCTGGGCGAGAACGGCGCGGTCGGCAGGTCGCCGGGGTCGGCGGAGTCGCCACCGTCGGCCGGGTCCGGGAAGTCGGAGACCGGCAGCCCCTTGAGCGCGGCCTTCATGTAGCCGGTCCAGATCTGCGCCGGGTACTGGCCGCCCGCCGCGCCGTCGATCCCGCCGACGCCGCTCAGGCTGACCTGCGCGCCGGTGCCCGGCTCCTGGCCGAACAGGGCGACCGAGGTGACCAGCTCGGGGGTGTAGCCGACGAACCACACCGACTTCTGGTCGTCGGTGGTGCCGGTCTTGCCGGCCACCGGGCGCCCGAGCGCCTTGGCCCGCCAGCCGGTGCCGCCCGGGTCGCTCACCACGCCCTGGAGCATCGAGGTGACCTCGTTCGCGGTTTCCGAGCTGATCGCCTGGGTGGTCTTGTGGGCGGGCAGCGGGACGGCCTCGCCCTCGCGGTCGACCGACTGGACCAGCCACGGGGTGATCTGCTTGCCGCCGTTGTCCAGCGTGGCGTACACGCCGGCCATGTCGAGGACGCTGGGGGTGGCCGCACCCAGCGGGATGGACGGGACCGGGTCGAGCCCCGGGGTGTTGCCGGGCAGGCCCAGCGCGACACCGGTGTCCTTGACCTTCTGCAATCCGGTGTCCTGGGCCAACTGCGCGAAGGCCGAGTTGACCGACCAGTCGGTGGCCTGCTGCAGGGAGATCTGGCCGTAGCTCCTGTCGCCCTCGTTCGGCGGCGCGTACGGGGTGCCCTTGCCGCCGCGGACCTTGCGGCCGCTGGTGCCGTCGTAGACGGTGCGCGGGGTGACCGTCCGGCCGTCCTGGGTCTTGGCGTCGTTCTCGAACGCGGCGGCCAGGGCGATCGCCTTGAAGGTGGAGCCGGCCTGGTAGTCCCGCCGGGTCGCGTTGTCGACGTAGTGCTTGACGTAGTCCACGCCGCCGTAGAGGGCGACGACCGCCCCGGTCTTCGGGTCCACCGAGACGGCGCCGGCCTGGGCGGCCGCGTCCTTCTTCCGCTTGTCCGGGTTCAGGGTGTCGTGCAGCTGCGTCTGGACGGAGTCCTGCAGGGCCTGCTGGCGGCCCGGGTCGATGCTCAGCTTGATCGTGTAGCCGCCCTTGGCCAGCTCGCTCTCGCTGATGATCTGGTTGGCGGTGAGGTACTGGGTGGCTTCGTTGACCAGGTAGCCGGACTGGCCGGACAGGCCCGGGTTGGGCTGCGGGTCCCTGACGTCGGGGAAGGTGGTGGCGGCGCGGTCGGCGGCGGAGAGCCAGCCCTCCTTGACCATGCCGTCCAGCACGTAGTTCCAGCGGTTGACGGCGTTCTGCTTGCCGGCCGGGGTCGCGGTGGCCACGTCGTAGGCACTCGGCGCGTTCAGCAGGGTGGCCAGGTAGGCGCCCTGGGCGGGGGTGAGCGCGGAGGCGTCGACGCCGAAGTACGCCTGGGCGGCGGCCTGGATGCCGTAGGCGCCGCGGCCGTAGTAGGAGGTGTTCAGGTAGCCGGAGAGGACCTCGTCCTTGCTCTCGGTGGCGTCCACCTTGATGGCTATGAACAGCTCCTTCACCTTGCGGGTGACGGACTGCTTCTGGTTCAGGTACGTGTTCTTCACGTACTGCTGGGTGATCGTGGAGCCGCCCTGGGTGCCCTCTCCCTTGGCGGTGTTGACCGCGGCCCGGAGCAGGCCCTGCACGTTGACGGCGCCCTCGTGGTAGAAGTTGCGGTCCTCGGCGGCCAGCGCGGCGTGCTGCGCGGCGGGGGACACCTTGTCCAGCCCGACGTTCTGCCGGTTGGTCTGCCCGGTGCGGGTGATCACCGAGCCGTCCGCGTAGAGCCAGGTGTTGCTCTGCGCGGTGGCGGCGGCGTGCGCGTCGGGGACCTTCACCAGCGCGACGCCCAGGGCGAACAGGCCGACGCCGAGCAGCAGCGCCACGGCGAGGCCGAGCAGGCTCATCCGCCAGGTGGGGAGCAGCCGGCGCCAGCCGGTCCGCTTCGGACGGCGGGGCTTCTTGCCCCCCGGCGCGGGGGCGGTGCGCTTGAGGCGCTCGACCGGCCGGAGGCCGGCCAGCAGCGCGCGACGGCCGCTCTGGGCGTTCTCGGACAAGGCGCGGCCTTTCCTGCGGGCGGACGGACCGGCCTGCACAGACGGGGACATCGGCGGTTGGGGACCTTTGCCCCGATTCCGGTTTACTGCCCAGGACGAGCCGGGCGGGCCGGATGGCTCCGCCGGAACGGCAATCGAGACCGACATCACACGCAAAACGGACGTCGAGGGCCAAAAAATTGAGGAGCCCCTCGCTGTTGCGAGAGGCTCCCCAACTGTCTGTGCGCCGCCAGGGACTCGAACCCCGGACCCGCTGATTAAGAGTCAGCTGCTCTAACCAACTGAGCTAGCGGCGCCTGCTGACCTGGAAAACAATACACGGTTCCGGGGGGTGCTTCGAACCGGCCTCCGGGGGCCGCCAGGGCGCCCCGCCGGTGCCGCCGCCGAGGTGTCCGTTTCCGCCCGGTTGGGGTGCAGTTCGCCGCCGGTTAGGGTGGAACCGTGCCCAGCTCCCAGCCCGGACACCCGAACGCGCGGACGGCGACCGCCGCGCTGCTGCTGCTCAGTGCCGTGGCGTACACGGCCTGGGTGCTGGAGGTCGTGCTGAGCACCGGACTCGACCCGGTGCAGGCCTACATCAGCGAACTCGCGGCCGAGGACCAGCCGCTGGGCGGCCTGTTCCGGGCCACCGACCTGGTCGCCGGGCTCAGCGTGCTCGCCGCCGCCGTCACCGCGCTCGCCGGAGGCCGGGCCCGGCCCCGCGCTCCCCGCCCGGGGCGCCGACAGGCCCTGGTCGGCTGGTCCGCCCTGGCCCTGTTCGGTGCGGCGACGGCCGCCGACTCCCGGTTGCCGCTCAGCTGCGCCCCCACCAGCGACGAGATGTGCGCCGCCCGGGAGACCGCCGGGCTCGTCCCGGCGACCCACACCGCGCACGCCGTCACCAGCAGCCTGGCCATGCTCGGCGCGCTCACCGGAATGGCCGTGCTCACCCTCGCCGCCCGCCGGTACGGGTGGTGGCCGGCGGTGCGCAGGGCCGGGCCGTGGCTGCTCGGCGCCGAGCTGCTCGCCACCGGCTGGAGCCTCGCCGCGATCGCCGCCTTCGAGGCCGGTCGCGGCACCTGGGCGCTCGGGGCCGGGCAGCGGCTCCAGGTGCTGTTGGTCGCGTGCTGGCTGGCCGTGCTGGCCCGCGGCCTGGCCCGCCCGGACGGTGCGGCGGAGGACGCGAGGGTCGGGGCGACGGGCGACGTGACGGTCGGCGCGGCGGCGAACCGGGCACCCGGGGTGGCGGCGACCCCGGAGCCCGGCGCGGACCGGCGGGCCGGTCGGCCGGGGGGCCGGGGCCCGACATGACCGCACCCGCCGACCCCCGCACCCGGGCGCGCTTCCTGCGCGTGGACGGCGTCCCGCTGCACGTCCGCGTCGAGGGCGGCGGCCCGGTCTGCCTGCTCACCGGCGGCCTCGGCAGCAGCTGGTTCGACTGGGACCTCGTCGTGCCCTTCCTCGCGCCGTACCGCACCGTCGTCCGCTTCGACCGTCCCGGTTACGGGCTGAGCGCTCCGGAGCCCGCCGCGGGGCGGCCCGTGCCGACGCTGGCCGGCGAGGCCGGGCGGATCCGCGCGGTGCTGGACGGGCTCGGGCTGGCCGGCCCCTGCACCGCCGTGGGCCACTCGCTGGCCGCCTTCCACGTCGAGGCGTTCGCCCGGGTGCACCCGGACCGGGCCGCCGGGCTGGTCCTGGTCGACGGCAGCGTCGAGCCGGCGGCCCGGCCGTACCCGGCCCCCGCCGCCCGCGACCTGGCGGCCAGGGCGCTCGCCGGGGCCGCCACCGCCGTGGCCGTGCCGTACCTGTTCGGTCCGGCCGCCCGCCGGGCGGTGGCCCGGCTCTGCACCGTCCGCCGCGAGGACCTCGCCCCGCCGCCGCTGGTCCGGCGCTGCTACCGCACGGGCCGGTCGCTGCGTGCCCTGCTCCGGGAGAACACGAGCTACCTCGACATGGCCGCCGAACTGGACGTGCTGCGCGCCGCCCGGCCGTTGCCCGAGGGGCTGCCGGTCACGGTGCTGGCCGCCGACGACGGGTGCCGGACCCGCCGGACGGAGGCCTGGCTGGCCGGGCAGCGGGAGCTGGCCGCGCTGCTCGGGGCCGACTACCGCCCCACCGCCCCCGCCGGACACCTGGTGATGTTCGACCGCCCGGACGCGGTGGCCTCGGCCGTCCTCGACACCGGCTGACGCCCCCGGGGGCGCCGGTGCCACCCGGGCACCCAGCCCGGAAACGCCTCAGGCCGCCCACCGGAGTGGACGGCCTGAGACCTTGCCATGTGCGCCGCCAGGGACTCGAACCCCGGACCCGCTGATTAAGAGTCAGCTGCTCTAACCAACTGAGCTAGCGGCGCCTGCTGACCTGGAGAACATTACACGGCGCCGGGCCGATCCGCCGAATCGCTTTCGAGTGGTCACCCACCGTGACGATCCGCCGGTCGGCCCGGCCGGCCTACGCCGCCGGGAAGTGGCACGCCGCCTGGTGGTCCGACGCCCCGGCCGCAGCCCCCGGCCGCTCCCCGAGGCCCGGCCCGTCCCCGAGGCCCGGCCGCTCCTGCTCGCACCGCGCCCGCTCGGCGGAGCCGGTGAGCCCGGCGTACACCGGGCAGCGGGTCCGGAAGGCGCAGCCCGTGCGGCGCTCGGTGGGGGAAGGAGGGTCCCCGGCGAGCAGGATGCGCTCCCGGGCGCGTTCGGCGGCCGGGTCGGGCAGCGGGACGGCGGAGAGCAGGGCCCGGGTGTAGGGGTGCCGGGGGCGTTCGAAGACGGCGGAGACCTCGCCCTGTTCGACGGTCCGTCCGAGGTACATGACGCTGACCCGGTCGGCGAGGTGCCGGATCACCGAGAGGTCGTGGGAGACGAACAGGTAGGAGAGGCCGAGCTCGGCCTTGAGCGACTGGAGGAGGTTGAGCACCCCGGCCTGGATGGAGACGTCCAGTGCGGAGACCGGTTCGTCCAGCACCAGGAGCTTCGGCCGGACGGCCAGGGCCCGGGCGATGGAGACGCGTTGGCGCTGCCCGCCGGAGAACTGGTGCGGGTAGCGGACGGCGTGCGCCGGGTCGAGGCCGACCTGGCGCAGCAGCTCGGGCACCCGGCGGGCGATCTCGCCGGCGGCGGCGTGCTGGGCGCGCAGCGGCTCGGCGACGATGTCGCCGATCGGCATCCGGGGGTCGAGGCTGGCCATCGGGTCCTGGAAGACGATCTGCAGTTCGGCGCGGAGCCGGTGGGCCTCGGCCCGGGTGAGCTCGGCCGTGTCGCGGCCGAGCACCTCGATCCGGCCGGTCTCCGGGGCGGCGAGGTTCAGCAGTTCGAACAGGGTGGTGGACTTGCCGGAGCCGGACTCGCCGACCAGGCCGAGGGTCTCGCCCTCCCGCAGGTCGAGGTCGACGCCGTCGACCGCGTAGACCTCGCCGACCCGGCGCTTGAACACCGTCCCCTTGAGGAGGGGAAAGGTCTTTCCGAGGCCGCTGACCGAGAGCACCGGGGCCCGCGAGCCGCGGTCCGCCGGGGCGGCGGCGGCCGGCGGCAGCGCCGGCACCGGGTAGACCTCGGCGGGTGCGGGCCGGCGCCCGGCCAGCTCCGCCGAGCGCACGCAGGCCGCCAGGTGCTCCCCGTCCCCGGCTCCGCTCCCGTCCCCGTTCCCGGCTCCGCCCCCGGTCAGCGGCGGCTCCGCCGTCGTGCAGCGCTCCTCGGCCATCGGGCAGCGGGCGGCGAACGGGCAGCCCGGCGGCAGGTCGGCCATCGGCGCGGGGGTGCCGGGGATCGGCACGAGGGCGACGCCGCGCCCGTCCAGCCGGGGCACCGCACCGATCAGCCCGAGGGTGTAGGGGTGCTGAGGGGCCGTGAACAGCTCGTCCACCCCGGCCGACTCGACCACCCGGCCCGCGTACATCACCGCGACCCGGTCGGCCATGCCGGCGATCACCCCGAGGTCGTGGCTGACCAGGACCAGGGCCGCGCCGGTCTCCCGCCGCGCGGTGCGCAGCACGTCCAGCACCTGGGCCTGGATGGTGACGTCCAGGGCGGTGGTGGGTTCGTCGGCGAGCAGGACGTCGGGGTCGTTGGCGATCGCCATGGCGATCATGGCGCGCTGGCGCATGCCGCCGGAGAACTCGTGCGGGAAGCTGTCCAGGGCCCGTCCGGGGTCGGGGATCCCCACCAGCTCGAGGAGTTCGGCGGCCCGGCGGCGGGCGGCGGCCCGGTCGACCCGCTGGTGGATGCGGACCGCCTCGGCGATCTGGTCGCCGATCCGGTAGACCGGGGTGAAGGCGGACAGCGGGTCCTGGAAGACCATCGCGACCCGGCGGCCGCGGATCGCGGCGAGCTCGCGGCCGGGCAGTCCGACCAGCTCCCGCCCGTCCAGGCGCACCGAGCCGCGGAGTTCGGCGGTACCGGGCAGCAGGCCGAGCACGGACAGCGCGGTGACGGACTTGCCGGAGCCGGACTCGCCGACGATGCCGAGGGTCTCGCCGCGCCGCAGCGTGAGGTCCACCCCGCGGACGGCGGGGACCGGACCGTGCGGCCCGGCGAAGTCCACCCGGAGGTCCCGGACGGCGAGCAGGGGGGTGTCGACGGTGGTGGTCACGGGCGCTTCCTACGGGCGGAGCGGCGGCGGGGCGCGCTCCCGGCGGTGGGGTCGAGGGCGTCGCGCAGCCCGTCGCCGATCAGGTTGACGGCGAGGACGAACAGCACCAGCAGTCCGGCGGCGAAGTAGAACATCCAGGGGAAGACCGGGGCCTCGCTGGTGCCGGCGGCGAGCAGGGTGCCGAGCGAGACGTCCGGCGGTTTGACGCCGAACCCGAAGTAGGAGAGCGCGGTCTCGCTCATCACGGCGCCGCCGACGGCGATGGTCGCGTCGATGATGAGGAAGGAGGCGACGTTCGGCAGGACGTGCCGGGTGATGATCCGCAGCGGCCGGACGCCCATGAACCGTGCGGCGCGGACGAACTCGCGCTCGCGCAGGGAGATGGTCATCGAGCGGACCACCCGGGCGGTGATCATCCAGTTGAACAGGGCGAGCAGCAGCACGAAGGCGATCCAGCCGGCGCTGCGCAGCCGGGGCGAGACGACGGTGATGATCAGGAAGCTCGGGAAGACCAGCAGGAGGTCCACCAGGAACATCAGCACCCGGTCGGTCCAGCCGCCGAAGTAGCCGGCGCAGGCGCCGACCAGGGAGGCCAGCACGGTGGAGAACAGCGCCACCAGCAGGCCGATCACCAGGGACTTCTGCAGGCCCCGGACGGTCTGCGCGAACACGTCCTGGCCGATCCCGTTGGTGCCGAACCAGTGCTCGGCGGAGGGGGGTCGGTGCAGCGCGGTGAAGTCGGGGGTGGCGTAGTCCCAGGGCGTGAGGTACGGCCCGCCGAAGGCGAGCACGAACAGCAGCAGGACGACGACGGCTCCGGCGAGGGCTCCGCGGGCGGCGAGCAGCCGGGCGAGGACGAGCCGCCCGCGGCCGGCGGTCCGCGGCGCGGGGGTGGGGGCGGGCGCGGCCGGCTCCGCGGCGATGGTGGTCACGTCAGGTCACCTCCGGTCAGGACCGCACGCGCGGGTCGAGGGCGGCGTGCAGGGTGTCGGCGAGGAAGCCGGAGGCGAGGACGACCACGGCGGTGAACAGGTTGACCGCCACCACGGAGTTGACGTCCTGTTCGTTGATGGACTGGATCAGCCATTCGCCCATGCCGTGCCAGCCGAAGATGGTCTCGGTGAAGATCGCGCCGGTGAAGACGCCCAGGAAGCTGTAGGCGAACATCGTCGACATCGGGATCACGGCGGTCCGCAGCCCGTGCTTGAGCAGCGCCCGGCGCCGGGTGAGGCCCTTGGCCTCGGCGGTGCGCAGGTAGTCGGAGCCGAGCACGTCGAGCATGGTGCCGCGCTGGTAGCGGCTGTAGGTGGCGAGGCCGCCGAGGGCGAGCGAGACGGTGGGCAGCAGCAGGTGCAGCGCCCAGTCGGCGAGGTGGGCGCCGAGTCCGCCGGTCAGCCCGGGGGTCTCGTAGCCGGTGAACGGGACGACGTCGTGGCCGGCCGCGTCCTTGGCGGCGATGGCGCCGTTCTTGAGGAACAGGGCGACCAGGAAGACGGGGGTCGAGAGCAGGACGAAGGAGGTCACGGTGAGCAGCCGGTCGGAGAACCGGTACTGCCGGACGGCGCCCCACGCCCCGACGGCGACGCCGAGGAGCATGCCGAGCAGGCTGCCGACCAGCAGCAGGCGCAGCGAGACCCAGACCCGGCGACCGAAGTCGTCGGTGACCGGGGTGTCGTGGATGGTCTGGCCGAGGTCGCCCCGGAGCAGGCCGCCGGCCCAGTGGCCGAAGCGTTCGACGACCGGCGTGCGGTCGTTCAGGTTGAGCGCGGTGAGCTGGCGCTCCACCGACTCGGCGGCGGGGCGCGGGACCTTGGCGTCGAAGTAGGTGCGCGGTTGCAGGGCGGTCGCGGATATCGCGTACGCCAGGAACACGGCGGCGATCAGGAGCACGGCGTAGTAGCTCAGCCGCTTCGCCAGGTAACGGGGCATCAGCGTCCGCCCGGGGTGGCGGGGGCGGGGCCGACGCGTCTGGTGGGCATCGGGTGGTGGCCTTCGGTCGGAGGCCCGGTCCGGGCCCTCTGGGAAACAGCAGGTCAGAGTCTTGCACCGGCGCACGGCCGGGGTGTTGCGGTGGTGTTGCCGCGTGTGACGTCTGGATCAGGTGTGCGTTCCTCCCCCTGGTGGCGGATCTGATCCGCTGTTACGTTCTGCTGGCCCGGTGCCGAATTGGCTGCCCACGCTCAAGCCCCGCCACACCTCGCGCGGCCCAACTCCCGCTCTGAAGAACTCAGAAGAACTCACCAGGGGGACTCCCATGGACGCTTCCACCACGGCCCGCCGACTCGGCCGGGCCACCGCCCTCGCGGCCGCCGTCGCGCTGGCGGTCACCGCGTGCACCTCGGGCGGGGGCGGGTCGGCCGACACCGTGGCCAAGAGCGAGCCGCCGAGACAGGACTCCCAGGACATCAACGCCAAGCCGCTGGACCAGGTGAAGGACGGCGGCGAGCTGCGCCTGCCGCTCTACCAGTGGATCAGCCAGTGGAACCCGTTCCAGGTGGACGGCACCTACGGCGACGCGGTCTCGATCATGCGCGCGCTGGAGCCGTCGCTGTTCAACACCGACCCCTCCGGCAGCTTCCTGCCGAACACCGACTACCTGTTGGAGGCCAAGGTCACCTCGACCTCGCCGCAGGTGATCACCTACAAGCTCAACCCCAAGGCCAAGTGGTCGGACGGGAAGCCGCTGAGCTACCTGGACTTCAAGGCGGACTGGCAGACCAGCAACGGCAAGGACCCGGCGTACAACATCTCCGACCCCTCCGGCTACGAGCAGATCTCCGCCGTCGAGCAGGGCGCGGACCCGTCCGAGGTGAAGGTGACCTTCTCGGAGCCGTACGCGGACTGGCAGAACCTGTTCCGCCCGCTGATCCCGGCGGCCGGCATCGCCACCCCGGACGACTTCAACAAGGGCTGGGTGGACAGGATCCCGATCACCGCCGGCGCGCTGAAGGTCGGGTCGGCGGACAAGACCGCGCAGACCCTCACCCTCGTCCCGGACCCGGCCTGGTGGGGCACCCGGGCCAAGCTCGACCGGATCACCTTCCGGGTGATGTCCCAGTCGGCGACCACCCAGGCGTACCTCAACAACGAGATCGACCTCGCCACGGCTGGCACCGCGACCGCGTACGGGCAGCTCAAGGACGCCAAGGACACCGTGATCCGCAGCGCGAGCCCGTGGGACGAGGTGCACATATCCTTCGGCGGCGGCGGCGCGCTGGCCGACCAGAAGGTCCGCCAGGCGCTCGGCAAGGCGCTCGACCGGTCCGCGTTGATCAAGATCGCCAACAACGGGGTGCCGGTGGAGTTCAAGCCGCTCGGCAACCACATCCTCATGCCCAACCAGGCCGGCTACCAGGACAACTCCGGCGAGTGGGCCAGGTTCGACCTCGCCGCGGCCAGGAAGCTGCTGGACGAGGCCGGCTGGAAGGACGCCGGCAGCGGTCAGCCGCGCACCCGGGACGGCAAGCCGCTGGAGCTGCACTGGGTGGTCAACGACGCCACCCCGCAGGCCCAGATCGACCTGGCCACCGCGGCGGCGGCGATGTGGCAGGCGGCCGGCGTCAAGGTCGACCTGGACAAGGTGCCGTCCAACGACTTCTTCACCAAGTACGTGAACCCGGGCAAGTTCGAGATCGCGAGCTGGCGCAACACCGATTCCTTCCCGCTCTCCAAGAGCCTGCCCAACTTCCGCCTGCCGGTGGGCGACAACACCTTCAACAACCCGTCCCGGCTGGGCAGTCAGGAGATCGACGACCTGCTGAAGAAGGCGGCCGGGACGGTCGACGCGGCGGAGGCCGCGAAGCTCTACAACCAGGCGGACGCGAAGATCTGGGAGCTCGGCCACACCGTCGAGCTCTACCAGCGGCCGGTGGTGCTGGCGACGCGCAAGGGCCTCGCCAACTACGGCGCCTTCGGGCTCGCGGGGGAGGACTACGCCAAGGTCGGCTGGGAGAAGTAGCCCCCGTCGCGGGTGCGGCGGCACCGGCCGCACGGCAGGCGCTGGCGAGCAGCGCGGTGATCACGAGGCCGGTGGTGCGGACACGGCTGGGTCGGCTGCGCCGCCCCCGCTGTCCTGCCACCGGCCTTGACCTTCCGCGTTGCCCGCAGGCCGCCCGTGTCGTGGGGCCCCGCAGGGCCCGCGCTCTTCCAACCGGGGACGAATCTAGCCGGATGGTCCGGCGGGTCGCGCGCGCAGCGCGCGGGCGCGCCCGGAAACCCGTCGCGCTGTCACCCGGTTCGCGCACCCGGACGTCAACTACGGCTGACGGCAAGGAAAAAAGGGGCGAACCGGCACATCGTGCCCGGGTGTACGAACGGCCGGACCCGTCGCGCCGGTGCGTGCGCCGGGCCCGGGCCGCTGCCAGGATGCGCGGGAGAGCCCGCCCCTCCCACCCCGGAGCAGCACCGATGGCCAGCGATTCCGCCGCAGCCCCCCACCCGCGTCCCGCCGATCCGCGCCCGGTGCGCCGGATGGTCCCGCGCGACCGCAACGAGCCGCACCGGGTCGCCACCCCGCTGGAGCTCTTCTTCGACCTCTGCTTCGTGGTCGCGGTCGGGCAGGCCGGGCGCGAGCTCGCCCACGACCTGGCGGCCGGCCACTACGGCGAGGGCCTGCGCGGATACGTCCTCGCCTTCTTCGCGATCTGGTGGGCCTGGATGAACTTCACCTGGTTCGCCTCCGCGTACGACTGCGACGACGTGCCGTACCGGATCACCACGCTGGTGCAGATCGCCGGCGTGCTGATCCTCGCGGCCGGGGTGCCGCGCCTGTTCGCCACCCAGGACCTGACGCTGGCGGTCACCGGGTACGTGGTGATGCGCCTGGCGATGGTCACCCAGTGGCTGCGCGCGGCGGCCAGCGAGCAGGGCGAGGCGAGGCGGGTCGCACTGAGGTACGCGCTGGGGATCACGCTGTGCCAGATCGCCTGGGTGGTGCTGCTCTTCCTGCCGGACGCCGCCCGGCCGTACGTCATCCCGATCGGCGTGCTGGCCGAACTGGCCGTGCCGGTGGTGGCCGAGCTGCGGATGCAGACCACCTGGCACCCGCACCACATCGCCGAGCGGTACGGGCTGTTCACCCTGATCGTGCTCGGCGAGACGGTGGCGGCGGCGACCATCGCGGTGCAGTCGGCGGTGGACGAGCACGAGGGGCTGGGCCGGCTGCTGCCGGTGGCGGCCGGCGGCCTGCTGATCTGCTTCTCCGCCTGGTGGATCTACTTCGCCCGGTCGGTGCACGAGCACCTGCGCTCCAACCGGCAGGCCTTCGCCTGGGGCTACGGCCACTACCTGGTGTTCGGCGCGGCCGCCGCGATCGGCACCGGGCTGGAGGTGGCGGTGGAGTCGGCCGTGCACAAGGCGGAGATCTCGGCGACGGCGGCCACCGCGACCGTCACCGTGCCCACCGCGCTCTACCTGTTCACCGTCTGGCTGCTGCACTCCCGGCACACCAAGACCGGTCTGGCGCAGGCGCTCGCCCCGGCGGGGGCGGTGCTGGTGCTGGCCTGCACCGCGCTCGGCGGCTCCGGGGTGCTCGCGGCGGGCCTGGTCTGCGCGCTGACCGTGGCGGTCGGGGTGGTGCTGCACACCCGCGAGGGCTGACCGCGCCGCCGGGAGGCCGGCCGCACCGGGCCGGGCCGGGCCGGGGCGGGACCGGCCGGGTCGGGCGCTCTGGCGGGACCCGGCCGGTCCGGTCAGGCGCACTCCAGCAGGACCGGCTCGTGCCGGGCCAGCCAGTCCAGGTACGCCGGGTTGACCCTGGCCAGGTCCAGGTAGGCGGCGCGCAGTTCGTCGTACAGCGTGTCCAGGGCGGGCGGGCTGAGCGAGCGCGCCCGCCAGGTGAACAGCAGCCGGACGGCCAGCGGGTCCCCGTGCACGGGGCGCACCACGGTGCCCGGCCCGGGGGCGGACGTCGGCTGGCACGGCCGGACGGCCTCGCCGGAGGCGACCAGTTCGGCGGCGGTCGCGTTGTCCCGGACCTGGACGACCCGGGGGTTGAGCCCGGCCTCGCTGAACACCCGGCGCATCGCCGCGTACTCGTGGTCGGCGGTCGGGTCGACCATCCAGGTGTCCTCGGCGAGGTCGGCGAGGTGGACGACCGTCCGGGCGGCGGCCGGGTGGCCGGTGGCGAGCGCGACGAACTGCGGCTCCCGGGCCATCAGCACCCGGTGCTCGGCGTCCGGCGGCACCCGCAGCGGGAAGCCCTCGCTCTCGTTCACGAAGGCCACGTCCAGCTGGTCGGCGGCGACCAGCCGCAGCAGCGCGCTGGCGGAGACGTCGACGTGGATGGTGGTGTCGGTCTCCGGAAGCCGTTCGTGGACCCGGCGCAGCCAGGCGGCGACCGCCCGGCTGCCCACGCTGCCGATGCGCAGCCGCCGCTGCCGACCGGGGCCGGCCGCGTCGCGGGCCTCCTGGCGGGCGGCGGCGACCAGGGCGGCCATCTCGGCGATCACCGGCCGGGCCCGGGACAGCACCGAGTGGCCGAGCGCGGTGGGCCGGCTGCCGGTCTGCTCGCGGGTGAACAGGGCACCGCCGACGGCCCGTTCGATGCGGTGCAGCTGGGTGGTGAGGGAGGGCTGGGTCATGCCGAGTTGGAGCGCGGCCTTGCGGAGGCTGCCGGCGTCGGCGACCGCGCACAGCACCCGGAGGTGTCTCACGTCGAGCTCCACCCGGGGAGCATAGACGTCGACGGCCTTTCTCGCCAAGGACATGACAGAGGGTCAAGCGGCGGGGACCGCCGGTATGCGGCCGCGCTATCGCCGGTTGACATCATCCGCGCCGGGCGCGGACGGGTCGAAGCTCGGGTGCAGCGAATCCGCCCCGGCCCCCGGTCGGGGCGCCCCACCGTCCGCCGCCGCCGCGTCCGGCCCCCACCGGTCCGGCGGTCGGCGCACCGCGAATCCGGAGCCCCCACATGAATCGATCCGTGCTGTCCGCCGCCCTCGGCCTGGTCCTCGCCGCGGGCCTCGCCGGCCTGCCCGCCACCGCCGTCGCCGCACCCGCCACCGCCCCGCCCGCCGCGGCCGTCCAGGGCTACACCGCCCCGGCGTACGCCGGTTCGGCCGCCGAGGCCGCGGACAACCAGGCGTTCTTCCGGGCCGTGACGGCCTCCGTCCGGGCCAAGCGAGCCGCGAACCCGTGGCTGCAGACCGTCACCGTCACCTACGACACCGCCAACGCGCCCTCCTTCACCGGCCAGATAGCCCAGGCCGCGCAGATCTGGAACAGCTCGGTGCGCAACGTCCAGCTCCAGGAGACCGGCGGTGGCGGCGACTTCTCCTACTACGAGGGCAGCGACAGCCGTGGCTCCTACGCCAGCACCGACGGCCACGGCCACGGCTACGTCTTCCTCGACTACCAGCAGAACCAGGAGTACGACTCGCTCCGCGTCACCGCGCACGAGACCGGTCACGTGCTCGGCCTGCCCGACGACTACTCGGGCCCGTGCAGCGAGTTGATGTCCGGCGGCGGCCCCGGCCCGTCCTGCACCAATCCCTACCCCGACGGCAACGAGCGCGGCCAGGTCGACGCCCTCTGGGCGAACGGTGTCGCGCCCGCGAACTGACCGCCACCTCCCGCGAACACCCGCCCCGGCAGCCGAGTCGGTGCCGTCCTCGGGAGCAGCGGGCCGCCCGGCCGGAATCGGGCGGCCCGCCGCTTCGGTTACTTCCCCGCGCCGAGCCTAGCCCCCGGCGGAACCGAAAGCCAGGGGCACGCGCGGGTCAAGGCGAGGAAAAGGACGTTCCAAATCCCGCCGCCCGAAGGGGTATTGGGTCGGGCTATCACCGGTTGACATCATCCGCCCGCCCGCCGGGCTGCCCGAAGCTCTGGGACATCACCCGCTGACCAGGTGTCCCCCCAAGCCGGCCCCCAACCCGGCCGGACACCACCGGAATCGGAGCCCCCACATGAAGCGATCCGTGCTGTCCGCCACCCTGGGCCTCGCCCTCGCCGCCGGCCTCGCCGTGCTGCCCACCACCGCCGCGGCCGCCGCCACCCCCGCCGCGGCCGTCCAGGGCTACACCGCCTCGACGTACGCCGGCTCGGCCGCCGAGACCGCGGACAACCAGGCGTTCTTCCAGGCCGTGATGGCCTCCGCCAAGGCCAAGCAGGCCGCCAACCCGAACCTGGCCACCGTGGTCGTCACCTACGACGCCAGCTCGGCGCCGAGCTTCCGCAACCAGATCTCCCAGGCCGCACAGATCTGGAACAGCTCGGTCAGCAACGTCCAGCTGCGCTCCGGCTCGGCCGCCGACTTCCGCTACTACGAGGGCAACGACAGCCGCGGCTCCTACGCCAGCACCGACGGCCACGGGCGCGGCTACATCTTCCTCGACTACCAGCAGAACCGGCAGTACAACTCGGTGCGGGTGACCGCGCACGAGACCGGTCACGTGCTCGGCCTGCCGGACCACTACTCGGGCCCGTGCAGCGAGCTGATGTCCGGTGGCGGCCCCGGCACCTCCTGCACCAACCCCTACCCGAACAGCACCGAGCGCAGCCGCGTCAACTCCCTCTGGGCGCGCGGCTGATCCCCCGGTGACCGCCCCGGCCCGGCCGCCGTCCGCAGCGGCCGGGCCGGGGCGCCCGCGCGTCACGGGCCGTCTCCTGCCCGTCTCCTGCCCGACGACGCGGCCGGTGTCGCGGCCCCGCGCGTCGCCCGGGCGGGCGCCCGGCGTGCTCCGGGGCGTTGTCGGTACCGCGTGCGAGCATGCGGGCGAGACCCGTCCGACCGCCGCGACGGCTCCGGCCGGCGCCGACCGCTCCGGTCGTCCGTGCCGCCCGACCGTGAGGTGCCCGCCATGCCGCGCTCCGTCCCCGACCAGCTCGCCGACCTGCCCTACGCGGAGCTGCTCAGCCCGCACACGGGGGCGCTGCGCAGTGACGAGCACTACGACACCGTGCACTTCGACGGTGGCGAGCACACCGACGAGTCGGCCGCCGGGGCGGCCTTCCTGGAGTGCGCCTTCACCGGGGTCGCGCTCAGCGGGGTCAAGCTGCGCCAGGCCCGGTTCAACGAGGTCTGGGTGCAGGCCGGCCGCTGGGTGGCCTGCGACCTGAGCGACTCCGAGTGGCAGGACACCGCCGTCCTGGGCGGCGTGCTCGCCGGGGTGGCCGCGCACGGCTCGGCGCTGCGCCGGGTGGTGTTCCGGGGCTGCAAGCTGGAGGCGGTCAACCTGCGGGCCGCGGTCCTGCGGGACGTCGTCTTCGAGGACTGCCTGCTGCGCGACGTGGACTTCGGCGGGGCCAGGCTGACGGAGGTCTCCTTCCCCGGCTCGACGCTGGAGGAGGTCCGGCTGCGCGGCGCCACCCTGAGCGGGGCCGACCTGCGCGACGCCGCCCGGCTCGGCCTGGCGGACGGCCACGAGGGGCTGCGCGGGGCGGTCATCAGTTCCACCCAGCTGCTGGAGCTGGCGCCGCAGTTCGCCCACGCCCTGGGGATCACGGTGCGGGACCGCTGACCCCGGCCCCGCCGTCCCTCCGGGCCAGGCCCCCGCCGTCCCTCCCCGGGGTTTCCGCCGCCCGTTCAGCCCGCCGTCGTTCGGTGACGGCCGGACGAACAGTCCACCAATCCTGCCGCGGGCATCTGGTGGGCCGCTCGGGCCGCGGTGGAAGATGCTGCGCGATCGATGAGCCCCGACTTGTGTACACAACATCGCCAGCGAAGGGACGGGCCGGACTGATGGCCGAGCTGAGTCGTAGGAAGTTCGTCACGCTGTCCGGAGCCGCGGCGGCGGGCCTCGCCGTGGCCGGCAGCGGGGCGGCGGGGGCCGCCCCGAGCACCGCGGGAACCACCGCCACCACCGCCACCGCCACCGCCGCCACCGCCGCCACCGCCGGCCTCCGGCAGAGCGGCACCATCGCCGACGCGCAGCACGTGGTGATCCTGATGCAGGAGAACCGCAGCTTCGACCACTACTTCGGCACCCTGCGCGGCGTGCGCGGCTTCGCCGACCGCAGCGCCATCCAGATCTCCGGCGGCTACAGCGTCTTCAACCAGCCCAACGGGCTCGGCCGCCAGTACCCGTGGCAGTTCAGCCAGACCAAGCCGGCCGGCGGGGCCGACCCCGAGCGCCTCGCCCAGTGCAACGGCGACCTCGCGCACGGCTGGAGCGACCAGCACAAGGCCTGGAACGGCGGCAAGCTCGACTCCTGGGTCGCCGCCAAGGGCAACGTCCGCACCCTCGGGTTCCTCACCCGCCAGGACATCCCGTTCCACTACGCGCTGGCCGAGAACTGGACCATCTGCGACGCTTACCACTGCTCGGTGCTGAGCGCGACCGGCCCCAACCGCACCTACCACTGGTCGGGCCAGATCGACCCGGCCGGCGCCGCCGGCGGTCCGGCCTACGACGGCGGCGACGAGAAGGGCCTGCGCTGGCAGACCTACGCCGAGGCGCTGGAGAACGCCGGCGTGAGCTGGAAGGTCTACCAGAACGCCGCCGACAACTACGGCGACAACGCGCTGGCCTACTTCACCCAGTTCGCGAACGCCCCGGCCGGCAGCCCGCTGGCCGTCAAGGGCATGGGCTCGGTGCCCAAGGTCACCGGCCGCACCCCGGACGACATCGTCGCCGCGATCAGGGCCGACGTGCTCAACGGCACCCTGCCGCAGGTCTCCTGGATCGTCCCGGACCAGGCCTCCTCCGAGCACCCCTACGCCACCCCGGCCGACGGCGCGCACTTCGTCCACAACGTGGTCGACGCGCTGAACGCGAACCCGGACGTCTTCAACTCCACCGTCCTGTTCGTCAACTACGACGAGAACGACGGCTTCTTCGACCACGTCCCGCCGCCGGTCGCCCCGGCCGGCACGCCCGGCGAGTTCTACAGCGGCACCAACATCGGCCTCGGCTTCCGCGTCCCGCTGATCGCGGTCTCGCCGTGGACCCGCGGCGGCTGGGTCAACTCCGAGACCTTCGACCACACCTCGGTGCTGCGCTTCCTGGAGGCCTGGACCACCGCCCTCGGCACCCCGGCCACCTGTCCGAACATCAGCGACTGGCGCCGCCGCGTCTGCGGCGACCTCACCAGCGCCTTCGACTTCGCCAACCCGGTCTACGGCCTGCCCGCGCTGCCGGACACCTCGCAGACCATCGGCCTGTCCGCCTGCGGCCCGCTGCCCAACCCGGCGCCGGTGAACAACCAGCTGCCGCTCCAGGAGTCCGGCACCCGGCAGGCCCGCGCCCTGCCGTACCAGCCGAACGCCAACCTGGACCACCTGGAGTTCGGCTCCGGCGGGGTGATGAAGGTCTGGATCGCGATGGCCAACCAGGGCGCGGCCGCCACCAAGTCCGCGCACTTCGCGGCCTACGCCAACGCCTACCGCAGCGGCGGCCCCTGGCAGTACACCGTCGACCCGGGCGGCAGCACCAGCGACTTCTTCAACTGCGGCACCGGCTTCGGCGGCGGCCCGTACGACCTCACGGTGGTGGGCCCCAACCGCTTCCTGCGCCGCTTCAAGGGCGACGCCACGAAGGCGGGCAAGAACGCGGCCGTCACCGCCTCGTACGCGGTCGAGCCGGGCACCGGCAAGCTGGCGCTCTACTTCCGGCTCGCCAACTCCGGCAGCACCCCGCTCACCTTCACCATCGCGTCGAACAACTACCGCACCGACGGCCCCTGGACGTACCAGGTGCCGGCCGGCGGCAGCGTGAGCGACTACTTCAACGCGGTGGCCTACGGCAACGGCTGGTACGACTTCACCGTCACGGTGGACGCGGACGCCACCTGGTCGCAGCGGTTCACCGGGCACCTGGAGACCGGCGCGCCCAGCGTCAGCGGCTGACCGCACCCCTCAGTACAACGGGCCCCGGGGGAACCACGGATCGTGGACCTCCCGGGGCCCGTACGGCGTCAGCAGGGTGAGCGCCTGCGGCCCCGCCGCGTACTCCGCCAGCAGCACCGCGCCGTAGCGGGTCTCCAGTTCGGCCTGCACCGGCACCGGCAGCTTGCTCAGCGCGCGCCGCAGCTGGAGCGCGTCCCGCCGGCTGACCGGGTGCGGGGCCCGCAGCACCAGCCGCAGCGGGCTCAGCGGCCCGGCGACCGGCACCCCGCTGCCCAGCTCGTAGCCGACCGCGCCGATCGGGCCCCAGGCCAGCCGGTGGTCGGCGACCAGCCGGTCGACCTCCGGCAGCAGCGCCAGGGCCGGGACGTCGGCGAGCCGTCCGGGGGCCAGCCGGGCCCGCCGGGCCACCAGCTGCTCCGGCCGCAGGGTCCGGGCGACGGCCGCCCAGGGCGCCAGCGCGTCCAGGCGCTGACCGGGCCGCGCGCCGCGCACCGTCACCGGGATCCACTGGTCGGGCGCCGGGGCGTCGTCCCGGGCGCAGCGCTGCGGGCCCGGCGCGGTCGGCGCCGCGAGCAGCACGGGCGCCCGCCCGACGGTGACCCACGGGTGCGCGCGCAGCACCGCCCGGGCCCAGGGCGGCAGTGCGCCACCGGCGAGCGGCCGCAGCGAGCCCGGGCACTGCATCAGCAGCAGGTCGTGCGGTCCGGGCAGCCGTCCGTCCAGTGCGGCCAGCGGGCCGACCCGGCGGCGCGGTCCGTCGTGCAGGTCCTCGGCGGGGCGCCGGGTGGGGCGTTCGGGGTGGGCGACGGTCACAGCGGGCTCCAGACGGTGGACGTCAGATCGGCCGACGGCTCCACCCTGCGCCCGCCGCGGGCTGCCCCGCTACGGCCCTTGGACGCGTCCGACCGGGACCAAGGACTCAAGGTGCGGCGGTCCGGCACCGGTGTGAGAGTGGGGGCAGCCCGGTATCCGTCCGGAGGAGGAGTCATGGGCATCTTCGACAGGTTCCGCCACAAGGCGCACGACACCGCCGGGCAGGACGCCACCGAGCGCGCCGCCCTGGCCCACGACGAGGCCGCCGACGCGTACAGCGACGAGGTCGAGCGGGCGAGGGGGACCCGCGAGTCTGAGCGGCTCTCCGCGCAGTCCGCGCAGGAGGAGGCCGACCGGCGCGCCGCCGAGAACATGACGGCCGAGGGCGACCCCTGGGACTGACCGGGCCGTGACCCCCGCGCCCCCCGGGTCCCGCGCCCGGGGGGATCAGCGCGTGCGCGGCGGCAGCGGCGGGCGCCGCAGGTCCGGCCGGGGGGTGGACTCCGGCGGGGGCGCCGCCGCGGGCAGGTCCTCCAGCAGATCCAGGGCGAGCTGGACGGCGGCGACCAGTTCGGGGTGGCGCCCGCGGGCCCAGTCCTGCGGGGTGCGCAGCACGTGCACGTCCGGTTCGACGCCGCGGTTCTCGATCGACCAGCCGAGGCCGCCGCCGAACCAGGAGGCGTTCTTCGGCACCGAGATCTGGGTGCCGTCGCCGAGGGTGTGCCGCCCGGTCATCCCGACCACCCCGCCCCAGGTCCGGTTGCCGATCACCGGGCCGAGGCCGAGCAGCTTGATCGCGGCGATGACCACGTCGCCGTCCGAGCTGGTCGCCTCGTCGGCGAGGGCCACCATCGGGCCGCGCAGCGCGTCCCGGGGCCAGCGGACCGGTTGGCGGTCCCGGCTGAAGTCCCAGGCGAGGACGTGCCGGGTGAGTTTCTCCAGCACCAGTTCGGAGACGTTGCCGCCGGCGTTGCCGCGCACGTCCAGCACCAGGGCCGGCTTGTCCAGCTCGCGGCGCAGGTCGCGGTTGAACTGGGCCCAGCCGGAGCCTCCGAGGTCCGGGATGTGCAGGTAGCCGCACCGGCCGTCGCTGAACTCCCGGACCAGGGAACGGCGTCTGGCCACCCAGTCCTGGTAGCGGATGGCCCGCTCGTCGGTCAGCGGGGTGACGGTGATCCGCCGCACCGGCCCGTCCGGGGCGCTGCGCAGCGCCAGCTCCACGGTGGTCCCGCCGGTGCCGGCCAGCAGCGGCAGCGGTCCGCGGACCGGGTCGACCGGGCGGCCGCCGACGGTCAGCAGCTCGTCGCCGTCCCGCACGCCCTGGGCGGCCAGCGGGGCCCGGGCGCGCGGGTCGGAGGACTCGCCGGGCAGCACCCGGCTGACCAGCCAGCGCCCGTCGGGGGAGCGGTGCGCGTTGGCGCCGAGCAGGCCGAGCGGCTGCTGGGCGAGCGAGGGCCCCTCGCCCCGCCGGGACGGCGTGACGTAGGCGTGCGAGGTGCCGAGCTCGCCGAGGAGTTCGCGCAGCAGGTCGGCGAAGTCGTCCGGGGAGCAGATCCGCTCCAGCAGCGGCTCGTACTGGGCGACCAGCGCCGGCCAGTCCAGGCCGGACATCCGCTCGTCCCAGAACTGGTCCCGGACGATCCGGGCCGCCTCGTGGTAGGCCTGGTGCCACTCGGCGGCCGGGTGCACGGTGTGGGTGATCCGGCGCAGGTCGACGGTGGTGCCGGCGGAGGGGGCCCCGACCGGGACGATCCGCAGGGATCCCGCCGAGTACACCGCGACCGAGCCGCCGTCGCCGGAGACCGCGTAGCCGTCCAGCTTGTCGACCAGGGTGCTCCGGGTGCCGCGGGCCAGGTCGAAGTACTCCAGGGAGGGGCGCCCCGAGGTGTCGTCGGGGCTGGCGAAGGTCTGGCCGAGGGTGCCGGAGATCGGCCAGCGCAGCCAGACCAGGCCGCCGCGCACCGCGTCGGTGGCCGAGTACTTGGAGGCGATCACCGGGAACTGCACCAGCCGTTCGCCGATGCCCTGCGGCTCGACCCGGACGGTGCCGTCGCCGCCGCCGTCCCCGCGCGGGGCGCCGTCCCCGGCGGGGGCGGCGAACGGGGACGGCGTGTCGGCGGTGAGCGGCACGAGGTAGGGGCGGCAGCCCACCGGGAAGGAGAGGTCGCCGGTGTGCACGTCGTGCACCGGGTCGAAGCCGCGCCAGGACAGGAAGGCCAGGTAGCGGCCGTCCCGGGTGAACACCGGCTGCTCGTCCTCGAACCGGCCGTCGGTGACCTCGGTGATCGGCGCGGGGGCGTCGGTCCGGGTGAGCCGGATCCGGCGCAGCGAGCGCCCGGCCACCGGTTGGGACCAGGCGAGCCAGAGCGAGTCGGGGGAGAACCGGGCGCTGGAGACCGGCCCGTAGCCGGACGCGGCGATCTCGCGGACGGCCCCGTCCGCGGCGGAGACCAGCAGCAGCCGCCCGTCCGAGGAGGTGGCCGCCAGGTGCGCGCCGTCGGGGGAGGCGGTGAGCTCCAGGACCCGCCCCAGCCGGCCGGCGGCGAGCACCCGGTGCCGGTGCCGGCCGCCCCCGTCGTGCCCGGGGTCCGGGGTCGCCGGGTCGCCGTGTCCGGGAGCGCCCTCGTGGCCGGGCAGCGGCACCACCTCGACGGCGTCGGCGCCCTCGGCGTCGGTGATCCAGGCGGCCTCGCCGGTGTGCCCGAGCATGACCGGCAGCCGGGTCCGCACGCCCGGGGTGTCGGCGAGGGCGCGGGCCGGGCCGTCCTTGTGGGTGAGCCAGTACTGGCTGCCGCGGACGGTGATCACCCCGGCCCGGCCGCTCTGGTCGCAGGCCAGGTCCTTGACCTGGGAGGCGGCGCTGACCTGGTACGGGCGGCGGCCGGCGCGGGCGCCGCCGAGCGGGACGGCCAGCCGGCGGGGGGCGGGGGCGTCCAGGCCGTCCAGCAGCCAGAGGTCGCCGGCGTGCTGGTAGACGATCCTGGTGCCGTCGGTGGCGGCCTCGCGGGCGTAGTAGGAGGCGTGGTCGGTGTGCCGGCGCAGGTCGGTGCCGTCGGGGCGGCAGGAGTAGAGGTTGCCGATGCCCTCGTGGTCGGAGAGGAAGGCGATCCGGTCGCCGACGGGCATCGGCGAGGCGAGGTGGCCGGGGTGGCCGGCCAGGACCTGCTCGCCGTCGACCCAGAGCCGGCCGGTGGCCCCGCCGCGGTAGCGCTTCCAGGCGGCGGGTTCGTGCGGGGCGGCGCCGGTGAGCAGGACGGTGCGCCGGCGGCTCATCTGCGCGTCGCCGACCGGGCCCCAGGGCATCCGGCGGCCGGGGGAGCCGTCGGGCGGCAGGGCGTGCGCCCAGGTGTAGTGGCCGAACGGTTCGTGGTACGAGGTGACGGCCAGGACCTCGCCGTCGGGCAGCCAGCCGCGCACCCGGGTGTCCTGGCTGCCCCAGTAGCTGAGCCGGCGGGCGCCGCCGCCCTCGACGGGGGCGGTCCACACCTCGGGGGTGAGGCTGAGCCAGCTGGTCCAGGCGAGGGAGCGGCCGTCGGGGGAGAGGCGGGGGTGGCTGACCCGGGTGCGGTCGCAGCCGATCCGCCAGGCCCGGCCGGTGCCGCCGGCGCCGTCCAGCGGGGCGATCCACACGTCGTCCTCGGCGGTGAAGGCGAGCAGGTCGCCGTGCAGGTGCGGGTAGCGGAGGTAGCCGGGCGGGGTCACCCCTCCATCCTTCGACGGGGTGTCACACCCGGCAACCGGGGCGGTTCCCCCGCCGACGCCCCCGCCGGCCCCCGGCGCCCCGCAACCGGTCTGGACCATTGACACCGAAGCGTCGGATCCACTTCAGTGGTCTAGTCCAACTAGGGTGCCAGGCCGGGCCGTTCCCCCCACTGGCGCGTGCTCCGGCGTGCCCTCGGACGTCCCCCACGACCGTGTCACCGCAGGAGCCCCCATGCCCAGAAGCTCACCCCCGCGTCCCCGCGCCCTGATCGCCGCCGGCACCGCCTCCGCCGTCGCCGCTGCCACCCTGGTCGGCCTCACCCTGGGCCTGGCGCCCGCCGCCTCGGCCGGCGAGTTCCTGGTCAACGGCGGCTTCGAGTCCGGCTCGCTCGGCCCCTGGAGCTGCAGCGGCGGCACCGGCAGCGTCGTCACCGCCCCCGTGCACGGCGGCACCCGTGCGCTGGCCGGCGCCGCCACCGCGGGCGACACCGCGCAGTGCGCCCAGACCGTGGCCGTCGCCCCCGGCACCACCTACACGCTCAGCGCGTACGTCAACGGCTCGTACGTCTACCTGGGCGTCGACGGCGGCGGCCCCAGCACCTGGACCCCCGGCACCGGCGGCGGCTACCAGAAGCTCAGCCTCAGCTTCACCACCGGCGCCAACCAGACCAGCGCCACCGTCTACACCCACGGCTGGTACGGCCAGGGCACCTACTACGCGGACGACGTCTCGCTGGACGGCCCGGGCGCCCCCACGCCCACGCCCACGCCGACCGCGACCGCCTCGCCGACGGCCACCGCCTCGCCGACCGCGACCGCCAGCCCCACCGCCACGGCCTCGCCCACCGCCACCGGCTCGCCCACCGCGACGAGCAGCCCGACCGCCACCGGCACCCCGACCACCCCGCCCGCCGGCGGCCACACCCTGGTCGGCTACCTGCACGCCAGCTTCGCCAACGGCGCCGGCTACACCCGGATGGCCGACGTCCCGAACTCCTGGGACTTCATCGACCTCTCCTTCGGCGAGCCCACCTCCGTCACCTCCGGCGACATCCGCTTCAACCGCTGCTCCGCCGCCGACTGCCCGGGCGTGGAGTCCGACGCCGACTTCAAGGCCGCCATCGCCGCCAAGCGCGCCCAGGGCAAGAAGGTGCTGATCTCGATCGGCGGCCAGAACGGCCAGGTCCAGCTGACCACCGCCGCGGCCCGGGACACCTTCGTCAGCTCGGTCTCGGCGATCATCGACAAGTGGGGCCTGGACGGCCTCGACATCGACTTCGAGGGCCACTCGCTCTCCCTCAACACCGGCGACACCGACTTCAGGAACCCGACCACCCCGGTCATCGTCAACCTGATCTCGGCGCTGAGGACCCTGAAGGCCAAGTACGGCCAGGGCTTCGTGCTGACCATGGCGCCGGAGACGTTCTTCGTCCAACTCGGCTACCAGTACTACGGATCCGGCCCCTGGGGCGGTCAGGACCCGCGGGCCGGCGCCTACCTCCCGGTCATCCACGCGCTGCGCGACGACCTCACCCTGCTGCACGTCCAGGACTACAACTCCGGCTCCGTCATGGGCCTGGACAACCAGTACCACTCGATGGGCGGCGCGGACTTCCACGTCGCGATGACCGACCTGCTGCTCACCGGCTTCCCGGTGGCGGGCAACACCGCCAACGTGTTCCCGCCGCTGCCCGCCTCCAAGGTGGCCGTCGGCATGCCCGCCACCACCAACGCCGGCAACGGCTACGTCTCCCCGGCCGAGGTGGACAAGGCCCTGGACTGCCTCACCCGGCTCGCCAACTGCGGCTCCTACGTGCCGCGTTCGGGCGCCCAGCCGAACCTGCGCGGGCTGATGACCTGGTCCGTCAACTGGGACCAGTTCGGCGGCCGGGAGTTCTCCAGGAACTTCGACGGGTACTTCCACCGCTGACCGGCCGCCCGGCCCCCGCGCCGTGCGGGGGCCGGGCACCGCACCGGAGCACGCGAACGCACGCGAACGGCACGCGAACGCATGCCAACGCGCCTGAACACACGTGACCGCACGTGAACCGCGCCGGAACGCACTTGAACCTGACACCGGTGTGAGGTTCGAGCATGGTCCCCATGGCGACCACACAGCTCCCGACCCCCGCGGCGCGCGGGCGGTCCCCGTTCCCGCTCCCGTCCCTGCTCGCACTGGCCACCGCCGTCTTCGTCACCGCACTGACCGAGACCCTGCCCGCCGGCGTCCTGCCAGGAATGGGCGGGGCCCTCGGCGTCGGCGAGTCGGCGGCCGGGCAGACCGTCACCGTCTACGCACTCGGCACCGCCGCCACCGCGATCCCGCTGACCGCGGCCACCGCCGGCTGGAGCCGCAAGCGGCTGCTGCTCGGTGCGATGGCCGGCTTCGCCGTGGCCAACACGGTGACCGCGGCCTCCACGAACTACCCGCTCACCATCGCCGCCCGCTTCCTCGCCGGGGTCGCGGCCGGCCTCGCCTGGGCGCTGCTGGCCGGCTACGCCCGCCGTCTGGTGCCGGCCGGGCAGCAGGGCCGGGCCATGGCCGTCGCCATGGCGGGCGTGCCGGTGGCGCTCTCGCTGGGAGTACCGGTCGGCACCTTCCTCGGCCGGGTGCTGGCCTGGTGGGTGCCGTTCCTGGCCATGACGGCACTGGCGGTCGGCGTGATCGGCTGGATCGCGGCGGCCCTGCCGGACCAGCCCGGCCGGGCGGACGGCGACCGGACCCCGGTACGGCGCGCGCTCGCCCTGCCCGGAGTCCGGCCGGTGCTCGCCGTGACGGTGCTCCTCGTCCTCGCCCACACCGTCCTGTTCACCTACGTCGCACCGTTCCTCGACCGGGCCGGCCTCGGGACCGCGACCGACTCGGTGCTGCTGGTCTTCGGGGTGGCCTCGCTGGTGGCGATCTGGTTCACCGGCGTGCACATCCACCGCCGGCTGCGGTGGCTGACCGCGGGCGGCGTCCTGCTGATCGCGGCGGCGGCGGCCCTGCTGGGCCTGTGGCCCGACGGCTCGCCGCTGGTCCACCTCGCGGCGCTGCTCTGGGGCCTGGGCTGGGGCGGCGCGCCGGCCCTGCTGCAGACCGCCGCCGGCGACGCGGGCGGCGCGCAGGCGGACGCCGCCCAGGCCGCGCTGGTCACCCTGTGGAACGTCGCGATGGCGGGCGGCGGCGTGGCCGGCGGCCTGGTGCTGGGCCGGTTCGGCACCGGGGCGCTGCCGTGGACCGTCCTGCTCCTGCTGGTACCGGTCCTCGCGGTGGTGCTCGGCGCCCGGGCCCACGGCTTCCCGGCCCGGCGCACCTGACGCCCGGCCGGGAAGCCCCGGGGCCGACAGAGGACCCCGGACACGTCCTAGAGCAGCAGCCCCTTCGCCAGCAGGTCCTCGACCATCCCGGCCGGCGCGCTCGCGGTGGAGCCCGTCGAGTAGGGCGGCTGCGGGTCGTACTCGATGACCAGCTGGATCGCCTCCGCGACGGAGTCCCCGGCGAGCCGGCCGGTCAGCGACAGCGCCAGGTCGATCCCGGCCGAGACCCCGGCCGCGGTGGCGTACTTGCCGTCGATCACGACCCGCTCGGCGGCCGCCGGCTCGGCGCCGTACCGAGGCAGCTGGTCCAGGCAGCACCAGTGCGAGGTGGCCCGGCGCCCGGTCAGCAGTCCGGCGGCGCCGAGCAGCAGGGAGCCCGAGCAGACCGAGGTCGTCCAGCGCGTGGTGGCGTCCACCGCGCGGACCCACTCCAGCAGGGCCGCGTCCGCGAGCCGCTCCTGCGTCCCGGGCCCGCCGGGGACGAGCAGCACGTCGGCCGCGTCCACCTCGTCCAGGGCGGCGTCGGCGGTGAGCGCCAGGCTCGCCATGTCGGTGCGCACCGGCCCGCGCCGGGCGGCGGTGAACACCACCTCGGCGCCCGGGATCCGGGACAGCACCTCGTAGGGGCCGACGGCGTCCAGGGCGGTGAACTGGTCGTACAGCAGGACGGCGATGCGCATCAGGTTCCTCCGGTTCGGTGGGTGGTGGGGCCGGGGTGGAAGCGGCGCCGGTACTCGGTGGGGGCGACGGCCAGGGCCCGGACGAAGGCGCGCCGCATCGCCTCCGGGGTGCCGTAGCCGCAGGAGCGGGCGACCTCCTCGATCCCGTCCGCGGTGTCCTCCAGCCGGCGCCTGGCCGCCTCCAGCCGCACGCGGTCCACGTACCGGCCGGGGGTGACCCCGACCTCGGCGGCGAAGGCGCGGGCGAAGTGCCGCGGGGACAGCGCCGAGCGGCGGGCCAGTGCCTCGACCGAGAGGTCGTCCTCCGGGTGTTCGGCGATCCAGCGCTGGACCTCGCGCAGCGGGTCGCGGGCCGCGACCTGGGCGGCCAGCTGGGTGCTGAACTGCGCCTGGTTGCCCGGCCGGCGCAGGAAGACCACCAGGTGACGGGCGATCAGCAGCGCGGCGTCGCGCCCGAGGTCCTCCTCGACCAGGGCGAGGGCCAGGTCGATCCCGGCGGTCACCCCGGCGGAGGTGGCCACCGGCCCGTCCCGGACGTGGATCGGCTCGGGGTCGACCCGGACGTCCGGGAAGCGCCGGGCCAGCGTGTCGCAGTACGCCCAGTGGGTGGTGACCCGGCGGCCGGCCAGCAGTCCGGCCTCGGCGAGCAGGAACGCCCCGGTGCACACCGACGCCACCCGCTCGGCCCCCTCGGCCAGCTCCCGGATCCGCGCCACCAGTGCCGCCCGGCCCGGGTCGTCGGCCTCCGCCCCGCCGGGGACCAGCAGGGTGTCCGCCGGGCCGGCCCCGGCCAGGTCCGCGTCCGGCAGCAGCCGCAGGCCGCTGCGGCTGCGCACCGGGGCGCCGCCGGGCGAGGCGGTGGTCAGCCGGTAGGCGCCGGGCCGCCCGGCGGCGGCGCCCGCCCCCGCGAACACCTCCAGGGGGCCGGTCACGTCCAGGCTCTGCACGCCGTCGTAGAGGACGACGAGCACGCTGCGTGCTCTCATCCGGCCAGCCTGTCAGCGGGCTCCGATGGCGGCAATGACCTGTTTCCCACCTTTCCTGCCACCGCGGGCGCCCGGCCGCGGCGGCAGGCGTGCCGGAGACGGAAGGGCCCCTGGACGGGGGAGCGGCGGAAGCCCCTGGGCGGGGGAGCGGAGCCGGAAACGCCGGAAGGCCCCTCGCTCTCGCGAAGGGCCTTCCGGCTGTCTGTGCGCCGCCAGGGACTCGAACCCCGGACCCGCTGATTAAGAGTCAGCTGCTCTAACCAACTGAGCTAGCGGCGCCTGCTGACGTGGAGAACATTACCTGGTCAGCAGCAGAAACACACAATCGGCCCGGACGGGCGGCAGTCGGAGCGGCCGGCGCCCGGGCCGGGGTCGGCCGGCGGCCGTCAGGGGACCAGGACGACCTTGCCCCGGACGTGCCCGGTGCCGACCATCCGGTGCGCGTCCGCGGCGCGCTCCAGCGGGAAGGCCTCGGCCACCTCCAGCCGCAGGCCGCCGGCCTCCCAGAGCCCGACCAGCTCGGCCAGCCGGGCGGCGGTCCGCTCCGCCCGCAGCCCGCGCACCCCGAGCCGTTCGGCGCCCGGGTAGTCGACCACGGTGCCGATCCGCGCCCGGTCCGCGACCAGCTCGACCGAGGCCTCCAGCGCGCCCCGCCCGGCGGCGTCGAAGGCGGCGTCCACGCCCTGCGGCGCCACCGCCCGGACCCGCTCGACCAGCCCCTCGCCGTAGGCGACGGGAACGGCGCCCAGCCCGCGCAGGTACGCGTGGTTGCGCTCGCCGGCCGTGCCGATCACGGTGGCGCCCCAGGCCCGGGCGAGCTGGACGGCGACGGTGCCGACTCCGCCGGACGCACCGTGCACCAGGACGGTGTCGCCGGGGCCGACGCCCAGCAGGCGGAGGGCCATGTGCGCGGTCTGGCCGGAGGCGGAGAGCGAGCCGGCCTGCTCCCAGGGCATCGCGGCGGGCTTGGCGACCAGCTGGGCGGTGTCCACGGTGACGAACTCGGCGTGGCAGTTCAGGAGCCGGAAGCCCAGGACCTCGTCGCCGACCTGCCAGCCGTGGCTGCCGGGGCCGAGCCGGTCGACCACCCCGGCGAACTCGTTGCCGAGGACGAACGGCGGCTCGATCCGCGCCCCGGGCGGGGAGAAGCCCTCGCGGACGGCGAGGTCGACCGGCTGGACCCCGGCCGCGCGGACCCGGACCCGCACCTCGCCCGGCCCGGGCAGCGGGTCGGGCGTCTCGGCCGCCCGCAGGACCTCCGGTCCGCCGAACCCGGGAACGGTGACTGCCTTCATGGGTGCTCCTGCCCTCTCGGTCGTGCGCGCGTGCCGCGGCGGGTCCGCGCCGGCGTGTCCGCGTCCGCGGGGGAGTGTCCGCCGCGGGCCGCGCGCCGATCCTCGAACCTGAAGCGCGCTTGAGGTCAAGCACCTCCCGGCGTGTCCCCCGGGATAGGCGCATTGTCAGATTTATCCTGGCGGCGCTCAGCCGTCCGCCGTCGAGAGGAACCTCCCCGTGGGTCAGCTGCCCCTGCTGTTCCTGGTGCTGCTCGCCTCCGTGGTGACCATGCCGCTGGCCCGCCGGACCGGGGTGCCGCAGCCGGTGCTGATGACCCTGCTCGGCATCGTCATGGCGCTCGTCCCGCAGATCCCGGACATCACCATCGAGCCCGAACTGATCCTGCCGCTGGTCCTGCCGCCGCTGATCTTCGCGGTCGCCCGGCGCTCCTCGGTCCGCTACTTCAAGGCCAACGTCCGCTCGATCCTGCTGCTCGCCGTCGCCCTGGTCGTGGTCACCACCGTCGCCGTGGCCGGCACCGTGCACTGGCTCCTGCCCGCGCTGCCGCTGGCCGCCGCGATCGCGGTCGGCGCGCTGGTCTCCCCGCCCGACCCGGTCGCCGCCGTCGCGGTGGCCGGCAGCGTGGGACTGCCCCGCCGCCTGGTGGCGATCCTGGAGAGCGAGGGCCTGTTCAACGACGTCACCGCGATCGTCATCTACTCGCTGGCCATCGACGCCGTGGTGAGCGACGACTTCTCGGCCGGCCACGCGATCCTGCGCTTCGTGCTCTCCGCGGTGCTCGCCGTGGTGGTCGGGATCGTCCTCGGCTGGGTGAACAGCAAGCTCGCCGAACTGCTGGACGACCCGACCCAGCAGGTCGCGCTCAACCTGCTGGTGCCCTTCGCCGCCTACACCATCGCCGAGGAGATCCACGGCTCCGGCGTCCTCGCCGTGGTGATCTGCGCGCTCTACCTCGCCGAGCGGGCCGCCGACGCCGACGCCGTCTCCTACCGGCTCGTCGGCAACGCCTTCTGGGAGGTCGTCGAGATCCTGATCACCGGCGTCGCCTTCGGCCTGATCGGGCTGGAGCTCGCCACCGTGCTCAAGGAGGCCGGCACCGGCTGGACCGGCATGCTCGGCGACGCCGGGGTGGTGATCGCCGTCGTCGTCCTGGTCCGGCTGCTCTGGCTGCTGCCGGCCGGCTGGGTCTCCCGGCGGCTGCGCTCGGGCGAGGAGGAGGACACGCCGTTCAGCTGGCGGGAGAGCGTGGTGCTCTGGTGGTCCGGCATGCGCGGCGTGGCCACCGTCGCTCTGGCCCTCGCCATCCCGCTGACCGTGCACTCCGGCGCGGACTTCCCCGAGCGCGGCCGACTGGTCTTCATCGCCTTCAGCGTGGTGCTCTTCACCCTGCTGGTCCAGGGCCTGACCCTGCCCTGGCTGGCCAAGCGGCTGCAGCTGGACATCGACCAGGACCGCCACGAGCAGGCCGTCCGCCGGCTCTGGTGGCGGGCCGCCAAGGCCGGGCTGCTGCGGCTCGGCGAGCTGGAGGAGCAGGACCGGCTGCCCGCCGAGGTCGCCGACCGCCTGCGGGACCGTCAGCACGACCGGCTGGCCCGGCTCTGCCCGGAGAACTACGCGGAGGAGGAGGCCGCCGAGGCGAAGCTGCGGCTCTCCCAGTGGCGGGCTGCCCGGGAGGTCGAGCAGGAGATGATCGCCGCGTCCCGGCGCGAGATGCTGGTCGCCCGCAGCGAGGCGGGCACCGATCCGGAGCTGGTCGACCAGGTGCTGCGCGGGCTCGACCTGCGCTCCGAGAGGAAGTGACGCACCGTCGGTCCACCCCGCTGAAACCTCCCCGTCACCGGGCGGCCGACCCGCCTCGGGACGTGACCGAACGGAATGTGCGCGGCCCCGCCGGACGTTGCATAGGCTGAGCCCGGGCAGGCCGTCAACGGAGTCGGCGCACCACCAGTACCCGCACGACCTCGCGAAACCCTCACCGCCTGGCCCTGCCGGTATCTGCACCCAGATGAATCGAGGAACCACCGATGTCGGAGACCCGCGCCGACGCCCGCACCCCGCTCGACCGGACCCCGCAGTGGGCGGCCCTCGGCAAGCACCGCGCCGAGCTGGGCGAGACGCACCTGCGCGAGCTGTTCGCCGCCGACCCGGAGCGCGGCCGCCGCTACACCCTCCAGGTCGGCGACCTGCACGTGGACTACGCCAAGCACCTGGTCACCGACGAGACGCTGGAACTGCTGCGCGAGCTCGCCGCGGCCACCGGGGTCGCCGGGCTGCGGGACGCGATGTTCCGCGGCGAGAAGATCAACAACACCGAGCAGCGCGCCGTCCTGCACACCGCGCTGCGCGCCCCGCGCGGTGCCGTGGTCGAGGTCGACGGCGAGAACGTCGTGCCCGCCGTGCACGCCGTCCTGGACAAGATGGCCGGCTTCGCCGACCGGGTCCGCGGCGGCGAGTGGCGCGGCCACACCGGCAAGGCGATCCGCACCGTCGTCAACATCGGCATCGGCGGCTCCGACCTCGGCCCCGCGATGGCCTACGAGGTGCTCCGCTCCTACGCCGAGCGCGACCTGGACGTCCGCTTCGTCTCCAACGTGGACGGCGCCGACCTGCACGAGGCGGTGCGCGACCTCGACCCGGCCGAGACGCTGTTCATCGTCGCCTCGAAGACCTTCACCACCATCGAGACCATCACCAACGCGGTCTCCGCCCGGGACTGGCTGCTCGCCGGGCTGGGCGCCGGCACCGAGGCCGTGGCCAAGCACTTCGTCGCGCTGTCCACCAACGCGCAGGGCGTGCACGACTTCGGCATCGACACCGCCAACATGTTCGAGTTCTGGGACTGGGTCGGCGGCCGCTACTCCTACGACTCGGCGATCGGCCTCTCGCTGATGATCGCCATCGGCCCGGACGCCTTCCGCGAGATGCTGGACGGCTTCCACCTGGTCGACGAGCACTTCCGCACCGCCCCGCCGGAGCAGAACGTCCCGCTGCTGCTCGGCCTGCTGGGCGTCTGGTACGGCGCGTTCTTCGACGCCCAGGCGCACGCCGTGCTGCCGTACTCGCACTACCTCTCCAAGTTCACCGCCTACCTGCAGCAGCTGGACATGGAGTCCAACGGCAAGTCGGTGACCAGGGACGGCACGCCGGTGAACTGGCAGACCGGGCCGGTGGTCTGGGGCACCCCCGGCACCAACGGGCAGCACGCCTACTACCAGCTGCTGCACCAGGGCACCAAGGTGATCCCGGCCGACTTCATCGGCTTCGCCCGGCCCGTCGCCGACCTGCTCCCGGGCCTGGTCGCCCAGCACGACCTGCTGCTGGCCAACTTCTTCGCGCAGACCCAGGCGCTGGCCTTCGGCCGGACCCCGGAGGAGGTCGCGGCCGAGGGCGTGCCCGCCGAGCTCGTCCCGCACAAGACGTTCCGGGGCAACCACCCGACCACCACCATCCTGGCCGCCGAGCTGACCCCCTCGGTGCTCGGCCAGCTGGTCGCGCTCTACGAGCACAAGGTGTTCGTCCAGGGCGCGATCTGGAACATCGACTCCTTCGACCAGTGGGGCGTCGAGCTGGGCAAGGTGCTGGCCAAGCGGATCGAACCCGTGCTGCTCACCGGCGAGGGCGCCGACCAGCTGGACGGCTCCACCGCGGAGCTGGTGGCCCGCTACCGCGCACTGCGCGGCCGCTGAGCCCCGGCCGGGCCGTCCGCTCCCGCGGGCGGCCCGCCGCCCGGGCGCTCCCGGGCCCCGCACGCGGAAACGCCGAAGGGCCCCTCGCTCTCGCGAGGGGCCCTTCGGCCGTCTGTGCGCCGCCAGGGACTCGAACCCCGGACCCGCTGATTAAGAGTCAGCTGCTCTAACCAACTGAGCTAGCGGCGCCTGCTGACAGAGAAGACTCTAGCAGCGGCCCCGGGCCGCGCCAAAATCGAATACCGTCCGTCCGGGGTTCACCCGCCGGTCACCACCGCCGCGCCGACCGGCACCGCCGCACCGGGCTCCCGGGCCGCCCGCACGCAGGCCCACAGCACCACCGAGGCACCGGGCAGCCACGGCTCGCGGTCCTCCGGCGCGACGATCCACCGGCCGGAGCCCAGCCCCGGGGAGTCCGGGCCGTTCACCATCCGCTGCACCGGCGGCACCGTCACCGTGTCGCCCCGCCCGTGACAGAGCAGCGGCGGCACGTCCCGGGCCCACTCCTCCCAGGCCAGCAGCCGGCGCAGCCTGGGCGCCGCGCCGGGCCGCACGAACAGCAGGGTCCGCCCCCGGTAGGAGGCCACCGGGCCGCAGCCGGGGCCGGAGGCCCACAGCTCGTCCAGCACCCGGCGGCCGAACAGCGACGGCATGCTGATCACGTCGAAGGCGCGACCGCAGGGCAGCACCGAGGGCGCCCACGGGCGGGCCTCCCAGAGGGCGCGCATGCTGCGCGGGTACTCGCTGGCGGAGGCGAGCCAGGCCTCCCCGGCGACGGTGACGTACTCCACCGACTGATAGGTCCAGATGTCCACGCACAGCAGCCTGCGCGCTCGGCGGGCCGGACGGGAGGGAAAGCGCCGTTCGTCGGACAGGGCGGCGCGGCACGGCGTACCCTTCCCGCCGCGCATATGCCAGCGGCGCGTGTCCGGGGCCCGTGTGGCGGACGGGGCGGATGCGGCGCCGGGGCTCAGTCCTCGTGGCGGCGGGGCTGGAGCAGCCCGCGGCCGTACTCGATCATCTTGGCCGCGTAGTCCGGGGTCCAGTCCGCGCGTCGGGCGATCTCGGTGTCCGGCAGCGCGTCGAACCGGCGCGGGTCGGCCAGCTGCGCGGCGGCGACGGCCTGGAAGTCGGTGGCCCGCTCCGCGGCGGCCCGGAAGGCCAGGGCCAGCTCGGTGGAGCGGCGCAGCAGCTCCGCGGGGTCGTCGATGGACTCCAGGTCGAAGAACCGTTCCGGCTCCGGCTCGGCGGACTGCGGCTCGAACAGCAGCTGCGCCGGACGCTGGCGTCGCGCGGGGTCGGACGGACCACCGTGGTCGGACGCCTTCGTGTGGGAGTCGGGCATGGACGGACACCTCCGGGGCTCGATGAGGGGGTGGGCGGCGGCTGCTCCGGGCCGCGCCGCCCGGTTGTGGCCGTCGTCCATTGTCGCGCGGCGGCGGCCGGTAACGGAACGGTGCGCGTGCGGGCGCTATTCCCCCGCACGCGCCGGGGGCGCGCCCCCGCGGCCCGGGTACCCCTTCGGGTGGTCCCGGCGCCGTGCCGTCATCGCGGCCCGGCCTGCGGCGTTGTCCCGGGTGAACCGGCACCGGCCGACGTGCCGACGCCGGCCGACGTGCCGACCGACCGCCGTCCGACCGCCGTCCAAGGAGGACCATGCGCACCGGGAAGACCCTCGCGACCCTGTCCCTCGCCCTGCCGCTCGCCCTGCCGATCGCCGCCACGGCCCCCGACGCCGTCGCCGCCGAGACCACCGTCGTGGTGACCGGCGGGCAGAGCGCACCCGGCGGCTGGTCGACGGCGACCTGCCCGGCCCGCAGCCACCTCACCGGCGGCGGCTACACCCTCACGCCGGCCGATCCCGCCGACGCCGTCCTGGTCAGCGCCCCCGTCCCGGACGCCCCGGCCACCTGGGCGGCCCGGGCGGCCCGCGGCGTCGTCCGGGCCTACGCGCTCTGCGAGACCGAGGACTGACCGGCACCGGCCGAGGACCGACGCCGGACCGGCCCGGGAGCGACCGCCGGGCCGCCCACGGCCGCCCCGGCGGTCAGCGCAGCCGGACCCGGTGGCCGCCGAGGTGGTGCAGCACCTCGTGATTGGCCTCCCAGCCGTCCGGGAAGCTCACCGGGGCGCCCAGCTGCACCGGCTCGGTCGACGGGTGCTCGTCCAGCAGCTCGCCGATCCCGGCCCGGGCCACCACGATGCAGGCGTGCCGGTGCCGGGAGGCGAGCACGCACAGCCGGCCCGTCTCCAGGTGGAAGGCCGTCGCGTCCGGCCGCCCGGAGAGCGGGTGCAGCACCACGGTGGCGTCGTACTCGCGGCCCTGCAGCCGGTTGGCGGTGTCCACCGTGACGGCCGGGCCGGCCGCCACGTCCACCGGGACGCCCGCCCTGAGCAGGGCCGCCCGGACGGCCGCGGCCTGGTCCCGGTGGGCGGTCCCGACCGCGATCCGGCCCGCGGTGAGCGGGGCGGAGCCCTGCTCGGAGTGGGCGGTCAGCCCACGGTCCAGCAGTCGGCGGACGGTGGCCGCGACGGCCGCCACCGCCTGCGGGTCGGTGCGCACGGTGTGCCGGGCGGGCAGCTCCAGCAGGGCCCAGCCGTGCTCGGCGGCCCGGTCGATCGCGGCGTCCAGCGCCGAGCCGTCCGGCCGTACCGCGGCCGTGAGCCGGCGGTCGTCCGGCCCGGTGCCGGAGCGGAACGGCGTGTACGGGTAGAAGGCCCGCGAGATCAGCGGCGCCGCGCTGGCCGGCAGCCGCCAGGAGACCGGCAGCCGGTGCGGCTCGATCTGCGGGTTGTGCGCCAGCATGGTGACCACGGCGCTGCTCGACGGGTCGTAGGACAGGCCCGCCCACTGCTCGGTGCCGACCACGGTGAACGGGTCCAGCTGGCCGGGGTCGCCGACGAACAGCGCCCGCTCGAACAGCCGGGCCACCGCGAGCAGCGCGTCCGAGCGCATCTGGTACGCCTCGTCGACGATCGCGTGCCGCCACGGCGCCTCGGCCCGCACCCACTGCCACTTCGCCGAGGTGGAGATCACCACGTCCTGCTCGACCAGGTCGGCCACCTTGTCGGAGGGCGTGACGTTGGCGTGCCGCAGCACCTCCGGGCCGGGCCGGGCGTCCGCGGCGTGCAGCCGGCCGATCGTCAGCTCCGGCGCCTTCTCGGCCAGTCGGCCGACGAGGTCGTCCACCTGGCCGTTGGTCTGGGCGACGATCATCAACCGCTCGCCGGCCCCGACCAGTTCGCGGGCGGCGCGCACCACCAGCGTCGACTTCCCGGCCCCGGGCGGGGAGTCCACGACCACCCCGCGCGGGGCGCCGGCCGGCGGGTGGACCGTCGCCGCCAGGATCCGGGCCACGGCGGCGTCGGCGGCCTCGCCGGGCGCCTGCTCGGTGCTCATCCCGCCCATCACTCCCACTCCTCGGCGGCGGCGGCGGACGGCCCGGCCGCGGGCGCGGCGCCGGGCGGGCCGCCGTGCGTCCACGGGGTCTCGTCCGGATCGGGCAGCGGGGCGGACTGGCGGACCGTCAGCTCGAAGAGCGTGAAGGTCACCGGTTCGCCGGGCTCCGGCAGGCTGCCCGGCTCCGGCTCCTTCCTGCGGCCCATGCCGGACAGCACGCGCAGGGTGATCGTCCCCGCGGCCTGGTCGACCGCGGCGATCTCGGCCTTCTGTGCGGACGGCCCTGCGCCGCCCTCCTGCCGGGGGAACTCCCGGACCCGGTGCGCCTCCCGCCCGAGGTCGGCGTGCGGGCGGTCGGTCGTCCGCAGGGTGACCAGCGGGCGCGGCTTGGGGGAGCGGCCGGAGGTGTCGTAGTCCGGCACCACCTCCGTCACCACGCCGGTGAACGCCTCTCCCGCCAGACGGTGTTCGGCCATCGCCAACGGATCGTCCAGCGCCTCCTGGACGTCCAGCCGGGCCTGCTCGCGCTCGCGCTGGGCGAGCTTGCGGGCGGCCGTCACCGCGTCGTCCTGCCGGGGCTGCGGCGGCTCGCCGGCGGCCAGCCGGTCCCGGTGGCCGGTGTAGGACCAGCGGTCGCCCGTCCAGCGCTCCGCCAGGTGCCCGGCCGGCGGCAGCGCCCGCAGCAGGTCCAGGCCGTGCCAGACGTCCCGCCAGGTGGGCAGCAGTACTGCCGTCAGCGCCTCGCGCAGCTGCCCGACGGCCGCCCGGACGGCGTCCCGGGCCCGTTCGGCGGCGGGCTCGTCCCCCTGCTCGGCGGCGTGCCGCAGGGCGGCCGCGGCGGCGTCGTAGCGGGCGATCGCCGGGGCGAGCACGGCCTCGTCGAACTGCGGGTCCGTGGCCGGACCGGCCGGCGGGTGCAGCAGCTGCCCGCGGTCGTCCCGGGCCGACTCGGCGCGCTCGGCGGCCTCGGCGCCGGTCAGCCCGTCCGGCGGTGCGTGCCAGGCCAGCCGGGCGGCCAGGTGCTGGTCCTCGAGGTGGCTCTGGCCGGTGGCCCAGTGCCGGGCCAGCAGGCCGGTCATCGACAGCAGCAGGCAGGTGCCGGGCACCTGGGCGCGGTCGGTGAGGTGGGTCAGCCAGCGGCCGAGCAGCGGCACCCGCACCGGCGCCGGGTAGGGGCCCGGTTCGGCGTCCTCGGCCGTGCGGCGGAACCGGGTCGAGCGTCCGAGCAGGGCGAGGTGCTGCACGCCGGCGCCGTTCGGCACGATCAGCTGCGGCGCGTCGGAGCACAGCTCCCGGAACACCTGGGTCTTCTCGCCCGTCTCCGGGTCCTTCTCGGAGCCCTCGATCTGCTCCACGTCCTCGGCGAAGGACTCCAGGTAGGGCAGCAGGTCGGCGGCCAGGCCGGCCAGGAAGTCGAAGCGCAGGGTCCGGTTGAGCGGCTGCGGCACCAGGTGCACCCGGGGCCGTTCCCGGTCGGTGCCCAGCATCACCGCCAGCGGCGCGCCGGACTCGCCGGCCGCGGTCAGCGGCACCAGCACCATCGGGCGGTCCGACAGGTGCCGGTGCCGGACGGTGGCCAGCGGCTCGGCCCGGCCGCTGCGGACGGCCTCCAGCCGGGCGAGGGTGGTCAGCAGGCTCATGCGCCCGCCCCGCCGCGGCCGGGCACCGGCCCGTCGCCGCGCCCGCTCACCGTGCGGCTCCGACCAGTGCCCGGCCCAGCGCCTCGGCGCGCAGGGCGGCCGCGTAGGCCAGCCGTTCGGCGGCCTCGTCGGTGTCGGCACCCGTCTCCTCGGCGGCGGCCAGCGCCTGCGCCACCGTCCGGATGCTGCCCAGCTCGCCGCGCACGCCGCGGCCCAGCTGCTCGACCCGGTCGTCGCAGCGGGCCCGGGCACGGCAGTGGAAGCCGAGCTCGCAGGTGGAGAGGCAGTCCGGGCTGTACGCGGCCGGCACCGCCTCCACCGAGGCGGTCAGCTCCTCGGCGGAGCGGGCGGGGTCGCCGTCCTCGCGGGTGGCCAGGTCGAAGTCGGCCCCGGCGGGCAGCTCCGCGAGCAGCCGGCCGATGCCGGTCAGCCGGCTCAGCTGGCGGCGGGTGGTGGCGAGCTCCCGGCGGACGTCGACGGCGACGGCCGTCGGCCGGTTGCCGAAGTCCTTCGGGCAGACCAGCAGCACGCTCGACCGGGGGCTGCCCGGCAGCGCCTGCTCGGTGTACGGGTCCTCGGCGAGCGGCCGGCCGGCCCGTGCGGCGGCGGCGTGCTGGAGCGCCAGCACGTAGACCGCGGCCTGGCGGGCGGCGGCACCGACCTTGGCCGGGTCGGCACCGCCGTCCAGCACCGGGAAGGACTTGATCTCGACCACGGTGCACCGCCCGCCGTGCACCACGACGGCGTCCGGCTCCAGGTAGGCGGTGCCGCCGGCCACGTCCAGCCGCAGCATCGGGTGGTCCAGCAGCGTCCAGGCCTCCGGCTCGGCGGCGGCCCGGGCGAGCGCCTCGGCCGTCCGGTCGGCCCGGACGGCGGGGCCGGAGCGGTGCAGCAGGTCCGGGACCAGCAGCGGGGCGCCGCCGCCGTCCACCGGGACGCCGAGGCGGGCCCGCAGCGGCTCCAGCAGCGCGGCGTAGTCGTCCGCCTTCAGCCGGGCCTCGAAGATCACGCCGCGGGAGATCGCGAACGGGGACTGCCCGAAGGGGGCGGGGCGGCCGAGCCGGGCGGCCAGTGCCGACTTGTCCACCCCGGCCGCGTCGAGCACGGCGCGGCGGTGGCAGCCCGGATTGGCGGCGAGCGCGGCGAGGGAGCGGGCGTTCAGACTGCGCTGCGGTGCCGGTCCGCGCAGCTCGGCGAGCCGCTGGGCGAGCGGCTCAGCGTGCCCGCTGGACGGGACGTTCGTCGAGACGTTCATGGTGCGGCCCAGTGTCGCATCCGGGTCCGACAACGCGGTGCGGCCCGGCCCGTTCCGGCCTGCGGCCGCCCGCCCCCGCCAACTCCCCCCGCCCGGGATCGTGTCCGCCGTCCGGGTGAGGGATCATGGAACCCGGTGCTCAACGGTGAGACCGAACGTTGCCACCGCCCCGCTGCGAGGAGCCCCCCATGCCCGCCCGAATCGTGCTGGTCCGCCACGGCGAGACCGAATGGTCGGCCACCGGCCGCCACACCGGCCGCACCGACATCCCGTTGACCGAGGAGGGCCGCGCGATGGCCCGGGCGCTCGGCGCCCGCCTCGCCAGGGCCCCCTGGAACGGGCTCTCGGACGCGCTCGTCTACACCAGCCCGCTCGGCCGCGCCAGGGAGACCTGCGAGCTGGCCGGCCTCGGCGACCGCGCGGTCGACCGCCCGGAGCTCCTGGAGTGGGACTACGGCCAGTACGAGGGCCGCACCGGTGCGGACATCCGCGCCGCCGACCACCCCGGCTGGCTGATCTGGCGCGACGGCGTGCCCGGCGGCGAGAAGCTCTCCGAGGTGGCCGCCCGGGTGGACGCCCTGCTCGCCGACCTCAACGAGGAACACGGCGTCCCCGACGAGGACACCACCGTCATGCACTGCGCGGACCGCGACGTCGTGCTCTTCGCGCACGGCCACCTGCTGCGCATCCTGACCGCCCGCTGGCTGGGCCTGCCGCCCGAGTTCGCCCAGCGGTTCAAGCTCGGCACCGCCGCGCTCTGCGTGCTGTCCTGGGAGTACGGCGCCCCGGCCGTCGAGGTCTGGAACGACCTCTCCCACCTGGAGGGGACGGGCGCCGCCCACTGACGCGTCGTTCACGGCGCGCCGCCCACTGGCGCACCGCCCACCGACGCTTCGCTCACGGCGCGCCGTTGACCGCCGTGCCTCAGGCGGCCGCCGCCCGGTCGTACCGGACCAGGAAGCGGCGCACCTCGGGCACGGCGGCGTGGCCGCGCAGCCGTCCGGCGGTGTCCGCCAGCATGCCGCGGATCCGCGCCGAACGGACCTCGCCGAACAGCGCCACGGCGGCCGAGCCGTGGTGCGCCGCGCCCACCAGGTCGCCCCGGCCGAGCCGGTCGTGGGCGAGTTCGGCGGTGTAGAGGACCCGGTTGCGCACGAAGTGCGGCTCCTGAAGCGCTATGGCCAGCGCGGCCTGCTCGCTGGCGCGGTCCCAGTCGCCGAGCGCCGACCAGCACTGCGACTGCAGACCGGCGAGCTCCGCCTCGCCGAAGAAGGACATCCACTCCGGGTCGGCGTCGACGGGGCCGTGGTCGAAGAGCGTGCGGGCCCGGGTGAGGGCGCGTTCGCAGGCGGTGCGGTCCTGCAGCACGGCCCAGCCGCCGGCCTCGCGCATGGCCAGCAGGGCGAGCAGCCGGTCGGAGCCGAGCCGGCGGGCGGCGACCTGGCCGGCCTGGGCGGCGCGCAGCGCCTCGCGGGGCCGGCCGGCGTCGCGGGCGAGGAAGGCGCTGTTGCAGAAGACGTGCGCCTCCAGGGCGGCGTCGCCGGCCATCCGGGCGGTGGCGAGCGCTTCCGCGTAGAGCGAGCGGGCGTCCGCGAGCCGGTTCGAGTCGTGGGCCAACCAGCCCACCGAGATGGCGAGTTCGCCGGCCCCGGCCTGGAGCCTGCGTTCGGTCTCCGCGCTGTACTCACCCTCGTTGAGCAGCACGTAGGCGGTGCGCAGCGACTGCCCGGCGCGTTCGAACAGGGTGTCGCCGCCGTGCGCGTCGTCGGCCAGCCGGATGTCCCGGACGGCCTGTTCGACGCCGAGCACCTCGGCGACGCCGACCTTGCGCAGCGGCGGCACCGGTCCCGGGCGGCCCGGCACCAGGGGGCCGGGTCCGGGGTCGAACAGTCGCGGCACGGCGGGGTCGGTGGCGGGGCCGCCGGCAGCGGTGGCGCGGCCGGCGGCGGCCGCGGCCGACCGCTCGATGCCGATCACGGCGGCCAGCGCGGTCGAGCCGCCGGCCAGGAACGTACGGCGACGCACGTCGTCGTTCTCCTCGTCGAGATAGGGCGATCCGTCGGACCCCCGGGGCACCGCGCCGGCCCCCGGCCACGGGGGCCCGTCCGGAGCGGTTGGATCCGCGTACGGCGAGGCAGCGTACGGGAGTTGGGTGGAGAGCGGTGAGCGCGGGGCGGGCAGGGGCGGGAACGGGGGGTGGCACGTGGGGGGTTCGGCCCGCAGGCCGCCGGGGGTCGCCGTGCGGCCCCGGACGGCGGTGCGGGGGGAGAAGCCGAGGTCGGTGAGCGTGCGGTCCGGCCACATGTGCCGGAACACCCGCTCGTAGGCGTAGTTGGGACAGCGGATCTCACCGGACTCGACCCGCCCGACGTAGCGCGCGTCGCAGGACACGTGCTCGCCGATCTCGCGGGCGGCCCGGCGCACCGCCGTGGCGAACTCGCCGGGAGAGCGATCGCCGCGCAGCGCGCGCATCACGGAGTTGGGGGACGGGCGGTTCGGCTCGGCCGGTGGGGTGGCTGCCATGCCGCCGACAGTACCGGGCGTGACCGGTCGACCACGGCGGGTTCACGGGAGATGTGCTGTCAATCCGGTACATACCGGGCTTTGTTGCGGGTATCCGCCATGAAATGCCATGGCTTGCTGTAAGGCGCCCCGTGGCCTGCCGGGCGTCCACCGCGTTGTCCTGATACGTGGAAGCCCGGGCCCCGCCCCGGCCCGTCGCCCGCCCCGCGGCCCCCACCTCCCGGACGGCGGCGGCTTCCGACCCGACGAGGTACAGGAGGGCCCATGATGGCCACCGGACTGCCGCAGTACCGACCCGTCGTCGGAGGGGCGCTCGCCGGCGCCGCCCCCGCCCTGCTCCCCGAACCCGCCGACGAACGGATCCCCGGTCGCGGGCCGGTCGAGGGCGGCCGGGCCCCCTGCGGCGCGCGGAACCGCACCGGAGCCGCCGAGGACACCCCCGCCACCTCCTACGACACCGTGACCGTCGCGCTGCGGCACGGCCTGGAGGCGGTCGACATCCTGCGCCTGCGCCGTGCCTGCGGCGCCGTCCTGCAGAGCCGCAACGGCAGCACCGTCGTCTTCCTCGTCCCCGCCGGCACCTGCGACACCTGGCACCTGCCCGGCAGCTCCTGCACGGCCGGCGCCCTGCTGCCCGGCGCCACCGACCCGCGCTGGGTGATCCCCCCGGCCGGCGTCGCGCGCCCCACCGACGCCTGGGTGCTCCGTTCCGCCCTGTGCGAGGCCGCCTGCACGCTCACCGCCGGCGGACTCGGCCCGTTCTAGCGTGCGTGCCGTGCGGATCCCGCCGGGCCCGCGAGCCCGATCCGCCCCTCCGGCCGGATCCACCCGGTACGCCCCTCGACGCCCCTGACCTGTGACGACCGGCCTGTGACGCCGCCCCGTCCGGCGGCGATAATGGCCGGCATGGGACGAAGCAGAGCCGCCCGCGGCACGGGCCGCGACACCGAGCGCGACACCGGACCGGCCGCCACCGGCCCCGGCGGCCGCACCCACGCCCAGGGCCCGCTCACCCGCCCCGTCGGCTCCGGCCTCGCCGAGCTGCGCCCCGACCGCGACCGGCCCGACGCCTGGTCGCTGCTGATCGACGGCGCCCCGCAGTCCCTGGTCGACCTCGCCGACCCCACCCACCTGGGCTTCGAGTACCAGCGCCGGCTCGGCCACCTGATCGACCTGGCCGCCCCGCCGGGCCGACCGCTCACCGTCCTGCACCTCGGCGGCGGCGCCCTCACCCTGGCCCGCTACGTCGCCGCCACCCGGCCCCGCTCCCGCCAGCAGGTCGCCGAGATCGACACCGCGCTCACCGAACTCGTCCGCACGGAACTCCCGTTGGAGCGCGGCTGGCAGATCAAGGTGCGCGGCGCCGACGCCCGCAGCGTGCTGGAGCGCACCCCCGAGGGCAGCGTCGACCTGGTCATCACGGACGTCTTCTCCGGCGCCCGCACCCCGGCCCACTGCACGACCGTCGAGTTCACCGCCCTCGCCGCCCGCGCCCTCGCCCCCGGCGGGCGGTACGCGGCGAACATCGCCGACGGCTCGGCCCTGCGCTTCGCCCGCTCCCAGGTGGCCACCCTCGGTGCCGTCTTCCCCGAGCTGTGCCTGATCGCCGACCCGGCCGTGCTGCGCGGCAAGCGCTTCGGCAACCTCGTCCTCGCGGCCGGCCACGACCCGCTGCCGCTGGCCGACCTCACCCGCCGGGTCGCCTCCGACGCGGCGCTCGGCCGGGTCGAACACGGGCCCGGGCTCACCGACTTCACGGCCGGCGCCGTCCCGGCCACCGACGCCACCGCCGCCCCTTCGCCGGCCCCGCCGCCGGGCGTCTTCCGCTGACAGGTCCGGCCGTCCCGTCCGCCTGGGCGCCACCCTGACGGGCCCGACCTGACCTGGCCCGCCCCGACCCGACCTGACCGGGCCTGACCGGCCTGCCGTCCGGCCGCCGTCCGGTCCGGCTCGCGTGCGAACTCCCGCCGCGCCTCCGGCGGGTGGGCTCCGTTGCCGTCCTCCCGGGCCGGGCCCGTCAGTGTCCGCGCGGCAGGCCGCGGTGCTTGCACATGGCCGCGCCGGTCAGCAGCAGTCCGGCGGCGATCGGGGCGAGGACGGCAGTCACCGTGGCGGAGTCGTCGCCGACGGCCGTGACCGGGGCGGTGTCGGCGAGGGCGATCGGCGCGGCCGGACCGTCAGGCGTGACGGTGCTCACCGGCGCGGCGGTGGCGGTGCCGGCGACGCCCCGGTCGGCCGTGCTCCGCGGGTCCGGGGCGACGGTCTCCCGGGCGGGCGGGGGCGTGGCGGCCGCCCGGGGCTGGTGGGGCGCGTGGGCGGTGGCCGCGGTGCGGCCGGGGCCGCTGCCGGGCCGGGCGGCGGTGGGCGGTGCGGACGGTTCGCCCTCGCGGGGCGCGCGGGCCTCGACGCGGCGGCCCTGCGCGGGGGCGGTGTCGAGCAGGCCGGAGGCGATCGCGAAAGCGTCGGGGACGGCGGCCCGTTGGCCGGGGAGGGGGAGCCCGCCGGCCCGGATCCGGTCCTGGAGGAGGCCGCCGACGGCACCGGTGGTCCCGGCGAGTCCGGTGCCGGGCGGTTCGCCGACGGGCCCGGAGGGCCGGGCGGTCTCCCCGCCCGGTTGGTGCCCGGCCTCGGGGGGCGGTCCGGCTGATGTCCCGTCGGGCGGGGATCCGCCGGTCGCGGGGCGGCTCCGGGGCGCCCCGCGCGGGGCCGGTCCGCCGTGCGCGCCGCCGTCGTGCGGCGCGGTCCGTCGGACGGCGGGCCGGGTCCCCTCCGGCGGGGGTTCGGCGGAGGCCGCGTACGCTCCGGGTGCGCCGATCCCCCAGAGCTGGGCGAGGAGGGCGCCGCCGGCCGCGACCGCGCGGGGGTGCGGCAGCCACCGTCGGATCGAGCGCCGCGCTCCGGTGACGCCGCGGGGGGCGGGCTCCTGGGGCCTGGTCGCGTGATTGGCTCGCACGTGAGTCGAGAACGAGCGGACGGGGCGTGAGGTCACGCCGGCCGTCACGGACGGTCATCGCGCGAGTGGCCCGGGGGGTCGGACCCCCGGGGCCACCGGCCGCGGGGTCGTCAGGAGTTGGGGCGCAGGGTCCAGGTGACCGTCATCACACCGGTGACGGCGCCGTCGGCGCGGGTGATCTCGACGGTGACCGGGAACTCGGGGCGGCCACCGGCGTCCAGCTCGGCGACGACCTCGGCGGCCGGGCGGCCGAGCAGGGCGGTGGCGGTGACCTCGCCCATGGCGAGCTTCTTGTAGGCGATCTCGGCGTTCACGGCGAGCGGCACGGCCCGGGAGAGCTGGTCGCCGAAGGCGGCGAGCACGATGCAGCCGCTGGCGGACTCGGCGAGGGTGAACATCGCGCCGGCGTGCGGGCCGCCGACGTGGTTGTGGTACGCGGGCTGGTCGGGCAGCCGGAGCACCGCGCGCTCCGGGGTGGTCTCCAGGTACTCGAGCTTGAGGGTGTGCGCCATCGGCACGGTGGAGTCGAGCAGCTGGCCGATCGAAGGAGTCGTCATGGCGGCAATGTTACTTGTCGGTAGCTTCTGGCGGCAGGTCTGCGCCGGGAAAACCCGAACCGCCGGGGAGAACTGAGGGAGCGCGAAAACGCCCGAGGGGCCGACCTCTTGAAGAGATCGGCCCCTCGGGCTCTGGGGTGAGTGACGGGACTCGAACCCGCGGCCACCTGGACCACAACCAGGTGCTCTACCAACTGAGCTACACCCACCATCTGTCCGGTCCGTTCCCGCTCTCGCGTTCCCGTTCCGACAGGAAGAACTCTACAGGATCCGAGAGGGTGCTCGCGCCAGGGTTTCGTTCGGGCGGACGCGGGCACTCCGCGCACCCCTGCGGGCCCGCGGCGGCGGGGTCGGGTGGCGGCCGTCGGTGGCGGGGTCCGGGTCGGCCGGGGCCCCGCCACCGGGGACGGTCCGCCGGTCAGGCCGTCGGAGCCTGGTACTTCTCGGCGATGGCGCGCGCGGTGTCGGTGTCCGGGCCGGGCTGCGGGACGAACACCGCCTCGCGGTAGTAGCGCAGTTCGTCGATGCTCTCGCGGATGTCGGCGAGCGCCCGGTGGTTCCCGCCCTTCTGCGGGCTGTTGTAGTAGGCCTTCGGGTACCAGCGGCGGGCCAGCTCCTTGATCGAGGAGACGTCCACGATCCGGTAGTGCAGGTGCTTCTCCAGCGCCGGCATGTCCCGGGCCAGGAAGCCGCGGTCGGTGGCCACCGAGTTCCCGCACAGCGGCGTCCGGCCGGCCTCCGGCACGTGCTCGCGGATGTACGCGAGCACCCGCTCCTCGGCCTCGGCCAGCGTCACGCCGTGCTCCAGCTCCTCCAGCAGGCCGGAGGAGGTGTGCATGGCGCGCACCACCTCGGGCATGTTCGCCAGCGCCTCCGCCGGCGGGCGGATGACGACGTCCACGCCCTCGCCGAGGATGTTCAGCTCGGAGTCCGTCACCAGCGCCGCGACCTCGACCAGGGCGTCCTGGTCGAGGTCGAGGCCGGTCATCTCACAGTCGATCCATACCAAACGGTCATTCACGCAGCTCACCCTACGGCGCGATCACGCGCCGCGGGGACCGGTGGCGCCGACCGGGGCTCCGGGGCGCAGCCCTCGGCCTGGTGCTCCTCCGCGCCGGCGTGCGGGCCGTGGCCCTCCGGGCGCTCGCCGTCCCGGCCGGTGCGGACCGCGTGGCCCTCCCGGGCCGGGCGCGCCTCACGAGCCGTCCGGGCGCCCTCGGCACCCGTCCGGCCGGCCTGCGGACGGACCTGCGGCGCCCGCGCCTGCCGGCCCCGGAGCTCGCCCGCCCCGGCCGCCGGCTGCCCGGCGGGGGCGGGCGCAGGCACCCGGCCGCCGCCGGTGGCGTGACCGCGGCCGGCCTGGCCCGCCCCGGTCGCGCCTGCGTCGTCCGCGGGCCGCTCGACCGCGCTCCGGTGCCCCTGGCCCTGACCGCGTGCCCCCGGCTGGGGGAGTCCGTCCTCCGCGGCCGCGTGCTCGGCGGTGCGCGGCGGACGCCCCGCCCCGGCCCCGGGCCCGGCCTGCGGCGGCACCATCGGCGGCCGCGCCGGACCGCGCCCCGCACCCTGCTGCCCGGGGTGCGGGGGCTGTGCGGCCTGCTGGTACGGGTACGGCTGTCCGGCCCGGGCGTGGAAGGCCTGGGCGGTCGGCGTCCCGGCCTGCCCCGGACCGAACGGACCGGGCTGGCCGTGCGGGCCCAGCTGACCGGGGCCGACCGGCTGCGCGCCGTGCGGCACGGGCTGGCCGTGCGGGCCGACCGGCACCGGCGACCCGGGGCCGCCCGGGAACGGCTGCCCCGGTTGCCCGCCGTGCGCGCCGCCGAACAGGGCCCCGCCCGCCGCGGCGGCCGCGGCCGCGTGCGGCAGGGCGCCGGGCAGCCGGAGGTCGCCGCCCTGCGCTCCACCCGGCAGGGCGGACGCCGGACCGGGGCGGCGGGCCCGGTAGCTGGTCCGGTACGCGGCAGGGGAGACCCCGAGCTGGCGGCGGAAGTGCCCGCGCAGCGCCACCGGCGAACGGAACCCGCACCGGCGCGCGACGTCGTCCACCGACAGCTCCGAGGTCTCCAGCAGCCGCTGCGCCTGGAGCACCCGCTGGGTGATCAGCCACTGCAGCGGCGCACTGCCGGTGAGCGTGCGGAACCGGCGGTCGAAGGTGCGTCGGCTCATGTAGGCGCGCGCCGCCAGGACCTCGACGTCGAACTGCTGGTTGAGGTTCTCGAGCGCCCAGGTGACCACCTCGGCCAGGGGGTCGTTGCCGATCTCCTCCGGTAATGACTGGTCGATGTACTGGGCCTGTCCGCCACCGCTGCGGCGGCTCGGCACCACCAGGCGGCGGGCCAGCGCGTTGGCGGCCTCGGCGCCGTGGTCGCTGCGGACCACGTGCAGGCACAGGTCGATGCCGGCGGCGGTACCGGCCGAGGTGAGCACGTCGCCGTCGTCGACGAACAGCTCGCGCGGGTCGACGTGGACCCGCGGGTAGCGCTTGGCCAGCGTCGGCGCGTACATCCAGTGGGTGGTCGCCGGGCGGCCGTCGAGCAGGCCGGCGGCGGCGAGCACGAAGGCGCCGGTGCAGAGTCCGATGATCCGCGCGCCCTCGTGGTGGGCCTTGCGCAGGGCGGTGATCGCCTCGACGGGCGGGGGCTGCGAGATCGAACGCCAGGCCGGCACGACGATGGTGCCGGCGCGGGCGAGCGCCTCCAGTCCGTAGGGCGCGGAGAGGGTGAGACCGCCGGTGGTGGCGAGCGGGCCCTCCTCGCCGGCGCAGACCAGCAGGCGGTAGCGCGGCACCCCGGCGTCCTGGCGGTCGACGCCGAAGACGGAGAGCGGGATCGAGCTCTCGAAGATCGGGGCCCCGCCGAAGATCAGCACCGCGACGGTCTCCCGGCGGCGCCGGCCGGAGAGCTTGCGTGGGGCGGAGCCGGTCATCGGAGTGGGGGAGCCGTTCGGGCCGGGACCGCCGTGGCCGGTCTGGCCGTGGCCCGGTGCGGCTCCGAGGGCGAGGGTCCCGAGCGGGCCGGCGGGGGAGCCGTTCGCGCCGGGCCCGCCGTTCAGCCCTGGGTAGCCGGCCTGCGCGGGGTAGCCGACCTGGGCGGGGTGGCCGGAGTGGTCGGCGCCGTAGGCCTGGGCGGGGTTGACGGCCCCTCGGCTCGCGAGCGGCCCGCCGTGCGGTGCTCCGCCGTGCAGGAGTCCCGCGTGCGGGGTGCCCGCGTGGAGGCCGCCGTGCTCCGCGGGCGCCGAGGAGGGGCCGGTCGCGGTGCCGGGCCCCGGCGCCGAGGAGTACGAGAGGTGGTGGGCTGCGCCCGGGGCGCCGGAGATGCGGGTGCCGGCGGCGATCGCGGAGGTGCCAGTGCTTCTCGCGGACCTGGCCGCGATACCGGCCACCGCCTGGCCGCTGTCAGGACCCGCGTCGCTCCTGCTCACCCTGCTCAAGGCGCTCAAGCCCCCTCGGTGGTGTGGTGTGGGTGGTGCGGCACTGCTCGCCAAGATCGAAATCTATCGGGTGGACCGTTGCCGTTGTGACAAGTTCACCATCCGACGCTATGTCGACATGGCAATTTGGCGTGATGCATTCGATCACGAAGCGTGGCACCCGTCGACCCTTCTGGGAAGAGGGCCCGTGCAACGGTGGCTGGTTGTCGAGGGGCCGCTCCCGGGGTGCCCGGGTTCCGCGCACCCGGCCGGCGGGTCTGGGCTGCGGATTTGCCCAAGCGGGAGGGACCGGCCCGAAATTGACCGAAAATAGCCGGTGCACAAGAGGGCGCACGCAACTCCTCCGTGCGCCTCCCAGGCCTCATCCGGCCAAGGCGGCGACGGCCCGGCCGGGGCCGGGACGCCGGGTTACCGTCCTGCTGTGAACACCCTCAGCCGGCTCGAACAGGCCAACGACAACGCCGCCGCCTTCTGGCTCGCCCAAGCCCGCGCGCACGGCTGGCGGTACCGGATCCGCCCCGACTGGACGGCGGTCCGCTGCGCCCGCACCCCCGATGACCCGCCCCGCCTCCTGGTGACCCGCCGGTACGCCGAACCGAAGCCCCTGGAAGCGGAGTTGGCCGAGCTCATCGAGGAGTGGGAGGCCGTCCGGTTCACCGTGGAGGACCCGTACGGCGGGCTCGACCTGACCGGCCTCGGGGCCGCCAGGATGCCCGCCATGCCGGTGATGACCCGTGAGCCGGGCCCGGTCGAGGGCGCCTCCGCCGCCCTCCCCGCCCGCGCGGAGGCGCGCGGCGGTGGCGTCCTGACGGTCGATGAGGCACTGGACGGCGACACGTTCGCGCTGGTCGAGCGCGCCGTCGTGGACGGCTTCCCGCTGCCGGCCCGGCAGCCCTGGACCCGTGGCGGGGCCCTCCCGGAGAACCTCCTGGGCGAAGCGGGGTGCCGGGCCTGGCTGGGCCGGGTCGACGCCGCCGTGGCGGGAGCCTGCCTGACCTACGACGACGGGCGGGTCACGGGCGTCTACTGGGTGGCCACGCTGCCCGCGCACCGCGGTCGGGGCGTGGCCGGCGCCGTGCTGCGGACCGCCCTCGCCCACGCGCACCCCGACCGCCCGGCGAGCCTCGTGGCGACGTCGCTCGGCGAACCGCTCTACCGCCGGCTCGGGTTCACCGAACAGGCCCGGACCAGCTGGTGGATCCGCACCCCGGCCGACTCCTGAGGGCCGGGGTGGACGGGCCGCCGGCCGGTTGCAGGCCCTCGACGGGTGACCGGACGGACGGCTGGCGGTGCGCGGACGGGCGGCCGGCCGGCAGCGGGTGGGTGGGCTGCCGGCGGTGGGCGCGCGGAGGCGCTACGGGGCGGCCGCGGCCGGGGCCGCGACGAAGGCGGTCGGTCCGGGCCCGGCCACCCCATCGGGCCTCCCGCGCAGGGGTGTTGGGCGGGCGCCGGTGGTCGCGCGGCGGCCGTCCGCCCCCGGAGCAGTGCCCTGGGCTGAGCCGGCGAGGCCCTCCGAAGGGCTCTCGGTGAGCAGGGCAAGCTCGCCGGTGCGGTTTCGGACATCCGACGGCCCCACTGGCGCACCGGAAGCACCGGCCGTCCCGCCACCCACGGCAACAGGCGCAAACGGGCTCGCCGGGGCGGTCGTCGCCGGGTGTGCGCCGGGCCGAGCGCCGAGGAGCGCCGTCGTGCGCACCGCCGCTCCGGCCGCCCGGCGCCGCACCGGACCGCCCGCCCGGATGCCCGGCCGCGGCGAGGGCGCGTTGCGCGCCGCGAGCACCTGGCCGACCGCCTCCGGCAGACCGGCCGCCTTCAGCGTCGGCCGGTAGCCGGTCTCGGCCCAGGGGCGGCCGTGGTGCAGCCAGACGCTGCGCAGGCCGGTCAGTTCGGCACCGGCGATGTCCGCGGGGGCGTGGTCCCCGACCATCCAGGAGTGCGACGCCCAGTCGCCGGTCGGCGCGACACCGCACCGCTGGGCGGCGATCTCGAAGATCAGCGGATCGGGCTTGACGCAGTCCGCCTCCTCGGAGATGACCCAGCCGTCGACCATCGGCCCCAGTCCGGTCCGCCGGATCTTCTCCAGCTGCGGCCGCGTGCCGCCGTTGCTCACGATGCCCAGCGTCCACCCGGCCGCCCGCGCCGTCCGCAGCGCGTCGATGTGACCGGACGGGCAGTGGATGTGCGAGTTGATGCCGCGTCGGTAGTGGGCGAGCAGGAACTCGGCGGAGACGTCCAGGCCGTAGCGGCGCCGGACGGCGGACAGTACGGTGCTGCGCGGTACGTAGCCGCCACCGTCCAGGGTGACGAACCAGTCGACGTCTCCGGGCGGTAGGTCTCGTTCGGACAGAAAATCCTGAGCCCAGGCCCGGAAAGCGGCGTCCCTGGGGAGCAGCGTGTTGTCGAGGTCGAACAGGAGCAGGGGCATGTGTCGCATGGTGCCAGCGGCCGTGCCTATGCACCTGGCAAATGCCAGAGCGCGTCGTGAAGCCGTGCACACTGGCTGAATCGGCATCCCGGCCCGGGTGGCGGACGGGGCGGGGCGGGCCCGTCGGGGCTGGTGGGACCGGTGGGGCGTGACGGTTGGCGACATGTCGCAACGGATCGTCGCCGATCCATGACAGTCCGGTCACGGTGTCCGGTGGGCCTGTTGCGTCACCCGGTCCGCTCAGTCAAGCTCCAGGGAACCTCCTTTCCGGAGGGGCGCGTCGCCGGCGGGCGGGGCGCACTGCCGTCGGCGGGCGCATCCTCCTTTTGCGGGAACAAAGGCGCTCCGAGGCTTCACCGCTGGGCTGGGACTCCCGCCCGTCGTACTCTGAAAGGAACAGGTCACATACGGTGCTGCGCGGCGCAGACCGACGTCATGCCGTGGGCGGGCCTGCTGCCCGGGCAGCGTTGTCCTCTCCTGTCGGCCCCTCTCCCTCGAAGAGCCGTGAGCCATGGCTGGTTTTGAGTCCTCCCGACCGCTGGAACCGGACGCGCCCCGCAGCGCGGGCGCAGCGACCGGGGACGGCCACGGCCCCGCAGCCGACGGCCCGGGCCCCGCGGACCGCGTTCCGGCCCCGGCAGAGCGCGTTCCTGCGCCCGGGGGCCGCATTCCGCCCGCTGTCGGCCACGATCCGGCCGACGGGCACGCCGAAGCCCGCGGCAACGGGCACGCCGACGCGTCCGCCGACGGTCGTACCGGCGGCCCGGGCCTCGTACGCGCACTGCGCGACGCCGCCCGGCGGGGCGGCATCGTCCGCCGCGGCCGGTCCGGCCCGCGGCAGCGCCGTGGCGAGCGTCCGGCAGGCTCTCCGGAGCCCCCGGTGACGGGCCGCCTCGGCCCGGGCGCCGAGCGTCCGAAGGCGTCCGATCCGTCCGGTGCGTACGTCGAGCCCACGGCCCAGGACGCGCCCGCGCGCCCCCTCGACCCGGTCTTCCAGCACGGCGTGGTCGTCGGCTTCGACGGCTCCCTGTCGAGCGAGCGCGCGCTCGCCTACGCGGTGGGCATGGCACGTCGCTCGCAGTGCGGCCTGGTGATCGTGCACGTCGCCAACCGCCTGCCCGCCACGGTGTGGGCGGGGTGTGAACCTCCCGTCTTCGTCGACCTCCCCGACCACCGGACCGAGGTCCTGGGCTTGGAGCTCGCCTGTGCGGACTTCCTCGCCGGCGTGCCGTGGATCCTGATCGAGCGGGGCGGCGACATCTGCCACGAGATCGAGGAGGTCGGCCGTGAGTACGCCGCCGACGCGATCGTCGTCGGCACGACGCACGGCCTGCTCGGCAAGCTCTTCGGCTCCGTCTCCGGACGGCTGGCCCGGCGGGCCAACCGTCCGGTGATCGTGATCCCCTGACGCCCTCTCACGGCGCCCGGCCCGGCGCTCCCCGCGCCGGCGGCCTCGCGATGCCGCCGGCTTCGTGGTGCCGGCCGCTCCTCAACGCCGTGTGAGGAGGGGGGTGTCGTTCCGGTGGGACCGGCTCAGAACGTGGCGCCGATCTCCCGCGCGATGAGCATCCGCTGGACCTCCGACGTGCCCTCCCCGATCTCCAGGATCTTGCAGTCGCGCCAGAACCGGGCGACCGGGAACTCGTTCATGAAGCCGTACCCGCCGTGGATCTGGGTCGCCTCGCGGGCGTTGTCGACGGCGGCCTCGGACGAGTACAGCTTCGCGATCGCGGCCTCCTTCTTGAAGGGTTCGCCGTGCAGCAGCCGGGAGGCGGCGTCCCGCCAGGCCAGGCGGGAGGTGTGGGCGCGCAGCTCCATGTCGGCGAGCTTGAACTGGATGGCCTGGTTGGCACCGATCGGGCGACCGAAGGCCCGGCGGGTGCCGGCGTACTTGACGGACTCGTCGACGCATCCCTGGGCCAGGCCGGTGGCCAGGGCGGCGATCGCGATGCGGCCCTCGTCGAGGATCCGCAGGAACTGGGCGTAGCCTCGGCCACGCTCGCCCAGCAGGTTGGCCGCGGGGACGCGGCAGTCGGTGAAGGACAGTTCGCGGGTGTCGGATGCGTTCCACCCGACCTTCGAGTACTTCTTGGACACCTGGAACCCCGGGGTCCCGGTGGGCACGATGATGGAGGAGATCTCGCGGGTGGGCGAGCCGAATTCGCCTTCTTCACTCGAACGAGCGATCGGTTCGGTGAGCGCGGTGACGGTGACCAGACCGGTGATGTCCGTCCCGGAGTTGGTGATGAAGCACTTGGTGCCGTTGATGACCCACTCGTCGGTGGTCTCGTCGTAGCGCGCCGTGGTGCGGGTCGCGCCGGCGTCCGAGCCGCCCTCGGGCTCGGTCAGGCCGAAGGCGCCGAGGAGTTCGCCCGAGGTCAGGCGGGGCAGCCACTCGCGCTTCTGCTCCTCCGTCCCGAAGCGGTGGATCGGCATCGCGCCGAGCGAGACGGCCGCCTCCAGGGTGATCGCCACCGAGGAGTCGACCCGGGCGAGCTCCTCCAGGGCGATGCCGAGCGCGAAGTAGTCGCCGCCCATGCCGCCGTGCTCCTCGGGGAACGGCAGGCCGAACAGGCCCATCCGCCCCATCTCGCGGACGATCTCGTAGGGGAACTCCTCCCGCTCGTAGAACTCGCCGATCTTCGGCGCCACCACGTCCTGGGCGAACTCGGCGACGGTGCGCCGCAGTTCCTCGTACTCGCTGCTGAGTCGGTGGTCGAACACGGTGATCCTCCTGGGGCCCGGCCGGGGTGGCCGCGGGCGTGAGCGGGACGACCGGCGTCCGTCGGACGGTGTGACGGTCGCACGGTGGGATTGGGTGACGAGCGGGGAACCGGGGCCGGCCGGCGGTCGGGTGGCCGCGTGGCCGGCCCCGGGCGGGGGGCGGGTCAGCCCCGGGCGGCGCCGAGCAGCGCCTGGACGGTGCGGGAGGGGCTGGGCCGGCCGAGCCGCTCGGCCATCCAGCCGCTGGTGGCGACCAGCGCGCGCAGGTCGACGCCGGTCCGGACGCCGAGCCCGTGCAGCATCCACACCAGGTCCTCGGTGGCCAGGTTGCCGGTGGCGCTCTTGGCGTACGGGCAGCCGCCCAGTCCGCCGGCCGAGGCGTCCACCGTGGTGACGCCCTCGCGCAGTGCCGCCAGGGTGTTGCTGAGGGCCTGGCCGTAGGTGTCGTGGAAGTGCACGGCGAGCCGCCCGACCGGCACCCCGGCGCGGGCGAAGCCGGCCAGCAGGGCGCCGACCTGCCCCGGGGTGGCCACGCCGATGGTGTCGCCGAGGCTCAGCTCGGCGCAGCCCATCTCCAGCAGCTGCACCCCGAAGCGGACCACCTGGTCGACCGGGACGGGGCCCTCCCACGGGTCGCCGAAGCACATCGAGAGGTAGCCGCGGACGGCCACGCCGGCCTCGGCGGCCCGTGCCACGACGGGGCGGAACATCGCCATGGCCTCGTCCGCCGAGCGGTTGAGGTTGCGGCGGGCGAAGGTCTCGGTGGCGCTGGCGAACACGGCGATGTCGGCGGCGTGGTGGGCGAGCGCGCGGTCCAGCCCGCGCTCGTTGGGCACCAGGACGGGCAGCCGCAGGCCGGGGTGGCGCCCGGGCAGGCCGGCCAGCCGGGGCACCAGCTCCTCGGCGTCGGCCAGCTGCGGCACCCACTTCGGGTGCACGAAGCTGGTGGCCTCGACGGTGCGCAGCCCGGCGGCCGCGAGCCGGGCGATGAACTCCGCCTTGACCTCGACGGGCACCAGGGTGCCCTCGTTCTGCAGTCCGTCGCGCGGTCCGACCTCGTGGATCCGGACCTCCTCGGGCAGGCCGGGGGCGCGGACGGGGTCGGGCAGCCCCAGGTCGAGCGCGTCGGGCTCGCGGCCGGGGGCGGTCACGACCGCACCCCGGCGGGCGCGGGGGCGGCCTGCCCGCCGGCGTCCCGGCCGTCGGCGTGGTCCTCGGCCGGGGCGACCACGACCAGCAGGTCCTCCATCGCGACGGTGGCGCCGGCGGCGACCCGAAGGTCGGCCACCACGCCGTCGTGCGGGGCGGCGATCACGTGTTCCATCTTCATGGCCTCCAGCACGAGCAGGGGCTGGCCCTTGCGGACCGTCTCGCCCGCCGTGGTCTTGACGACGGTGACGGTCCCGGGCATCGGGGCGGTCAGGGCGCCGTGGTGGGCGGCGGCCCCGGCGGCGTTCTCGGCGACCGGGTCGTGCGGGTGCAGCGGCCAGGCGTCGCCCTCCGCACCGAGCCAGGTCACCGGACCGGCGGCGAGGCCGGGGGAGGCGTCGACGGCCAGCGCGAACGCGGTCCGCAGGCCGTCGACGGTCAGGTGCAGCCGGTCGCCGGTCAGGGTCGCGCGGGCGCGGTGGACGGGGCCGGCGTCGAGCCGGAGCTCCACCTCGCGGGTGACCTCGGCGGGATTGTCAGTGGCATCGGCTACGTTGCCCGCAGTGATCGGACGGATGCACACCGACACCGGGTCCTGGCCGGGGGTGCGGAGTCGGTGGGTGGTCCAGGCGGGGGTGCCGCCCAGGCGCCAGCCGGAGGGGAGGGAGAACGGGTCGGTCCAGCCGCCGGGGTCGGCGGCGGGGGTGAGGTCGAGGTGCCGCGCCAGCGCGGCCGCGTAGTAGAGGAGGTGGGCGGATGTCGGAGCGCCGGAGGGGAGCGGGCCGGTCGCCCCCGTGCCGTCGCCGGTGCCGGCCTCCTCGGCCGGGTGCCCGGGGTCGGCCGCGTTCGCCGGCGAGTACGGCGAGGCGAGCAGTCCGGGCTGCTGCCGGGCCGTCTGCTCCACCAGTCCGGTGTCCAGTCGGCCGGCGGCGACGTCGGGGTGGGCGAGCAGTCGGCGCAGGAAGCCCGTGTTGGTGGTGACGCCCAGGATCCGGGTGTCGGCCAGCGCGGCGCGCAGCCGGCGCAGCGCGGTCGGGCGGTCGGGCCCGTACGCGATGACCTTGGCGAGCATGGGGTCGTAGGCGCTGGTGACGACGGATCCGGGGGCGACCCCGGAGTCGACGCGGACGCCCTCGCCGCGGGGCTCGTCCAGGACGAGGATGCGGCCGCCGGTGGGCAGGAAGTCCCGCTCCGGGTCCTCGGCGCAGATCCGGGCCTCGATGGCGTGGCCCAGGAAGGAGACGTCGGACTGACCGAAGGAGAGCCGCTCTCCGGCGGCGATCCGCAGCTGCCACTCGACCAGGTCGAGTCGGGCCGCGTCCTCGCCGACGGCGACGGCGAGCTCGGTGACGGGGTGTTCCACCTGGAGACGGGTGTTCATCTCCATGAAGAAGAAGTCCCGCACCCCGTCGGTGGCGGCGGAGGCGGGGTCGGCCGGGTCGATGCCGGGGACGATGAACTCCACGGTGCCGGCCCCGGTGTAGCCGCAGGACTCCGCGGCGCGGACGGCCGCAGCGCCCATCGCGGCACGCGTCTCGGCGTTGAGCAGGACGGAGGGAGCCTCTTCGATCAGCTTCTGGTGGCGGCGCTGGAGGCTGCACTCGCGCTCGCCGAGGTGGACGGTGGTGCCGTGGGCGTCGGCCAGCACCTGCACCTCGATGTGGCGCGGCCGGTCGACCCAGCGCTCCAGCAGCAGGGTGTCGTCACCGAAGGCCGTCCGGGCGACGCGGCGGGCGGCGGCGATCTCGGTGGGCAGGTCGGCGGGGTCCCGCACCAGGCGCATGCCCTTGCCGCCGCCGCCGGCGGACGGCTTGAGCAGGACGGGGTAGCCGATCCCGTCGGCGGCGGCGACGAGCTCGTCGTCGGTGGGCGCGGTGGCCTCGCTGCCGGGGACCACCGGGACGCCGGCGGCGCGGACGGCCTCCTTGGCGTTGATCTTGTCGCCCATCAGTTCCACCGCACCGGGAGGAGGTCCGATGAAGACGAGGCCGGCGTCGGCGCAGGCGCGGGCGAAGCCGGCGTTCTCGGCGAGGAAGCCGTAGCCGGGGTGGACGGCCTGGGCGCCGGTGCGGCGGGCGGCGGCGAGGATCTGGTCGGTGCGCAGGTAGGTCTCGGCCGCGGAGCTGTCGCTGCGGTCGGCGGGGCCGAGCCGCACCGCGACGTCCGCCTCGCGGACGTGCGGGGCGTCGGCGTCGGCGTCGCTGAACACGGCGACCGAGCGCACGCCGAGCCGCCGCAGGGTGCGGATCACCCGGAGGGCGATCTCACCGCGGTTGGCGACCAGAACTGTGTCGAACATGGGAGGCGTTCCTCCGGGTCGAGGGGGCCGTACGAAGAGGGGGTGGCGGGCGGGGCGGGCGCCCCGGCCCGGGCGGTGCGTCGGCACCGCCCGGTCACGCCCGCGGAAGCGGGGTCACGGTCGGACGGGAGGGGTCGGAGCCCGCGGGGGCGGGGTCACATCCGGAAGACGCCGTACGGGCCGGGCTGCGGGAGCGGGGCGTTGGCGCAGGCGGTGAGCGCGAGGCCGACGACGGTGCGGGTGTCCATCGGGTCGATCACGCCGTCGTCCCAGAGCCGGGCGGTGGCGTAGTAGGCGCTGCCCTGGCGCTCGTACTGCTCGCGGACGGGGCGCTTGAACTCCTCCTCCGCCTCGGTCGGCCACTGCTCGCCGTGCGCCTCCAGCTGGTCGCGGCGGACGGTGGCGAGGACGGACGCCGCCTGCTCGCCGCCCATCACGGAGATCTTGGCGCCCGGCCACATCCACAGGAAGCGGGGTGAGTAGGCCCGTCCGCACATCGAGTAGTTGCCGGCTCCGTACGAGCCGCCGATCACCACCGTCAGCTTCGGGACGCGGGTGCAGGCGACGGCGTTGACCATCTTGGCGCCGTGCTTGGCGATGCCGCCCGCCTCGTACTGCCGGCCGACCATGAACCCGGTGATGTTCTGCAGGAAGAGGAGGGGGATGCCGCGCTGGTCGCACAGCTCGATGAAGTGGGCGCCCTTGACGGCCGACTCGGAGAACAGCACGCCGTTGTTGGCGACGATGCCGACGGGGTGGCCGTGGATCCGGGCGAAGCCGGTGACCAGGGTCGATCCGTACTCGGCCTTGAACTCGGCGAACCGGCTGCCGTCGACCAGGCGGGCGATCACCTCGCGCACGTCGTAGGGGGTGCGCGGGTCGACCGGGACGGCCCCGTACAGCCCGGCCGGGTCGACGGTCGGCGGCTCGACGGGGGCGAGCGGCCACGGCGCGGCCGAGCGCGGGCCGAGCCCGGCCACGATCGTGCGGACGATGGAGAGCGCGTGGGCGTCGTCCTCGGCGAGGTGGTCCGTGACGCCGGAGGTGCGGGAGTGGAGCTCGCCGCCGCCCAGCTCCTCGGCGGTGACCACCTCGCCGGTGGCGGCCTTCACCAGCGGGGGCCCGCCCAGGAAGATGGTGCCCTGGTTGCGGACGATCACGGCCTGGTCGCTCATCGCCGGGACGTACGCGCCGCCGGCCGTGCAGGAGCCGAGCACGGCGGCGATCTGCGGGATGCCCGCGGCGGAGAGCCGGGCCTGGTTGTAGAAGATCCGGCCGAAGTGGTCGCGGTCCGGGAAGACCTCGTCCTGCATGGGGAGGAAGGCGCCGCCCGAGTCCACCAGGTAGACGCAGGGCAGCCGGTTCTCCAGCGCGACCTCCTGGGCGCGCAGGTGCTTCTTCACCGTCATCGGGTAGTAGGTGCCGCCCTTGACCGTGGCGTCGTTGGCGACCACCACCACCTCGCGTCCGGCGACCCGGCCGATGCCGGCGATCACCCCGGCCGCGGGCGCCGCCCCGTCGTACATGCCGTCGGCGGCCAGCGGGGCCAGCTCCAGGAAGGGCGAGGCCGGGTCGAGCAGGGTGTCCACCCGGTCGCGGGGGAGGAGCTTGCCCCGGGAGGTGTGCCGGGCGCGGGCCTTGGCGCCGCCGCCGAGGGCGGCCGTGTCGAGCTTGTCGCGCAGCTCGGCGACGAGGGCCCGGTGCGCCTCGGTGTTGGCCAGGTAGGCCGCGGAGCCCGGGTCGGCGGAGGTGCCGAGCCGGGGTGCGGGGGCCGCGGCCCCCGGCGGTGCGGCGGACGGCGCCGCGGTGCCGTTCGCCGCGCTGAGCTGGACTCCGGCGGGTGTGCCGGCGGTGGAGATGACCATTCCCAAGAGCTCCCTTGCCCTCGGCGCCTGGTGGGCGGCCGGGTGCGGTACGCCCATGAGTCACACGTTAATTAACGTTAACTTACGCGCCCAGGTTAACGGCCGATAACCCGACTGTCTACGATGGGCAGCATGCCGAACGTCCCCGCAGCCTCCGCGCTCCCACGCCGCGACCAGATCCGCCGGGAGGCCGCGCGGCTGTTCGCCGCCCGGGGCTTCCTCGGAGTGGGCGTGGACGAGATCGGCAAGGCGGTCGGCATCAGCGGCCCCGGGCTCTACCGCCACTTCGCCGGGAAGGACGCGATGCTGGCCGACCTGCTGATCGGCATCAGTGAGCGCCTGCTGGAGGAGGGGCGCCGCCGGGCCGGGGGCGGTGACGGTCCGGCCGCCGCACTCGACGCCCTGATCGGCGGCCACGTCGAGTTCGCCCTCGACGACCGCGACCTGATCACCCTGCACGACCGCGAGCTGCTGAACCTCAAGGAGGAGGACCGGCGCAGCGTCCGCCGCCTCCAGCGCGGCTACGTCGAGCTCTGGGTGGACGTGGTCCGGCAGGCGTATCCGCAGCTGGCGGGCCCGAGCGCCGAGCCGGTGGCCCGGGCCGCCGTCCACGCCGTCTTCGGACTGATCAACTCGACCCCGCACAGCCTCGCCCCGAACCCGGCCCAGGGCGAGCGGGTCGGCCTCCAGCGCGACGGCATGGCCGCCCTGCTGCACGCCCTGGCCCACGGCGCCTTCGCCGCGGCGGCCGGCTCCGTCGCGGCCGACGCGGCTCCGGACGCGGCTCCGGACGCCTGAGGCCGGCACCGGCACGCCCCGCGGACCCCGACCCGCACCCCTGGTCCGCGCCCCTGATCCGTGCCCCGGCCCCGCCCGGCACCCCCGGCCCGGGTCCTAGGTCCAAAGGACGGCGCCCACCGGCCCGCGGCCGCTGGGCGTCCGCCGGGCCGTCCGCGACCCTGGAGGCAGGCGGGGGCGGCGTGCCGTGCGGGTCCGATCGGGAATCACCGCAGGGCGCGGGCTGTTTGCCAGACCGCCGGACCGGACGATCCGGGCCGTCCCGGCCCACTCCCACCCCACCCCGGTGGGAGAACGCCGTGGCGGCCACCCGACGAAATGGTTAGCATCCCTAAATATGCCTGAGACTCACGGATCCACGGTGGAGCAGTCCCCGAGCGGCCCACCGGTTCCCGGCGCCGGCCGGCAGGACACCGGCGCCGGCCCGCAGACCGGTCGGGGCCCGCAGAACGCCCAGGCCCCGCAGAACGCCGCGGCCCCGCAGGGCGGCGGGAGCCCGGAGACGACCGGCTGGCTGCGCCGGCTGGTCGGCTACTGCTGGCACTCCCGCCGGAGCGTGCTGCTCGCGTTCGGCGCCTCGCTGGTGGGCATGGCCGTCACCTCGCTGGTGCCGCTGGTCACCAAGCTGATCATCGACGACGTCATCACCACGCACACCCGCTCGCTGGCCCCCTGGGCCCTGGTGCTGCTGCTCGCCGCGGTCGTGGTCTTCGGCTGCACCCAGGTCCGTCGCTACTACGGCGGTCAGCTCGCCCTCGACGTCCAGCACGACATGCGCAGCGACCTCTTCCGCTCGCTCGGCCGACTCGACGGCCACCGCCAGGACCGCCTGGACACCGGCCAGGTCATCGGGCGCGCGACCTCGGACCTCCAGCTGATCAACGGCCTGCTCTCGATGCTGCCGATGATGACCGGCTACCTGCTGATGTTCGTCATGTCGCTGGCCGTGATGGTCTGGCTCTCCCCGCCGCTCACCCTGATCGCCCTGGTGATGGCGCCCGCGCTGTGGTGGGTCTCCTCCCTCAGCCGCAAGCGGCTGTTCCCCGCCACCTGGGCCGCCCAGCAGGAGGCGGCGGCCGTGGCGGGCGTGGTGGACGGCGCCATCGGCGGCGTCCGGGTGGTCAAGGGCTTCGGCCAGGAGGCCCAGGAGCTCGACAAACTGGAGCTGGCGTCCCGCAACCTGTTCGCCGCCCGCCTCCGGTCGATCCGGCTCAACGCCCGCTACAACCCGGCGATGCAGGCGATCCCGGCGCTCGCGCAGGTCGCGGTGCTGGCCTTCGGCGGCTGGCTGGCCGTCGACGGCCGGGTCTCGCTCGGCACCTTCGTCGCCTTCTCGGCCTACGTCGCGCAGATGACCGGTCCGGTGCGGATGCTCACCGCGGTCATCACGATCGGCCAGCAGGCCAGGGCCGGCGTGGAGCGCGTGCTGCAGCTGATCGACGACCGTCCGCTGGTGCAGGAGCGCCCGGACGCGCTGACCCTCGACCTCACCCGTTCCGGCCGGGACGGCGGGGCCGCAGAGGCCTCGCCCGACGCCGCCGTCACCTCCGGTTCCCCGGCCGGCTCCGCCGGCCCCCGCACGCCGGACGTCGCCCTGGAGTTCGACCAGGTCGAGTTCCGCTACGACCCGGAGCACCCCGCCCCCGTGCTGCACGGCCTCAGCCTGCGGCTGGCCCCGGGCGAGACCCTCGCACTGGTCGGCGCCTCGGGCTCCGGCAAGTCGACGGTGGCGCAGCTGGTGCCCCGCTTCTACGACCCGGCGGCCGGCGCCGTCCGGATCTACGGGCACGACCTGCGCGACCTCACCCTGGACTCGGTCCGTGCGGCGGTCGGGATCGTCCCCGAGGAGAGCTTCCTCTTCTCCGAGTCGGTCCGCACCAACATCGCCTACGGCCGCCCGGACGCCACCGACGAGCAGGTCGTCGCGGCCGCGCGCGCCGCCCAGGCCGACGAGTTCGTCCGCGCGCTGCCGGACGGTTACGAGACCAGGGTCGGCGAGCAGGGTCTGACCCTCTCCGGCGGCCAGCGCCAGCGCATCGCACTGGCCCGGGCGATCCTCACCGACCCTCGGATCCTGCTGCTGGACGACGCCACCTCGGCGGTGGACCCGCAGATCGAGGCCGAGATCCACGACGCGCTGCGCTCGGTGATGACCGGCCGCACGACGCTGCTGATCGCGCACCGGCGGTCGACGCTCCAGCTCGCCGACCGGATCGCCGTCCTGGACCACGGCCGGCTCCTGGACATCGGCACGCACGAGGAGCTCGACGCCCGATGTCCCCAGTACCGGGCGCTGATCACCGACCACGAGGCGGGCCGCGCCTCCCGGCGGCCGCAGGCGGAGCCCGCACCCGGGCAGCCGTCCGAACAGCACGCCGGGCAGCACGCCGAGCAGCATTCCGGGCAGCAGGCTCCCGACGACGCGACGGACCCGACCGCGGACCGGGCCCCCGACCACGCCCCTGACCAGGCCACCGGCCAGGCCCTCGACGGGTCCCCCGGGCGGACGGCAGGCCAGACCGCCGCGCCGGAGCGCGAACCGGCGGTCCCCGCCCTCCCCACCCCCGCCCTGGTCAAGGCGGCCCGCACCGCCAACCCCGACCTGCTGGCCACGGTCGCCGCGCTCCCGCCGGCCACCGACACCCCGGCCATCCCCCGGTCCGAGGCCGAGGCCGGCGACCCGGACTTCACCCTCCGCCGGATGCTGCGCCCCTTCCGGGCCCCGCTGGCCCTCGCCCTGCTGCTCGTCGCGCTGGACGCCGGCGCGGCCCTGGTGCTGCCGGTGCTGATCCGGCACGGCATCGACCAGGGCGTCAGCAAGGCCCTGATGTCCGGGGTCGCCGTCGCCGCGCTCGCCGCGCTCGTCGTGGTGCTGCTGGACTGGCTGGTGCAGAGCGCCGAGAACCGGGTCAGCGGACGGACCGGCGAGCGGGTGCTCTACTCGCTCCGGCTCAAGATCTTCGCCCACCTGAACCGGCTCGGCCTGGACTACTACGAGCGCGAGCTGTCCGGTCGGATCATGACCCGGATGACCACCGACCTGGACTCGCTGACCTCGTTCCTGCAGACCGGCGTCGTCACCGCCGTGGTCAGCCTGCTCACCTTCGCCGGGATCTTCGCCGCGCTGCTGATCATCGACGCCGGCCTGGCCCTGGTGGTCTTCGCGGTGCTGCCGCTGCTGGTGATCGCCACGCTGGTGTTCCGCAAGAAGTCCAAGGACCAGTACGAGCTCTCCCGGGACCTCATCAGCACCGTCAACGCCGACCTGCAGGAGAACGTGGCCGGCATGCGGATCGTCCAGGCCTTCCGCCGCCTGGACGCCAACACCGACCGCTTCGTCGCCCGGGGGGAGGCCTACCGCGAGGCCCGGGTCCGTGCGCAGCTCTACATCTCGCTGTACTTCCCGTTCGTCCAGTTCCTCTCCAGCGTGGCCGCCGCGCTGGTGCTGATCGTGGGCGCCGCCCGGGTCGACGCCGGGACGCTGACGGTCGGCGCGCTGGTCGCGTACCTGCTGTACATCGACCTGTTCTTCGCGCCGGTCAACCAGCTGTCCCAGGTGTTCGACGGCTACCAGCAGGCCTCGGTGGGGCTCGGCCGGATCCGGGAGCTGCTGCGCACCCCGACCACCACCGTGCAGTCCGCCGACCCGGTCCCGGTCCCCGAGGGGCTGCGCGGGGAGATCTCCTTCGAGGGCGTCAGCTTCGCCTACAACGGCGGGGCGGACGGCGCGCCGGACGTGCTGACCGGTGTGGACCTGCACATCCCGGCCGGGCAGACGGTGGCGCTGGTGGGTGAGACCGGCGCCGGGAAGTCGACGCTGGTGAAGCTGGTCGCCCGGTTCTACGACGCGACGGCCGGCACCGTCCGGGTCGACGGGGTCGACCTCACCCGCTACGACCTGGCGCAGTACCGGCACCGGCTCGGCGTGGTGCCGCAGGAGGCGTACCTGTTCGCCGGCACGGTGCGCGAGGCCATCGCGTACGGCCGGCCGCAGGCCTCGCCGGCCGAGGTGGAGACGGCGGCCCGGGCGGTCGGCGCGCACGACATGATCCTCAAGCTGTCCGGCGGCTACGACCACGAGGTCGCGGGCCGCGGGCGCAACCTCTCGGCGGGCCAGCGCCAGCTGATCGCGCTGGCGAGAGCCGAACTGGTGGACCCGGACATCCTCCTGCTGGACGAGGCGACCGCGGCCCTGGACCTGGCCACCGAGGCGGTGGTCAACCACGCCGCCGACCGGCTCAGCGGCGGCCGCACCACCCTGGTGATCGCCCACCGGCTGACCGCCGCCGAGCGCGCCGACCGGGTCGTCGTGCTGGACCACGGCCGGGTGGTCGAGGACGGGACCCACGCCGAACTGCTGGCCAGGGGCGGCACCTACGCCCGGCTGTGGGAGGCCTTCATCGCCGACGGCCACCCGGTGGCCGAGGCCGTCCCGGCCGGGTAGGTCCCCGGGCCGGGTCGCCCGGGGCAGCGTGGGCCGGAGTCCGACCGGACTCCGGCCACCCTCCCCGTCCGGCCACCCTCCCCGACCGGGCGGCCCCCGGCCGGGGCGTTCGGAGCGGCGGTGCCTGCGAAGGGCGACGGCCGCCCCGGCGTCAGGCGGCGATCAGCGAGGTCAACAGGCCCGAGGCGTCGATGCCGTGCGGAAGCTCGCTCACCTGCCCGTCCCCGACCTCGACCACCCGCCAGCCGGAGCCGTCGGCCCGGTAGGCGAGGTCGGTGGTGACGAAGCGGCAGCCGAGCGTCCGGACCAGCGCCTGGACGCCGTCGAGGTCGGGTTCGACGGTGTGGCGGGGCCCGTCGGGGTGCGGTCCGACCAGGACGGGCTCGCCGTCCAGCCACCACACCCGCGCCTCCGCGGCCCGGCCGGCCCCGTCGCCCAGGCCGTGGGCGCCATCGCCGGTTCCGTCGGCCCCCGTTCCGGCACCGCCCGGCGCGGCCGCCCCGGGGCCGCCGACCCCGCGCCCGGCGTCCGGGAGGCCGGCGAACCGCTCGAACCGCCGCAGCACCACCCCGCCGGCCAGGAACTCGCCCTGCAGCTCGACGAACCGGGCCACCACCCGGCCGACGGCCGCCAGGTCGGCCAACTCCGGGACGTAGCAGGCCTCGTGCCACTCGTGCTTGCGGGACTTCACGTAGTCCTTGACGATCGCCGGCCCGCTGCCGCCGAGCCGGGCCGCCGCGGCCGCCAGCTCCTCCGCCGCTGGCGCCGCCCCGGCGGTCGGGATCCACGTACTGGGCGGGGTCGCCCCCTCGAACACGCCGTACCAGCCGGGCAGTTCGTGGGCCGTCGCGTAGCCGGCCGCGCTGGTCAGCAGGTGTCCGCCGCGTGCGGTGAGCGCGGCGGAGAACTCGGCGTAGCGGGCCGAGGGCAGCATCCAGCCCCGGTACCAGAGCGGGCCGCTGCCGCGCGGCACCCGTAGGACGGCCTCCTCGGCCCGTCCGGCGAGCAGCGCGTCGTGGTCGACCAGGTGGTGCTCGCCGCCCGACTCCCGCAACAGCCGCGCCTCCCAGGCGAAGTGCGGGTCGGGTCGGCGCGGGTTGAGCGGGTCGGCGGGGAGGAGGATCGCGGGTACGGGCATGGCCGTCAGGGTACGGCCGAAGTCGGGCCCGTGTCGGCGGCTTTCACTCCGGTGAATTCGGCTCGACGGCCCGGGGCTGCGCTGCCAGAGTGATCCGATGCGAAATCTGCTGCGATCCCGCAAGCGCGTTCCCCGACAGGCCGCCCGCACCGTCGTCCTGGACGAGGGAGGTTCGGTCTTCCTGCTGCGTTCGGACAACGACGAGGTGGGCGTGCACTGGACGATGCCCGGCGGCGGACTGGACACCGGCGAGAGCCCGTGGACCGGCGCGCGGCGCGAGCTCTGGGAGGAGACCGGCTGGACCGACCTCGAACCCGGCCCGTTGCTCTGCACCTGGGAGCACGACTTCACCTGGCACGGCACCCCGGTCCGCCAGCACGAGCACATCTACCTGACCACCGGTCCGCACCGCGGGCCGGTCGGCGACGTCAGCGCCGTGCACGCCGAGGACCGGATCCTGGACTGGCGCTGGTGGACCCCGGCCGACCTGGCCGACGAGAACGCCGACGCGCTCTGGCCGCCCCGGCTGCCGGAGCTGTTGGACGCCGTCCGTTCGGGCTGGGCGGTGGACGGTCGGCCCCCGGTGCCCGTCGACCTCGGCTACGTGCCGAACGCCCCGGACGTCCGCTGACGACGCCCGGATGCTGACGGCCGCATGCTGACGACCGCCCGCTGACGCTCAGCCACCGAGGGCCGGCCGCGATCCGCCACGCACGACCCCGCCGCACATCACCCGCCGCCCGCCGGGCTCCCGTGCGGGCGTCCCGTCGGCCCGTCGGCCCGCGGCTCGACGGCTCCTCGGCCCTACGGCCGCCCGCCGCGCCGGGCCCGCCCGCCCGGTCCGGCCTCCCAGCCGTGCAGGTCCAACTCCCGGTCGTGCAGCGCGGCGGGGTTCATCAGCACCGTCAGCTGCGCGCCGGCCAGTTGCTCGAAGGTGAGCCCGGTGGCGGCCAGCAGCCGGTCGGTCGGCACCGAGACGGCGATGGCGGGCCGCCAGGACGGCAGCACGACGAGGCTGGTGCCGCGGCCGAGCCGGACGGTGTCGGCCGCCACCCGGACCGGAGCCCGCTCCTCGGGGCGACCGACGGCCTCGGGTTGGAGGGGGCTGCCACTGATCAGGATGCCCAGCGGGGTCTCGCCGCGCGTCGCCCCGGGGTCGGCGGCCGGCCACTGCTCCACGGTCCGGCCGGCGTCGGCGGGTTCACCCGTACGGGGCAGGACCACCCGTCCGTCCCCGTCCTGGAGGCCGGCCGGGGCCGCCGGTTCGGCCGGGCCGACGGCGGCCGGTCCGGCCGGGGCGCTCTCCGGGTGCATCCGCCGCAGCCGGCGCGACGGGGAGGGCCGCCGCGACCCGAAGCCCCGCAGGTCCTCGCGGGCGGCCCGTAGGACGGGCACGTCGGTCTCGTCCGCCGTCGGGCCGGTCGTGAGGGGGAACCGGGTGTACCCGGTGGTTCCGGTGCCGCTCGCGCGCTCCGGACCCGCGGGGACCGCCGCGCTCCCCGGGTCGGCCGCGCCGAGGCCGCCGTGCACACCGTCCGTCCGGTCCCGACCGCCGGGGCCGCCCGCGGCACGGACCAGACCGTCCGGACCGTCCGGACCGTCCACGCCGTCCACGCCGTCCACGCCGCCCGAGCCGCCCGCGGGGCGCCCCCGGCCGACGCCGTCGGACTCCGCGGCCCGGCCCGCGCCGTCCCCGCCGAGCAGGGCCCGCACCTCCGCGACCGGCCGACGGCACGCGGCCGCCAGTTCGGAGACCGAGCGCCCCTGCGCGTGCGCGGCCCGCAGCCGTTCGGCGAGCGCCGCCCGCAGCCGTGACGTGGTCGGATCGTCCGTCGCGGCGTCCTCGTCGGCGGGGCGGCCGTCCGGCAGGGCGTCCTGCGAGCCGCGGGGCCGGGGCACCGAGTCGGGGCGCGCGCCGCCGGGGTGGCGCGGGTCGCCGGCCGGGCCGCTGGGGGAGGCCCCCGGGGCGCCGGCCGGGCCGGCCTCGGCGGCCGTCGTGACGGCGCAGCGCCCGGCGTGCGGTGCCGGCGTTCCGGCGCCGTCCGCGGGCGGGCCGGGCGGCGTCGGATCGGTTGCGGTGGGGTGGAGCGAGGTCATCGGCACGGGCCCTTCGGCGGACGGTCCCGACGATCCTCCCGCACCGCGCGATCAGCTCCAAGCGTCATTTCCGCGGTCGTGCGCGCGGACCGGGCCCGCCCCTACCCGGTGTGTCGGCTCAAGTGCCGGGCGCGACGAACCCCTTGAGGTCGCTGAGCACCGCGTTCGCCGCCAGGACGCCGAGCCCCAGGAACCAGGTCTCGTCCGAAACCGGTCGGGCCTGACCGGACTTGACCGCACCGAGGGTCTTCCAGAGCGCGCCGCCGAGCACCGTGTCCTGGTTGGTGGCGGTGGGGGTGCCGTAGACGCCGTAGAAGATCCAGTCGGCGTGGGCCTTGTCGATCTGCTCCGGGCTGACCTCCACCGCGAGTTCCTCGACCTGTTCGATCGGGGGCTGCGGCAGCGGCACGTCGGCGAGGACGGTGCCGATGAAGGACAGCCCGGCGTACAGCCGCGTGCGGCCCGGCATGAAGCGCAGCGGGGTGACGGTCGGCCGCTTGCCGTCGAGTCCGGCGCCGACCGCGGTGGCGGCCGCCTGGTAGGCGTCGAGCTGCGCACCGGCCTCCGCCTCCAGACCGAAGGGGCTGGCGTTGAGCCGGAAGTTCTGCTTCCAGGGGTAGCCCGGGCGCAGGGAGAAGACGGTCGGCGCGATCTTGGACAGCTGCGCGTACTGGTCCTGGGCGCGCAGCCGGCTGCCGAGGATCAGGTCGGGCTTGAGCGCGGCGATCGCCTCCAGGTTGAGGCTGTTGATGGTGCCGACCGCGGCGGGGGCGCCGGCCCTGTCCCTGAGGTAGGAGGGCAGCGACTTGGAACCGTCGGTGTGGACGACGCCGACCGGCTGGATGCCGAGCGAGACGACGTTGTCGAGCTCGCCGGTGTCCAGAACGACCACCCGGGTGGGCCGGGCGGGGACGACGGTCTCGCCCATCGCGTGCCGGACGGTGCGCGGGTAGACGCCGGGGGCGGCGTCGGTGCCGAAGCCCTTCATCTTCTCGATCACGGTGGCGTAGTCGTCGCCGCCCTGCTTCACCGACTTCTGGTCGGGCGAGGAGCCGCCGGTGCCCGGGGTCGACCCCCCGGAGGCGCCGGGGCCGCCGCTGCCGCCGGGTCCGCCGCAGGCGGTGAGGAGTCCGCCGAGGCCGAGCACCGCTCCGCCGGCGACGGCGGTGGACAGGAACCGGCGGCGGGACGGGGTGCGGGGGCCGACCGGGGCGGGGCCGACGCGGGCCGGGTCGCCGGGTGCAGGGTCGCCGGAGGTGGGGTCGCCGGAGGTGGGGGCCACGCGACGCTCCTTCGAGATCGAGGTTAGGTTAGGCAAACCTACTACGCGCGCCAAATCTCAACGTACGTGCATAAAATCACCAAGAGTTGGTCTGCTCAACCTTCTGCATCCGCACTAGAGTGCGCTGGTGCGTGATCAGCAGCTCTCAGAGCACGGAAGCAGCGGCCGGGCAATGGCGCCCGGCGCTCCGCAGGGCACCCCGGTCAGTGGTGCCAGTGGTGGAGTCCCCGACCGGGGGCCGGCGGGGGGAGCGGGGGACAAGGGCCTGTCGGGCAACTCGGTGGGCCTGTTGAGCAGCGTGGTCCTGGGCGTCTCGACGGTCGCCCCGGTCTACTGCCTGACCGCGACGCTCGGGCCGACCGTCACCGCGGTCGGCGTCCAGATGCCCGCGGTGTTCCTGGCCGGTTTCCTGCCGATGCTGCTCGTCGCGTTCGCCTACAAGGAGCTGAACAAGGACTTCCCGGACTGCGGCACGTCCTTCACCTGGACGGTCAAGGCCTTCGGCCCCCGGGTCGGCTGGATGGCCGGCTGGGGCCTGACCGTCGCGACGATCATCGTGCTCTCCAACCTGGCCGGGGTCGCCACCGACTTCCTCTACCTGATGCTCGGCGAGATGACCGGCAGCAGCCGGGTCGCCGACCTCGACCAGAACCAGGCCGTCCACCTGCTCACCGTGGTCCTGCTGATCGGCGGCGCCACCGCGATGAGCTACCGGGGGATGACGGCCACCCGGTGGTTCCAGTACGGCCTGGTCGGGCTCCAGCTCGCCGTGCTGGTGCTCTTCTCGGTCATCGCCATCGGCAAGGCCGCCGCGGGCGAGCTCCCCGACTCGATCGGCTTCTCGGCCTCCTGGCTCAACCCACTGGAGGTCGGCTCCTTCAGCGCCTTCACCGCCGGCCTGTCCCTGTCGATCTTCATGTACTGGGGCTGGGACACCTGCCTCACCATGAACGAGGAGACCCTCGGCAGCTCCAGGACGCCGGGCCGTGCGGCGATGACCTCCATGGTCACCCTGGTCGGCTCCTACCTGCTGGTGGCGATCGCCGCCCAGATGTTCGCGGGCGTCGGCTCCACCGGCCCGGGCCTGGGCAATCCGGAGACCTCCGACAACGTCTTCGCCGCGCTCGCCCGCCCGGTGCTCGGGTCGCCCTGGAGCGTCCTGCTCTTCCTGGCCGTGGTCGCGAGCGCCGCCGCCAGCCTGCAGACCACCTTCATCCCGGTGGCCCGCACGCTGCTCGCGATGAGCGCCTACCGCGCCGTGCCGCCGCGCTTCGGCGCCGTCCACCCGCGCTTCCGCACCCCCGGCTACGCCACCGCCGCGGCCGGCGCCGCCACCGCCGTCTTCTACGTCGGCATGAGCCTGATCAGCGAGGACGTGGTCGAGGACACCATCCTGGCGCTCGGTCTGATGATCTGCTTCTACTACGCGCTGACCGCATTCGCCTGCGTCTGGTACTTCCGCCGCTCGCTGCGCAACGGCCCGCGCGACCTCTTCCTCAAGGGCGTCGCCCCACTGCTCGGCGGCGTGCTGCTGAGCGGGGTCTTCCTGCAGACCCTCACCGACGCCTGGGACCCGGAGTACGGCAGCGGAGCCGTCCTCGGCATCGGCTCGGTGTTCGTCATCGGCGTCGGCATCCTGCTGCTCGGCGCGGCGCTGATGACCGGCTACGGCCTGGTCCGGCCGGAGTTCTTCCGCGGCGAGACGCTGCGCCGGGACACCCCCGCGCTGGTCGTCGAGGACTGAAACGGGCGCCGGGCGCCGGTGGCCGGCGGTCGATCGCCGGATCGACCGACCGGCCACGCCGGCGGACCGTCGGCGCTATCCTCGAGCACATGAAGCTTCACGCGGGCCTGAGCTGGTGGCCGTCCTAGGACGGCCACCCCTCACACCTGACCCAGGGCCGTCCGGATCGGACGGCCCTGTCGTGTTTCCCCACGGGACGGGCTCCCGCCCCCGGACGGCCGCCACCACCGCCGCACCGAGGAGAAACCCGATGACCACCACCGCGACCGCGACCGGCCCCGCCGGCGCCGCCACCACCGCGACCTTCACCGCCGACCCGGGCACCGACCGGGTCCTCACCGGCGACCGCCCCACCGGCCCGCTCCACCTCGGCCACTACTTCGGCACCCTGCGCAACCGCGTCCGGCTCCAGGAACAGGGCGTCGAGATGTTCGTCGTGGTCGCCGACTACCAGGTCATCACCGACCGGGACGTCGCCGACCGGCTCGCCGAGCACACCGAGGACCTCGTCCTCGACTACCTCGCGGCCGGCCTCGACCCGGACCGCGCCACGATCTTCGCGCACAGCGCCGTCCCCGCCCTCAACCAGCTGCTGCTCCCCTTCCTCAGCCTGGTCAGCGTCGCCGAACTCAACCGCAACCCCACCGTCAAGGAGGAGATCGCCCACTCCCGCCAGTCCGCCGTCAACGGGCTGATGTTCACCTACCCGGTCCACCAGGCCGCCGACATCCTCTTCTGCAAGGCGAACCTCGTGCCGGTCGGCCAGGACCAGCTGCCGCACCTCGAGGTCGCCCGCACCGTCGCCCGGCGCTTCAACGAGCGCTACCCGCACAGCGGCGGCGAACCCGTCTTCCCCCAGCCCCGGGCGCTGCTCTCCGACGCCCCGCTGCTGCTCGGCACCGACGGCGGCAAGATGAGCAAGAGCCGCGGCAACTCCGTCGCCCTCGGCGCCACCGAGGACGAGACCGCCCGCATCGTCCGGGCCGCCAGGACCGACGCCGACCGGCGGATCTCCTACGACCCGGCCGCACGCCCCGAGGTCTCCGGCCTCGTCCTGCTCGCCGCCCTCTGCCAGGACCGCGCACCCGAGGAGATCGCCGCCGAGATCGGCGACGGCGGAGCCGCCGCCCTCAAGGGCACCGTCACCGACTCCGTCAACGAGTACCTCCGCCCGCTCCGGGCCCGCCGCGCCGAACTCGCCGCCGACCGCGCCCACCTGCGCCGGGTCCTGCGGGACGGCGCCGAGCGCGCCAACGCAATCGCCGACGCCACCCTCGCCGAGGTCAGGTCGGTGATGGGATCGGTGTGACGCGGACGGGGCATACCAGTTCCGGCGGACCCGGCCGGAACTGAGGCCGCATCACCCCGCCGACCGCGTCGCCCCGCGCCCCTGGAAGGATTCCGGTCATGGACCAGCAGCCGACCTCGCCCGCACGAGGGCTGACCCGACCGCCCCACCTGCGCCCCGGGGACCACGTCGCCGTGGTCGCCCCCAGCGGGCCGATCGACCCCGAGCGGCTCGCCGCCGGGGCCGGGATCCTGCGCTCCTGGGGGCTGCGGGTGACGGTCGCCCCGCACGTCCTCGACACCCACCCCTCCCTCGGGTACCTCGCCGGCGCCGACGCCGACCGCGCCGCCGACCTCCAGCAGGCCTGGCTCGACCCCACCGTCGACGCCGTCATGTGCGCCCGCGGCGGCTACGGCGTCCACCGCATGGTCGACCTGCTCGACTGGGACGCCATGCGCCGCGTCCCGCCCAAGGCGTTCATCGGCTTCAGCGACGTCTCCTCGCTGCACGAGGCCTTCGCCCAGCGCCTCGGGCTCGCCACCCTCTACGGTCCGCTGGCCTCCGGCTCCGCCTTCGTGACCGACGGACCGACCGCCGAACACCTGCGCCGCACCCTCTTCGAACCCGACTCGACCACGCTGCTCACCTCCGCCACCGCCACCGCCCTCGTCCCGGGCGTGGCCCGGGGCGTCACCGCCGGCGGCTGCACGCACGTGCTGGCGGCGGAACGCGGCACCCCGGGAGCGCGGCCGTCCTTCGCCGGCACCATCCTGATCCTGGAGGACGTCAACGAGCACCCCTACCAGCTCGACCGGATCCTCACCCAGTTCCTGCGCTCCGGCGCGCTCGACGGCGTCGCCGGCATCGCGCTCGGCTCCTGGGAGGGCTGCGGCCGACCGGACCGGGTCCGCTCCGTCATGCTCGACCGGCTCGGCCCGCTCGGCGTCCCCGTCCTGTGGGAACTCGGATTCGGCCACTGCCCGTCCTCGCTGACCGTGCCGCTCGGAGTCCCCGCCGTCCTGGACGCCGACGCCGGCACGCTGACCATGGCCGTTCCCGCGCTCGCCGGCCGGGCCTGAGGCGGACCGCGAGGCGGTGACCCGGTGAGCCGGGGTGAGTAGGGTGCGCGCATGAGTGTGAACGGGGACAGCCTCACCGCCCTCGCCCTCGGCCTCCTGCGGGGCCCGGGCAGCAACGCCCGGACGATCCTCGGGCTCGTCGGCCCGCCCGCGGCCGGCAAGTCCACGCTGGCCCGGCACCTGGTCGCCGAGGTCGAACGCGTCGAAGGCCCCGGCAGCGCCGCGTACGTCCCGCTCGACGGCTTCCACCTCTCCGGCGCCCAACTGCGGCGCCTCGGCCTGACGCACCGCAAGGGCGCGCCGGAGACCTTCGACGCCCACGGCTACGTCGCCCTGCTGCACCGCATCGCCGGGGACCGCTTCCGGGACGTCTACGTCCCCGACTTCGACCGCACCCTCGACGAACCCGTCGCCGCCCGGCACGTCGTCCGCCCGCACACCCGCCTCGTCATCACCGAGGGCAACTACCTCGCCTCCACCGACAACCCGTGGCCGGAGGCCCGCCGCCTGCTGCGCGAGCTCTGGTACGTCGACACCGACGACGCCCTGCGCGAGGAACGTCTGCTCCGCCGCCACCGGGACATCGGGCGCGACGAGGCCACCGCCCGCGACTGGGTCACCGGCAACGACCACCCCAACGGCGAGTACGTGAAGACGGGGCGCCCGCGCTGCACCCGGACGGTCACCGGCAGTGGTTTGCCCGCGGCGCCGAACAGGGGTAGTGTTCTCTAGTCGCTCGGCAGGGAGCACCGGACACGCATCGGCGCGGACGGTCCCGGGGCGGCCAATCCTTCGAAACACCACTTCCCGGCTCGGGCTGGGTCGCGCTTTGTCGCGGCTCGGTGCGTATTCGGCGTGCTCGTTTTATCGGATTGCGGTCGGATTCGCTTTTCGGAGCGGGGATCGGCTAGAGTTTGAAACGTCGGACGGGGCGTCAAACCCCGGAAGACACCGGCGAGTTGGATGACGAAGCCCCGGAAAACGGAGCGGAAAACATCTGATAAGCTGGAAACACGAAAGAACGAAGCGCCCGGAGGGCCTGCTGGAAGGCAGACCGAAGGAAGTGTCCGTTCCTTGAGAACTCAACAGCGTGCCAAAAGTCAAC